>NZ_JARANW010000034.1:0-32284 GCF_029889825.1 Halomonas sp. 11-S5
CGGCGCCGTGCCCTGGCCCTCCTGGAAAATTCTCCGAGAGAACCTTCGTGAGGAAGTCAGGGAGCAAGCGTTATGCGCCGAATAGCACAGAATTCGTGGGGATCCTTCAGGCACCAATGGCAACCCCGAGCGCCCCTTGGTCTATGTGCTGACCCGTATCCGACTGGATGACCGGCCGGCTATGCCGGCCAATGCGCTCAGGATGCAGGCCTGAGCCTAATGGGCTCAGCGCCCTCAACCTTGTGCTTTAATACGGCACCCACCTCCTGGCCCTCACGAGCCTAGGCGGGGGCTGTTATGTGCGTTCGTCGCTGATGCGCCATACCTGCATCAGGCGCTCCACGGTGTGGGACCAGGTGCTCGGTATCGTCGTCGTCCTTGGCCGGGTCGATCTGCGAGTAGCCTTCGGTCAGCGAGCTTCCAGCCTTGTTCGATCGCCATGTACTCTCCTAGCCCCAGTGGATCCAGGGTGCCAGTGCCTGGGCATTGGCGATCTCGACCTGCTGGGCCCGTGGTTCGGTCTCGACGTGATGGGGATTCACCCCCACCTCGCGTAGCGCATACAGCACCAGCGGGCCTCGGCACGACAGGGCAAGCTCACCGTTCTGCATGCCAAAGTCCCCCGCGATGAGCGCGCGCTCCCGCGGTGGCAGCCGACGGTCGGGAATCAGGCGCACCTCGACCCGGGTATGCCAGGCCATGTCCTCGGCGATGCCGTGTTCGCCCAGCATGTCGCCACACGGTTCCGGCACGCCGCGGAAACGGCTCAGCACGAAATCCCGGTAGTCGCGATGCTTCTCGCAGAAGGCACGCACGTGCCAGCGCCCGGCGGCGAACACCAGGGTATGCGGTACCAGGATGCGGTCTTCGCCCGCGGGACTGGTGAAGGACGCGTAGGTGACCTCCAGGCGCTGCTCATCACGCGCGGCCTTGACGATCTCGCGCACGACCCTCGGTGAGACCTTGCGGCTGGGCAGCGGCAGCGATTCGGTGGTGGCCGAAGCGAGGCTCAGCCCGGCAAAGGGCGACGCCGGCGCTTGATCGGAACCCATCAGGTGCAGGTACTCCTCAACCCGGCCCCGGACGAATCGTGGTGCAAAGGACTCGGTAGGCAGGAACCCTTTGCGCGATTCGTCGTAGAGGAGGTTGCCCGGCGTCACGGCGCGGTACTGGCGCAGCACCTTCTGCGCCTGCTGTCGCCCGATACCGAAGGCCTCGCCTAGCTGTGAGGCCACCACCCGACCCTCCCACAGCGCCAAGATCTCGATCAGCCGGTAGCGGGCCAGGGTATCCCAGGCGAGTGCCGTGGCTTCGGGCATGGCGAGACGCCTCCTTCCGTGGTGGAGACCTCAGCATGAACGAAGTCAGGACCGGGTTGAAGGGTACGGTGGTTGGATGCACAGGGGTGGCGGAGAGGGAGCAGAAGTGCTTAGCTTGTTAGGACGATAATAAATAACCGCAGGGATGTATGTTCTACGCACACTCTACACCCGCAACGGATAAATCTGACTGGCAAACTCTCGCAGGGCACCTGGAAACGGTTGGTCGGCTTGCGGCTGAGCGAGCGGACCGTTTCGGTGCCGCAGCATGGGGAGAAGCCGCGGGGCTGCTGCACGATGTCGGAAAATACACCCTTCCCTTTCAGCGGCGCCTGGAAGGCTCGCCGGAGCGAGTGGATCACTCCACGGCCGGTGCGCATATCGCTATCGAGAAGTATCCGCACGTTGGCCATCTACTGGCCTACCTGATCGCCGGGCACCATGCGGGGCTGGCCAATGGTCGGGATATGGGTAAGCGCACACCACTGCAGAACCGATTGGAAGCAGACTTATCTTCCCTCGATATGGTATGGCATCAAGAGTTAGCCCTGCCCAGCGAATTAGTGCCACCGCAGCATTTTGAATGGCGCCGTGAGCGCTTTCACTTCCAGCTCGCTTTCTTGGCACGAATGGTCTTTTCCTGCCTGGTCGATGCCGATTTCATCGATACCGAGGCCTTCTATGCCGTGCATGAAAAAGGGGTGCCCCTCGCGCGAGGTGGCGGGCCGCCGCTGGACGTGCTGCGTGATGCGCTGGATCAGCACTTGGCCACCTTCCAGGCAGATAGCGACGTCAATCGCTTACGTGGCGAGATACTTTCCCATGTGCGAGCCAAAGCCGAACTTCCACCCGGCCTGTTCTCTTTAACGGTGCCGACAGGTGGCGGTAAGACATTGGCCTCCTTGGCATGGGCACTCGACCATGCCATCACCCACGGCATGGATCGAGTGATCTACGTGATTCCTTTCACCAGCATCGTTGAGCAGAACGCCGCCGTGTTTCGCGAGGCCCTGGGGGAGCATGGCAAGGCGGCGGTATTGGAGCACCATAGTGCCTTCGACGCTGGCAGCCAGCGGGACCGCCACACCATCGACAAGCTGCGTCGCGACAGCGAGAACTGGGATATGCCGATCGTCGTCACCACGGCGGTACAGTTCTTTGAAAGCCTGTTTGCCGCCAAGACCTCCCGCTGCCGCAAGCTGCACAATATTGCGAGCAGCGTGGTCATCCTCGATGAGGCTCAGACGATGCCCTTGCCTCTTCTGCGACCCAGCGTGGCGGCACTGGATGAACTGGCATTGAACTATCGCACCAGCGTCGTGCTGTGCACGGCGACCCAGCCGGCGCTAGCCGAGACTAACGACACAGAGCGCAGCTTTGCCGGCGGTTTGCGCGGCCTCAGAGAACTGGCGCCAGAGCCTGAGCGCCTCTACCGCCAGTTGGAACGTGTCAGCGTGCGCCATATCGGAACGCTGGACGATGAAGCGTTGCGCGACGAGTTGCTCGCCACCGAGCAGGTGTTGTGTATCGTCAACAACCGTCGTCATGCACGGGCCCTGTTCGAATCGATCGCGGATCGGCCCGGTGCCTACCACCTGACCACCTCGATGTACGCCGTGCATCGGCGCCGGGTACTGGACGAGATACGTCGGATACTGAAGGCAGGAGAGCCCTGCCGAGTCATTTCGACATCGCTGATAGAGGCTGGCGTCGATGTCGACTTCCCGCGGGTATTACGCGCCGAGGCGGGTCTGGATTCCATCGCCCAGGCAGCAGGGCGCTGCAACCGGGAGGGGAGGCGCAGGGCATCAGATAGCGAGGTCGCCATCTTCGCCACCGCCAACGACGACTGGGCGCCGCCATCTGAGCTTAAGCAGTTCGCACAGGCCAGCGTCGAAGTGCTCAGGCATCACGGAGAGGCACCCCTGTCGTTGGTGGCGATAGAGGCCTATTTCCGGCTGCTGTACTGGCAGCAGGGGCCACAGCGCCTGGATCGCCATGGCCTGCTAAAGCTGGTCGAAGATGGCCGCCTCGAAGGCCTTCCCTTCGACACACTCGAGCAGAAATTCCGCATGATCGAGAATAACCAGCGTGCCGTGATCATTCCCGTTGATAAAGACGGTATTGCTCGCGCTGCACTGAGACAGCTGGCCTATGCCGAGGGAGTGGGGGGTATCGCTCGCAAGCTGCAGCCCTATACGGTACAGGTACCTCAGCAGGGATTTGCCGCCCTGGAGCGCGTCGGTGCCATCGCGGCTATTGAGCCAGACAAGTTCGGCGACCAATTCATGGTGCTGATCAACGAGGATCTCTATGATTGTAAGGCACTGGGCCTGAACTGGAGCGATCCGGCATTTCGTTCTGGTGAATCTAATATTTGGTGAAGCCAATACTCATCATCAGGAAACAAGGAGCAGCAGATGACATATGGGGTTCGTCTGCATATCTGGGGAGAGCGGGCTTGCTTCACGCGGCCCGAGATGAAGGTAGAGAGAGTCTCCTACGACGTGATCACGCCCTCGGCGGCTCGCGGCATCCTGGAGGCCATCCACTGGAAGCCGGCGATACGCTGGTGTATCGACCGCATCCATGTGCTGAAACCGGTCCGCTTCGAATCGATCCGCCGCAACGAGGTGGCCGGCAAGTTGCCGGCGTCGACCGTTACAAAGGCGATGAAGGCGGGACGTGTCGATGAGGTGCATTATTTCGTTGATCAGAACCAGAACCGCCAGCAGCGCGCCGCGACCATTCTGCGTGACGTCGGCTACGTGATCGAGGCGCACTTCGAGTTCACCCCCCGCGCCGACGACAGCGATACGCCCGGCAAGCACCTGGATATCTTCAACCGCCGCGCCCGCCAGGGGCAGTGCTTTCATATGCCGTGCCTGGGCACCCGGGAATTTCCCGCTGCCTTCGAGCTGATCGAGTCCGATGAGCAGTTGCCGGCGGCAGACGATGAGCTGAGTGGTGAGCGCGACCTGGGCTATATGCTGCATGATATCGACTTCGCCAACGGCAAGGTGCCACGATTCTTTCGCGCCAGAATGCAGGACGGCGTAATCGAGGTGCCGCCCTTTGTGGAGGCGCTGGCATGATTCTCTCCGCACTCAACGATTACTACCAGCGTCTGGCGGCTCAGAACAAGGTGCCGGTCCCCGGCTTCAGCAGTGAGAAAGTCAGCTATGCGCTGATCTTCTCGGCCGATGGTGTACCGCTGCAAATCGTTGATCTTCGCGATACGTCGAGCAAAAAACCACACCCGCGCGTTATGCAAGTGCCGGTCGATAAGCGCCGTACTTCTGGCATTCACGCCTACCCGCTATGGGACAAGACGGCCTATGCCTTGGGCGTTACCGCTGGAGAGGGTAAACGCCTGGCGGATGAGCACGCCGCATTCAAGGCGCGTCAGTTTTCACTGTTCGGCGAGAGCGGTGATCCGGAATTGATTGCCTTCCTGAATCTGATCAATCAATGGCAACCGGAGCAACTCGCTGAACTGCCTGGATACAGCGAAGAGATGCTGGACACTAATATTGTGTTCCGTCTCGACGGGCAGCAGCGCTATCTGCATGAAAACCCGGTAGCACGCGAGCTGTGGCGTTCAGCGCTGGAAAACGATGAGGGAGAGATCGGGCAGTGTCTGATTACCGGTGAAACAACTCCTCTGGGCATCGATCACCCGGCCATTCGAGGGGTCAGGGACGCCCAGTCATCGGGCGCTTCCCTCGTCTCCTTCAATAGCGATGCCTACAACTCCTATGGCCATAAAGGGCAGGCCAACGCTGCTATCTCGAAAGCCGCTATCTTCGGTTACTCCACGGCACTCAACCATTTGCTGCGCGGCGACAGTGACAACCATCAGCGCCTGCAAATCGGTGATGCCACCGTGGTGTTCTGGGCCGAGGCCAGCAATGCGGCGCACGCCGAGGCCGCCGAAGATTTTTTCGCCATGCTCAACAAGCCGCCGAGCGACGAACAGGAAGCCGCCAAACTGGGCAGCCTGCTGGGCCAGGTCGCCCAAGGGCATCCGCTGGCGGAGCTCGATCCTCGGCTGGAAAGCGGCACACGCTTTTTCGTGCTCGGCCTGGCTCCCAACGCGGCGCGTCTTTCGGTACGCTTCTGGTGCACCGATACCCTGGACCGACTGGCTCGCCACTATGCGCAGCATCATCGAGATCTGGCGCTGGAGCCGACACCTTGGAAAGGCATCGCGCCGGGTAGCGGGTGGCTGGCGTTACAGACTGCACCGATGCACGGCGGCCAGAAGCCCAAGGCGGACGATGTGTCACCGCAACTGGCCGGTGAACTGATGCGCTCAATTCTTACCGGACGCCGTTATCCGCAATCGATGTTGAGCAATCTCGTCATGCGGTTTCGCAGCGACGGTCACATCACCGGGGCGCGCATCGCGCTCTGCAAGGCCGTGCTCGCGCGTGAAGCGCGACTCGCGGCGCATTCCAATTCCCATCCTCAGGAGGTGCCCGTGAGTCTCGATCGACACTCCACCCATCCCGGCTATCTGCTCGGAAGGCTATTCGCCGAACTGGAGAATGCCCAGCGCAGCGCGCTCGGTAGCGAAGTCAACGCTACTATCCGAGATCGCTACTATGGCGCTGCTTCGGCAACACCGGCCAGCATCTTCCCCATGTTGCTACGCAATGTTCAGAATCACTTGTCGAACATGCGCAAGAAGGACAAGGGTGGACTGGCACACAAGATCGAAGGCGAGATAAGCAGCATCATTGGCGGTTTGGGAGAAAGCTTCCCAAAAAACCTGAATATTGAAGATCAAGGACGCTTTGCCATTGGCTATTACCATCAGTCGCAAGCACGCTTTGCCAAGAAAGACAGCGCAGCTAAAAATGCAGAAGACGAGCAGGGAGAGTCGGAATGAGTGCCATCGCAAACCGTTATGAATTCGTGTTGTTGTTCGACGTCACCAATGGCAATCCCAATGGTGATCCGGATGCCGGCAATCTGCCAAGGCTCGATCCGGAGACCAACCAGGGCCTGGTGACCGATGTCTGTCTCAAGCGCAAGATCCGCAACTACGTTGCTTTGGAGAAGGAAGAAGATGTCGGCTATGCCATCTATATGCAGGAGAAGTCAGTACTCAACAACCAACACAAGAAGGCATACGAAGCACTGGATATCAAGCCTGAGCCCAAGAAGCTACCCAAGGACGAGGCTAAGGCGCGCGAACTGACCCGTTGGATGTGCCAGAACTTCTTCGATGTACGCACCTTCGGCGCGGTGATGACCACCGAGGTTAACTCCGGCCAAGTACGTGGCCCGGTGCAGATGGCCTTTGCCAGCTCGATCGATCCCGTCGTGCCCATGGAAGTCTCGATCACCCGCATGGCGGTCACCAACGAGCGCGACCTCGAGAAGGAGCGCACCATGGGCCGCAAGCACATCATCCCCTATGGCCTCTATCGCGCCCATGGTTACATATCGGCCAAGCTCGCCGAACGGACGGGATTTTCGGAGGACGACCTCGAATTGTTGTGGCGCTCGCTAGTCAACATGTTCGAGCATGACCGTTCCGCTGCCCGGGGCGAGATGTCGTCACGCAAGCTGATCGTCTTCAAGCATGATCATCCAATGGGCAATGCCCCGGCGCATGTCTTGTTCGATAGCGTGAAAGTCGAGCGTGTCGAAGGCGAGGAGGATACCCCGGCTCGTCACTACAGTGATTATCGTGTCTTCATTGATGCCGAGGCCTTGCCGGCCGGTGTCAATGTCGAAGAGAAGCTGTAGGCGACTGGTATGGAAGATGACGTTCGCCTGATCCCGCTTTCGGCGTTGCAGCATATGCTGTTTTGCCCCCGGCAGTGCGCGCTGATCCATTTGGAGCAGCAGTGGACGGAGAACCGATACACGGCGGAAGGGCGCATCCTTCATGAGCGTGCTGATCATCTTGGTCATGAGCGTCGACGAGGCATTCATACTGCCATGGCGCTTCCGCTGGCCAGTCAGGCTCATGGATTGACCGGGGTTGCTGATGTGGTCGAATTCGATGAATCCCGGCAACCCGCGGTGGTTCGGCCCATCGAGTACAAACGGGGACGGCCCAAGGCGCATCGCGCCGATGAGGTGCAGCTCTGTGCCCAAGCATTGTGTCTTGAAGAGATGCTAAACGCCAGGATCGAACAAGGCGCGCTTTACTATGGCAAAACCCGGCGGCGCAAGACCGTCGTGTTCGATGGTGAACTGCGCACACTGACCCTGCGTGTCATTGCTGAAACGCGAGCACTTTTTGATAGCAACCGTACGCCATCTGCCATCTATGACCCCAAGCGCTGCGACCATTGCTCATTGATCGATGCCTGCCAACCGCAAGTGATGGGGAAGCAGCGCTCAGTGAGTCGCTGGCTGGCGCGTCAACTGCCATCGTTGGATGAGTGAATCGCATGCGCCGTCAGCTCAACACATTGTATGTCACCACCGAAGGTGCCTGGCTCAAGAAGGACGGGGCCAATGTGGTGATGAATGTTGAGGGCAAGGAGCGGGCGCGGCTACCCATCCATATGCTCGAATCACTGGTGTGCTTCGGCAGGGTGTTGGTATCGCCACCGCTGATGGGCTTTTGTGCCGAACAAGGGGTCACCATTACCCACTTGTCGCCCAACGGTAAGTTCCTCGCGCGTATCGAGGGGCCGGTATCTGGCAACGTACTGCTGAGACGCGCTCAGTACCGCACCAGCGATGATGAAATTGGCTGTTCCGCCATCGTTCGTGGTGTGTTGATTGGCAAGGTACACAATCAGCGCGCGGTAATCGCCAGGGGGCTGCGTGACTACGGCAGCAAGCTGCCACCGCCGGAGCTTGAAGGATTAGAAAGTACGCGTGCTCGGCTGGGAAGGATTTCGCATGACTTGTTGCGTGAACCCACCACGAATGGACTGCGTGGCCTGGAGGGTGAAGCCGCGCAGGTCTATTTCCGCGTCTTCGATAGTCTTGTCCGTCACGATGGAGAAGCTTTTCGCTTCACTGGGCGCAACCGCCGCCCACCTCGCGATCGTGTCAATGCGTTGTTGTCGTTTTTCTATACCTTGTTGACCCACGATTGCCGCTCGGCGCTGGAAAGCGTTGGGCTTGACCCTGCAGTAGGATTCCTACATCGGGATCGCCCCGGGCGTCCCAGTCTGGCGCTTGACCTCGCTGAGGAGTTCAGGCCGCTACTGGGGGATCGGTTGGCGCTGTCACTGATCAATCGTCGGCAACTGCGGGAGAAGGACTTCACGATTGCCGAAAGTGGCGGAGTGGTTCTGACTGATGATGCGCGCAAGACAGTGCTGACTGCTTACCAGGAACGGAAGCGGGAAGAGCTCAACCACCCCTTTGTCGGTGAGATGACGCCAATTGGCATGTTGCCTCTTCTCCAGGCGCAACTGCTGGTGCGCCATTTGCGTGGTGATCTGGACGCCTATCCTCCCTTCCTGTGGAAATGATGCCTCAAAAAGGAGCTCGCAGCGAATGATGGTTCTGGTCAGCTACGATGTCAGTACTTCGGCCGAAGGGGGCGAGAGGCGGCTGCGTCGTGTCGCGAAGGCCTGTCGTGATGTGGGGCAGCGTGTACAATTTTCGGTGTTCGAGATCGAGGTCGATCCTGATCAGTGGGTAAGCTTGCGTCAGCGGCTGATTGACCTGATCGATGATGAGGTCGACAGCCTGCGCTTCTATTTCCTGGGCAGGAACTGGAAGAATCGGATCGAGCATATCGGTGCCAAGCCCTCCCTGGACATGAATGGTCCCCTAGTTTTCTGATTCTCCAGCGCTTTTGCGAACCACAAGCGTCCGGGTTTTTGCTGGGAGGTTCGCAGCTCTTTAACAGTCTGATTTATATACTCTCTTTTACTCATCTCCGCTAACTGGTATCAACTATATCCAAAATACAGGATGGTTCGCTTGATGAAGACCATTTCATTTGTTTTATCAGGGAGTTATAAGGGAACAGTCGCGCCCCGCCCGGGGCGCGCGGATAGAAACATCACCCCTCCACCTGGTCGGCGTCGTGGGTCTGTCGCGCCCCGCCCGGGGCGCGCGGATAGAAACGTCACGCTTGGCGCTGGGCAGCGCCTCCAGGAAGGTCGCGCCCCGCCCGGGGCGCGCGGATAGAAACACGGCCATGCCTAGCTGGTCATCGGTGGCGAGCTGGTCGCGCCCCGCCCGGGGCGCGCGGATAGAAACTGCTGGCTGTTGTTGTCGCTATCTGGGCCTTGCGGGTCGCGCCCCGCCCGGGGCGCGCGGATAGAAACTCGCCCTTGAGCTCGTCGACGCCGACCATGTTGAGTCGCGCCCCGCCCGGGGCGCGCGGATAGAAACGCCGCTTTTCGCACCGAACTCGAGCAGACCCTCGAGGTCGCGCCCCGCCCGGGGCGCGCGGATAGAAACGTGATCAGCGCCAAGGATCTCGGGCTCTTCGAGCGGTCGCGCCCCGCCCGGGGCGCGCGGATAGAAACCTTGCTTTGTGACCTTGCGATAGTCGACCTCCACGTCGCGCCCCGCCCGGGGCGCGCGGATAGAAACCCGAGCACGGACATGCTGACCCTGGCACGCCGCGGTCGCGCCCCGCCCGGGGCGCGCGGATAGAAACGATTCTGAGCCAGGCGCCGTCGACCGGCTGGATGAGTCGCGCCCCGCCCGGGGCGCGCGGATAGAAACACGCCATCGCCGGCATCGATGATGAACAGCAGGCGTCGCGCCCCGCCCGGGGCGCGCGGATAGAAACCGGACTGCATGCCCTGCAAGCGGGCCCTGGAGCGGTCGCGCCCCGCCCGGGGCGCGCGGATAGAAACGTCTCGGTGGGCGATGCCCTGGCGCGCCTGGGCGAGTCGCGCCCCGCCCGGGGCGCGCGGATAGAAACTCCTCAGGCATCTCGCCGCGCGCCACGTAATGGACGTCGCGCCCCGCCCGGGGCGCGCGGATAGAAACGATCCGGCCCAGCTGATTGCCGGCTCGCTGGCGCAGGTCGCGCCCCGCCCGGGGCGCGCGGATAGAAACGAGAACCTGAAGGCCAAGGCGAAGAGGTAGACCCATGTCGCGCCCCGCCCGGGGCGCGCGGATAGAAACGAACAGGACTGGAGCGCCGCCAATGACTACGCCAAGTCGCGCCCCGCCCGGGGCGCGCGGATAGAAACAAGGCGACCCCGCCCCGGCATGCGGCGCTGGCCGAGTCGCGCCCCGCCCGGGGCGCGCGGATAGAAACACCCGGGTGATCAACGGGCGCGTGCACTACTACAGGTCGCGCCCCGCCCGGGGCGCGCGGATAGAAACCCATTGCCCGGGGTGGTGGTAAACCCGAATCCCGTGTCGCGCCCCGCCCGGGGCGCGCGGATAGAAACAGCTTGTTGTCGATGTCGAAGGCCCGGGCGTTGTGGTCGCGCCCCGCCCGGGGCGCGCGGATAGAAACAGATACATCATGTCGTTTCTCTCTGTCTGTCTGGTCGCGCCCCGCCCGGGGCGCGCGGATAGAAACTCCGGAAGGCCGCGAAGGCGATGGAGGTGGAATCGTCGCGCCCCGCCCGGGGCGCGCGGATAGAAACCAGGCGTTGGGGCCGTAGCCGGTCAGGGTGTTGCCGTCGCGCCCCGCCCGGGGCGCGCGGATAGAAACTGGGCCAGGGCGACGCGCTGGGCCTCGTTGGCCACGTCGCGCCCCGCCCGGGGCGCGCGGATAGAAACTTGTAGGGCCCGGCGGCGACGAGCACTTTGCCGCTGTCGCGCCCCGCCCGGGGCGCGCGGATAGAAACGCGGTAGAAGACATCGCGGCCGGTGAGGCTGTAGCGGTCGCGCCCCGCCCGGGGCGCGCGGATAGAAACGCCAGCCTGCGCGGCAACTACAAGAGCCACGACGGTCGCGCCCCGCCCGGGGCGCGCGGATAGAAACGGCCACCGAATCGCCCGCCGCGCCGGAAAAGCCTGTCGCGCCCCGCCCGGGGCGCGCGGATAGAAACACGGCCATTCCTCAGACGTTGTAGTGCTGATAGGGTCGCGCCCCGCCCGGGGCGCGCGGATAGAAACATCCGCAGCAACGGGCACCGGCGCGAGTGGTTCGTCGCGCCCCGCCCGGGGCGCGCGGATAGAAACATCACCCGCGACGGCAAGGCCGCTCTACGCCGTGAGTCGCGCCCCGCCCGGGGCGCGCGGATAGAAACAAGACCAAGCACCTCAATGTCTGGGTCTCCTCGAAAGAGTCGCGCCCCGCCCGGGGCGCGCGGATAGAAACAGGGTGTTGGTGTCGATGCCGGCATCACTGGCGGGTCGCGCCCCGCCCGGGGCGCGCGGATAGAAACGTGAACTACTCCCTGGTGCCTTACCTGACGCGCATGTCGCGCCCCGCCCGGGGCGCGCGGATAGAAACTGGGGTGATGTGGTCAACGGCGGTGGCCGGTGTCGTCGCGCCCCGCCCGGGGCGCGCGGATAGAAACGCCAGTTGAGGCCGCCGGAGCGCTGAATGCTCACGGTCGCGCCCCGCCCGGGGCGCGCGGATAGAAACCGGGATCTCGATGCAGCGGCTGGCGATCCGCTGGCGTCGCGCCCCGCCCGGGGCGCGCGGATAGAAACATGGCATGCGGCAGGCCGGCGGCCTCCGCGCGCTGGTCGCGCCCCGCCCGGGGCGCGCGGATAGAAACCATATCACGCCAGCCGGCATCACCTACGTCGACCTGTCGCGCCCCGCCCGGGGCGCGCGGATAGAAACTCTCGATGAAGACGCCCTCGCAGCCCAACGGCTCGGTCGCGCCCCGCCCGGGGCGCGCGGATAGAAACCTATACTGCCAGTGGATACGGTGCCAAAATCCCGGTCGCGCCCCGCCCGGGGCGCGCGGATAGAAACTTGTGGCTGGCGATCCGGACGGCTGGCCAGGGAGCGTCGCGCCCCGCCCGGGGCGCGCGGATAGAAACGAAAAGGGCCTTAGTGGTGTAAACCACAAAGCCCAAGTCGCGCCCCGCCCGGGGCGCGCGGATAGAAACTAGAGCGTGTCGATAGCCGCGACCTTGCCGAGCAAGTCGCGCCCCGCCCGGGGCGCGCGGATAGAAACTTCGACATGCTGATCCACGCCCCGCATCCCGGCGGTCGCGCCCCGCCCGGGGCGCGCGGATAGAAACATTGGAGGGGTACGCACGGTGGGTAACCAGCGGAGGTCGCGCCCCGCCCGGGGCGCGCGGATAGAAACCCAGTCGGATGCGTCGGTCACAGCCACCAGACGGAGTCGCGCCCCGCCCGGGGCGCGCGGATAGAAACTTCCAGCGGGTGCCGGCGGCCGTCACCTCCTGCAAGTCGCGCCCCGCCCGGGGCGCGCGGATAGAAACGTTATCGGCGCAGAAGGCGTAGAGCCCGGCGCCAGCGTCGCGCCCCGCCCGGGGCGCGCGGATAGAAACAAAGCACTGGAGGGCAAGGTTGATAAGCTTGTCTCGTCGCGCCCCGCCCGGGGCGCGCGGATAGAAACGCCCTTCCACTGGCCATACGACCGGCTAGCGCCAGGTCGCGCCCCGCCCGGGGCGCGCGGATAGAAACAGCTTGGCGTTATCGAGAGGTGCCTGCAATTGTGGGTCGCGCCCCGCCCGGGGCGCGCGGATAGAAACGAGCACCAGACCGCTACCGTTAAATGGGCCTGCCGGTCGCGCCCCGCCCGGGGCGCGCGGATAGAAACTTTGAATACTTCCCACATGTCAACGGCATCAAGGTGTCGCGCCCCGCCCGGGGCGCGCGGATAGAAACGGCGCCCGCGAGGTGATGGTCATCTGGCCCGCCTTGTCGCGCCCCGCCCGGGGCGCGCGGATAGAAACACACCATCCGCGAGACGATGGCGACTAAGGCCGAGTCGCGCCCCGCCCGGGGCGCGCGGATAGAAACCAGCTACTGCAGGGCCAGTATTTCCGCAAGAACTGGTCGCGCCCCGCCCGGGGCGCGCGGATAGAAACTCGGGGCGCTTGGGCAGGTGCTCGGCGCGGTAGGTCGCGCCCCGCCCGGGGCGCGCGGATAGAAACGAAAGCGAGGCCGAGGCCCAGGCGGCCATCGACCAGTCGCGCCCCGCCCGGGGCGCGCGGATAGAAACCTTCGCACCGACGCTCTCCACGTCGACGATGTAGCGTCGCGCCCCGCCCGGGGCGCGCGGATAGAAACGCGCCCCTCGGCGGTGGACTCGATGAAGATCACGTCGCGCCCCGCCCGGGGCGCGCGGATAGAAACGAGAACAGCTTCACCCGGCCGGCCACCCGCAAGGGGGTCGCGCCCCGCCCGGGGCGCGCGGATAGAAACCCCGGCATCGCCGAGCTGATCGTGGCCAAGCAGCGGTCGCGCCCCGCCCGGGGCGCGCGGATAGAAACGCCTTCGAGGTGAACGACGTTGACGCCTACCAGGCGGTCGCGCCCCGCCCGGGGCGCGCGGATAGAAACGCGATCGGATCGGTCTGAGCGATCATGCCGGCCCGTCGCGCCCCGCCCGGGGCGCGCGGATAGAAACCTCCCGTTGCTGAGGCATGGCTTGCACGCCTCCAGGGTCGCGCCCCGCCCGGGGCGCGCGGATAGAAACATTACCCGGGATGGCAAAGCCGCTCTTCGCCGTGGTCGCGCCCCGCCCGGGGCGCGCGGATAGAAACGCCGACGCACTCGAAGAGGCCGGCGCCAAGCTGAGTCGCGCCCCGCCCGGGGCGCGCGGATAGAAACACCGGCGCAGTCACCACGGAATGAGGGTATGTCCCCAATTGTCCAATTGTCTGCCGATTGTCTGTGCCAGCCCCAGGGAGAGGTCTTGCAGGAGCACTACCAGGCGCTGCGCTTCGTGTTGCCGTGGCTGCACGTCGCCGACTTAGCCTTTGACTATACCGGTGCACCGGACTGCAGAGCGTTAGCGGGGGCAGCAGGGAGTGATCGTCGGCTCAGGGCTTCTCGGGAGTGAGGGTCACGGCTTCGTCGAAGCTGTAGAGGCACTTTTCCGGAAAGGTATCCAAGTCCAGCTCGGTCTCGATGGCGGCGGCCCGCCGGGCATCGTCATAGGCCTCCAACATCAGGTCGCTCAGCGAGCCCTTCAGGCTCGAGTTGTCGTTCAGCAGCCGGTTTACTTTGACCTGGGCGTCCTGGATGGTGAGTGACCAGCTGCGCGAGCGGCGCTCGGGCTGGTGGTCCCGCTTGAGCAGGTGCATTAAGAGCCGGGCCAGTTGGCTGACCAGTGCCCGTCGCTCGCTCTTGCCCATGCACTCGATCTCTTCGGCCAGGTGCTCGGTGTCGAGCTGGTCCAGTTTGCCGCTGCGCAGCATCGCGGCCTGTTCCAGAGCCCAGGCGTAGGCGTCCTGATCATAGTGCGTCGGCATCTGAAGGCTCCATGGATCCCGGTTTCAACGACCTTTGGACATCATAAGCCCCGAGTCGTCATGGGACCACCAGGCTAGGGTCATGCGGGGTGGCGGTCGTGGTCGGCGTCGGCGTGGTGGTGTGGTTGCTGTCACAGCCGGCCGATGTGTATGACCAGGGGGTTGGCTGATGCTGGCCATGTTCATCGGCACCATTGCCCCATCATCGGCAAGGCGATACCGATCGATGCGCTCTCGATTATCGCCATTGCGATGTTGGCCGCCTCATCTGAAGCAAGCCTGTTCACGACAGCGCCGCCGGGTCCAAGACCTGGCGGCGCTGTCTGCCATGGGGATCATCAGGCCTGCTGGGGCTCCAGCGCCTGGCTGTGCAGGGCGTTGCCGGCGGAGTCCATCAGGGTAACGGTGAGGGTCTCGCTCTCGCCGTCCAGATCCACCTGGCCGAAGAACTGGTAGCCGTCCGAAGGTGGCAGGTTGGACTGCCCTTCCGGCGGAGCCTTCTGGAACACCACCTCCGGGCCAAAGGTGCCATCCAGCTCGCTGGGGCCGAAGGTGCCGGCGTGGAGCGGGCCGCTGACGAACTCCCAGAAGGGCGCGAACTCCTTGAAGCTGGCGCGCTCGGGGGCGTAGTGGTGGGCGGCGGTGTAGTGCACATCGGCGGTGAGCCACACCACGTTGTGGATGGCCTCGTCACGGATGGCGCGCAGCAGGTCGGCGATTTCCATTTCGCGCCCCAGCGGCGCGCCGTGATGGTCGTTGGCAATGGCTTCAAAGTGCTCGCCGTCGCGCACGATCAGCCCGATGGGCATGTCGGCGGCGATGATCTTCCAGGTGGCGGTGGAGCGGCGTAGGCCGTCGAGCAGCCAACGTAGCTGGTCCTGGCCCAGGAAGGTGGCGGCCTCGCCGTCGCTCTGTCGGTTGCGGCTGTTGGCGGCGCGATAGCTGCGCATGTCCAGCATGAAGACCTCGAGGCCGGGGCCGTAGGCGAAACGCCGGTGGATCCTGCCGGGGGCGTCGGGCATCTGGCGTAGCGGCATGTACTCGAGGAAGGCGCGGCGCGCGCGTGCCGCTAGCAGGCTGGCGTTCTTCTCGGTGTAGCGGCTGTCGTCGAGGAGCTCACCCGGGTACCAGTTGTTCAGGGTTTCGTGGTCGTCCCACTGGGCGAGCATGGGCACCTCGGCATTGAATTGCCGCACGTTGGCGTCCATCAAGTTGTAGGCGAACTGGCCGCGGAACTCCTGCAGGGTTTCGGCCACCTTGCGCTTCTCTGGGGTGACCAGGTTGCGCCAGATTTCGTCGTTGTCCAGCGTCACGCTCTCCTCAAGGGGGCCGTCGGCGTAGACGGTATCGCCGGAGTGGATGAAGAAGTCGGGCCGCTGTCGGCGCATGGTGGCGTAGGTGGTCATGCCGCCGCGGGACTCGTCGATGCCCCAGCCTTGGCCGGCGGTGTCGCCGGACCAGACGAAGCGGACGTTGCGACGCGTGGTCGGCGGCAGGCGCAGCTGCCCGGTAACTGGCTCGCTGATCGCGCGATGGTCATCCAAGGCAGCGAAGCGCACGCGGTAGTGGGCGGTATCCATGTCGGCCAGGCCGGTGATGTCCAGCTTGGCGGTCAGGTCGGTGGCGGGCAGCACCTCGGGGCCAGTGAGCTGGCGAGCGCCAAGAAACTCGGGGTTGTCGGCGATCTCCACCAGCATGCGTGAGGCACGGTCGGCACGGGCCCAGAGCATGGCGCGGTCATGAAGCATGTCGCCGCTCATCACGCCGTAGGGCAGCACCGGGCGCCGGCCTTTGGCCAGCACGATGGAGGGGGCGGCCAGGCAGGCGCCGAGAGTGGCCCCCCCTTTTATACCGATCTTGAGGGCATCGCGACGGGTGAAATTCATGAGAGCCTCCGAGGATGATGAGTTCCGCAGGAGCATCATCCTGTCTCTCGATGACAGCACCTTGTCGGTTCCATGACACGCCTGTTTCCTCTACCACCTCGGGCGAATATGCCAATCTCTACGCATCATCTCCGCTACGATGCCAGCGAGATGATGCGGACTTCCGTATCGGCGGCGGGCGGCTGAGGGAGATCCGCCGCAGTGGCCTGCTGTGTGGCGACAGGGGGTAGAGATCGGGATGGGACTGACCTGGCTCAAGGCGGCCCCGCCGGGTGGCAACTACGCTTTCCAGGGCTGAGCCTTGGAGTGCGAGCCACCAGAGGAGACAGACCATGCTATTCCCCCTATCGAGCCGTTCGTTGACCCCCGGCCGTGGCCGGCGGGTCGCCCTAGCCCTGGTCGCGCTGGTGGCCAGTGCGTCCAGCCTGGCCGCGGAGCCCGTCCGGCCGGACCTGACGCCCAAGCTGCAGGGCCTGTTGCAGAAGGAGATGATCCAGGTCGAGCTGGCCATGCACGAGGTCTACAGCGCCATCATCCAGGGGCGCCACGCCGTGGTGGCCGAGAAGGGACAAGCGATCCATGACAGCTTCATCCTCTCGCAGTCGTTGACCGATCAGGACCGTCAGGACCTGAAGGCCGCCGTGCCCGCGGAGTTCCTGGAGATGGATGGCTATCTGCACGAACTCTCGGCGTCCCTGGCCGAGGCTGGTCGTGCGGGAAATACCGCCCGGCAGGTGGCGCTATACGGGCGCATGACCGAGTCCTGCGTGGCGTGTCACAGCACCTACGTCACCGATCGCTTCGAGGGGCTCGAAGGCGCCGACATCCCGGCTGGCTGGGGAAGGGCCTCCGGTCAGGGCAACGATCCACAAGATTGACCTGCATGGGGTTTTGCTTCAGAACAGGCGGATATCTCGGCCCGGTGGCGTGATGGCCACCGGGCCGGCCAGCTTGTTCCACACGGAGGCTAGACCCATGCCCCTTTCCCCCCTTGATCAGACCCTCGCCGCCCTGGACGCCCTGCATGCGGAGGACCCGCGCCGTGTAGAGGTGGACGGCGAGCCGTTGCCCCAGGAGCTGTGGCATGCCGGGCGCATGAGTGCTTGGCTGGAGCGCCTGCATGAGCACCCCGACGCGTTGATGTGGTTGGCGGTGCGCGGCCAGCACCTGCAGCGCTGGCAGGTGCCGCGCAGCGACTATCCCGAGGGGCGGGTGGGCTATCTCACCTGGCGGCGCGACCAGGGCCAGCGCGCCGGCGAGACCACCGCCCGGCTGATGCAGGCGGCGGGCTACACCGCCGAGCAGGCCGAGGCGGTGGCGCGGATGATCCGCAAGCAGGGCCTGGGGCGCGATCCGGGCACCCAGGCGGTGGAGGACTGCGCCTGCCTGGTGTTCCTGGAGAACTACTTCGGCGACTTCTCGAAGCAGATCGACCACGACCACCTGATCCGCATCGTGCAGATGACCTGGAAAAAGATGTCGCCGCGGGCCCATGAGCTTGCGCTGGGGCTGCCGATGACGGCCGAGGCGCGCGGCCTGGTGGAGGAGGCGTTGGCAGGGTGAACGCCCGCCCGCCCGGCGGGGCCGGGCGGTCACTCGGCGCCAAACTGCACGGTCAGGCTCTCGTCACTCTCGCAGGGCTTGCCGTGGCGCAGCGTCAGGCGACGCCGGGTCAGGTTCATCACCACCGAGAACAGCGTCTCCATGCGCTCCTCGGGGGGCTGGTCGGGGTTGAAGTGGCGGCAGATGGAGAGCGGGGCGTTGTCGTGGTCGCTCAGGATGGCGAACAGCTCGCCCTCGCCGATCTCGCCCTCGGCGGGAAGCCGCTCGCGCAGCAGGCTATCCAGCCGCGCCAGGCGCGGGCGGGAATCGGGCCGCGGGAAGTCCTCGACCCGGCAGGTGGCGGCGCGGGCATAGAGGTGGTTGGTGTGGGTGACCATGCCGCCCTCGGGGGCCAGCCGGCCGGGCTCACCGGGGTGCACCTCCAGGCCGGCAGCCTGGTCCCCCTCGTTGCCGCCCTGGGCACTGGCGATCAGGAAGTGGGCGGGCGAGCAGACCCGGTCGCGGCTGGCCACGGCCACGGCGCCTTCCATGTCGGGGCTCTCGAGAATCTTGCGCAGGGCGACGTGGATGGGCAGCCCCTCGCCGCAGGTCCGCGAGCGGATGGCGTTGAGGCACACGCCGATGCCGTGTTCGTTCATGCCGATCTTGGCCACCATGCCGGCCTCGCCGATGCTGATCAGGGCGGGGGCGTCGAGGCCGCTGATCTCGAGCGCCACCACGTTGTGCAGCTGGTCGGTGCGCCAGTCCCAGTTCTGGGCCAGCCACTGAGTGCCGTGGCGGTTCAGGGCGAAGGCGGAGCAGCCGCCGCTGGCCTGGGTCAGCGAGATCTCGCTGCGGCAGTTGAGGGTGAGGATGTCCGCGAAGTCGAGCCCGGCCCCGTGGGCGATGCCTTGCATCTCCTCGAGAATGGCCGGGAAGCCGCGTTCGATCATCGGCAGGAAGCGGGCGGCCGCGTGGCGCGCCCCGGCCCAGTCCAGGCCCACGAAGTCCCGGAACAGCCGGTCATAGACCTCGAGGCTGTGGGTGATCAGCCCGGCATGGGCGCGGCCGTGGGCCTCGCCGATCTCGGCGCGGCTGCCGGAGAGGGAGGTGATATGCATGGTTACAGCACTTCGTTGAGCATGCCCTGGAAGGCGGACCAGGACTTCTCGTCGGCCCGCTGCTGGTAGCGGTCGCTGCCGAAGACGGTGAAGGCGTGGGGCGCGCCGGAGTAGATCTGGATTTCGTAGGTGACGCCGGCGGCCTCGAGCTTCTTGCCCAGGCTGGCGACGTCGCCCAGGGAGATCGACTGGTCGGCGCCGCCGTGGGCGATCAGGATCGGGGCGGTGTCGCCGCTGTAGGATTGGCCCTCGGGGGTCGCCAGACTGCCATGGAAGGTGGCATAGCCGGCCACGTCGTCGGCCGCGCCGGAGCGGGCGAGCTCGAGCACCACGGCGCCGCCGAAGCAGTAGCCCATCACCACGGTGGGCCGGGCGGCCCCCTGCTGGCGGGCCTCGGCCAGGCCAGCCAGGGTCAGGCGGCGCATGCGCTCGCGGTCCTCGTAGAGCCGGGCGGTCTCGGCCTTCTTGGCGGTGGTTTCCGCCGGGCGATTGCCCTGGCCGTAGAGGTCGATGGCGAAGGCGTCATAGCCCTGTTCGGCGAGCATGTCGGCGCGCTGGCGCTCGTAGTCATCGAGGCCGTCCCAGTCGTGGATGACCAGCACGCTGCCGCGGGCCTCGCCCTCGGCAGTGGCGAGGTAACCTGCGAAGGCCTCGTTGCCGACGTCATAGGTGACGTCCTGGCCGGCGGGCTCGAAGGCGAAGGCGCTGCCGGTGGCGAGGCCCAGGGTGGCGGCCAGGGTCAGGGTGGCGTGAAGCGGATGGATCATGGTGTGCCTCCAGCGTTGATGGACACCAGTCAGTATAGGCCTCATCGCCAGGAGCGTTGGCGAGGGGAGCTTGTGTTCTGCGGAGAAGGGTTCCAGATTGTGTAGGTGTGTTACTCAAGCAACCTGAGCGAGACAAACAATCATGAAAAAACACGTACTGGCGATGGCAGTCGCCGCGTCCACGGTGGCCCTTTCCGGCATGGCCCAGGCTGAGGTGAAGATCGGCTTCTTGGGGGGCTTCACCGGTCCGATCGAGACGTTGACCCCTCCGGTGTATGATGCCGCGCAGCTGGCCGTGCAGCACGTCAACGAGCAGGGTGGACTCCTCGATGGCCAGATGATCGAGATGCCCACCGGTGACACCACCTGCTCGGACGCTTCGGCGGCCTCCAACGCCGCCGACCGCCTGGTCAACAGCGAACACGTCACGGCCATCGTCGGGGCACTGTGCACCGGTGCGACCATCGCGGCCGCCAACAACGCGGCTATTCCCGGCGGTGTGGTGATGGTCTCGCCGGCCTCCACGGCGCCGGCGGTGAGCGAGCTCGCGGACAACGACCTGGTGTTCCGCACCGTGCCCTCCGACGCCTTCCAAGGCGAGGCGCTGGCCAAGATGCTGCTAGCCAAGGGCATCGACGAGGTGGCGGTCACCTACGTCAACAACGACTATGGCCGCGGGTTGGCCGACGCTTTCGTGGCCACCTACGAGGCCGAGGGCGGCACCGTGGCCGAGAACTTGGCCCACGAGGACAACCGTGCCGATTACCGCTCCGAGCTCGGCACCCTCTCGGCGACCGGCGTGCCCGACCTGGTGGTGCTGGCCTACGGCGACACCTCCGGCCAGACGGTGGTGCGCCAGGCGTATGAGAGCGGCATGTTCACTCAGTACATCGGCGCCGATGGCATGGTGATCTCCGGCCTGCTCGACAACGTGGGCGAGGAGGTGCTCAACGACAGCTTCATCGCTACTCGCCCGGGCAACCCGGACACGCCGGGAACAGAGCGTTTCGTTGAGCAGGCCGAGGCGGGCGGCATCGCCCACGAGGCGGTGTTTGCCGGCCAGGGTTACGACGCCACCTTCCTGCTGGCGCTGGCCATCGAGCAGAACGGCAGCGCCGAGCGCGAGGGCGTGGCCGCGGCGCTACGCAGCGTCTCCTCCGCCCCGGGCGAAGTGATCCTGCCCGGCGAGTGGGAGAAGGCCAAGGAGCTGATCGCCGCCGGCACCGAGATCAACTACGAGGGCGCCTCCGGCAGCCACGAGTTCGACGAGAAAGGCGACGTGCCGGGTGTCGTCGAGGAAATGGCGGTCGAGGACGGCAAGTTTGTCAGCAAGGGCTTCCTGGACAAGTAAACGCGAACCAGGCCCGTCAGCACAGAGGCCCCGGCGGGCAACCGTCGGGGCCTCGTTCGTATGGGACTTCGTCTGCGTGACGTCGAGGCACTTAGCCGTGGTGGCGAACCTTCTCCGGCAACAGCCCCTTGGGCGCATAGCGCAGCACCAGGGTGATCAGCAGGCCGATCACGAACACCCGCGCCTGCAGGGCCCGGCTGTCCAGGTTGGTAGGCGCATCCCAGCCGAAGGCACCCTCGCCGAAGGTGACGGCCAGCTCCATCAGGAACAGCGCCAGCGGCTCGGACATGATCCAGATGATGTACACCGCCACGGCGCCGAAGATGGTGCCCAGGTTGTTGCCGGGCCCGCCCAGGATCACCATCACCAGCACCAGGAAGGTGTGGTTGAGCGGCAGGTAGCCCTGGGGGTCGAACATGCTGTTGAAGCTGGCCAGGGCCGCACCGCCGATGCCCATCAGGATGCAGCCCAGCACAAAGATCTCCAGGCGCCGCTTGTTGATGTCCTTGCCCATGGCGGCGGCGGATATCTCGTTGTCGCGGATGGCGCGGATCATCCGCCCCCAAGGGGCGTGGTAGGCGCGACTGAGCAGGAAGAAGATCGCCGCGATCACCACCGCGGTGATCGAGAGGTAGAGGGCCCGGGCCAGGGTGAAGCCGACCTCGGCCGGGCCCGGCACCGGCCAGGGCAACGGCGAGACGGTGGCGGTGCCGCGGGTTAGCCAGTCGGAGTTCTTGAGGAAGGCCTTGATGATCTCGGCGATGCCCAGGGTGGCGATGGCCAGGTAGTCGCTGCGCAGCCCCAGGCAGACACGGCCGATGAAGTAGCCCACCCCGCCGGCGAGTGCTCCGCCCACGACCCAGCCGATGCCGACCGGCAGGCCGAGGCCGCCGATGAAGCCGGCGCGCGACTCGATCTGGTCGGTCACGCCGCGGAAGGCATTGACCACTACCAGGTAGAGCACCACCCCGAGGATGACGGCGATCAGGGTGCGCAGCTTCCGCGGCACGCCGAGTCGGTCGAGTCGGGTGGCGCCGAACACCACCAGCACGGCAGCGATCATATAGAGCAGCACCAGGCCTAGCTCGCCGGGCAACTCGCTCCCCCAGAAGGCCTCGTTGACTGGGATGCTGAAGAACATGGCACAGAAGCCGCCCAGGGCCACGAAGCCCATCACCCCGGCGTTGAACTGGCCGGCATAGCCCCATTGGATGGTCAGGCCCAGGGCCAGGATGGCGTAGCAGGCGGCCTCCACCAGCATGCGTGTGCTGTAGGCCGCGCCCATGGCGACGTAGACGCCCAGCACGGCCATTAGCACGGCAGCGAAGAGAACGACCTCGCGCATCGGGAAGCGGCGCGGTGCGGCGACGGTATCGGCTCGTTTGGTGTCCATCAGATCAACTTGCCCTTGAAGATGCCGGTGGGGCGCCATACCAGGATGGCGACCAGGATGAAGAAGGGCACCACGATCTTGTATTCGGTGCCGACGAAGGCCAGGTTGCCGGATTGGGTCAGCCACTCCGGCAGGCTGTCGCGGAAGGGGCGCAGCAGCACGCTCCAGTTGAAGACGGCAAGGGTCTCGGCGAAGCCGACCACGAAGCCGCCAGCCACGGCGCCGTAGGGGTGGCCCACGCCGCCGACGATGGTGGCGGCAAAGATCGGCAGCAGCAGGAAGAAGCTGAGGTCGGGCTTGAAGGTCACGTCCAGCGACAGCAGGGTGCCGGCGATGGCCGCCAGTCCCCCCGCGATCACCCAGGTCACGGCGACGATGGTATTGGTGTTGATGCCCGAAGCCTGGGCGAGATCGGGGTTGTCGGACATGGCGCGCATCGCCTTGCCCAGCCGTGAGCGGTTGAGGAAGAGGTGCAAGCCGACGACGGCGACGAGAGTGATCACGAAGAGGTAGATCTGCGGTTCGGTGATCACCACCGGGGCCCGCACGCCTTCGAAGGGCAGGGCGAGGCGGAAGATCTCCTTGCGGTCATCGATGTAGAGGCTCTGGCCGCTGGTGCCGGCGAACAGCCGGATCAGGCCCTGGAGCATCAGGGTCACCCCCAGCGAGCCGATCACCAGCACGATCGGCTTGACCCCGTGGGCGCGCAGCGGCTTGTAGAACGCCTTGTCGATGCCCACCGCGAGCAGCGCGGTGAGCGCCATGGCCAGTGGCAGCAGGACCAGCGCGGAGGGCACGCCGAAGGCGGCGCCCGCGCTGGGGAAGGCGGTGGTCAGCAGCAGCACCATGAAGGCGCCGAAGGTCATCATGTCGCCATGGGCGAAGTGGGCGAAGCGCATGATGCTGAAGATCAGCGTCACGCCTACCGCGCCGATGGCATAGATCGAGCCGCTCACGCTGCCGGCGATCACCACGTTGTTGATAAAGAAGACGAGTTCGTTCACGGGAGGGTTCTCCAGTACAGGCTCCGGGGGCTAGCCACCGAGGAAGCTCTTGGCGACTTCCGGGTCGGCCAGCAGGGCGGCGCCGGTATCGGTGAAACGGTTCTGGCCGGCGGCCAGCACGAAGCCTCGGTCGGCGATGGCCAGGGCTTGCTTGGCGTTCTGCTCGACCATCAGGATGCCCACGCCGGCCGAATTGACCAACTTCACATGCTCGAAGATCTCGTTCATGTAGAGCGGCGAGAGGCCGGCGGTGGGCTCGTCGAGCAGCAGCAGGCTGGGCTCGGCCATCAGCGCCCGGCCCATGGCCACCATCTGGCGCTGGCCCCCGGAGAGCTCGCCAGCGGGCTGGTGCCGCTTGTCATGGAGTGGCGGGAAGAAGTCGTAGACTTGCTTGAGCATGCGCTTGACGTTGCCGGGCTTGAGGAAGGCGCCCATCTCCAGGTTCTCCTTCACCGTGAGGCTCGGGAAGACGTTCTTCTCCTGGGGGACGAAGCCCATGCCCTTCTGCACCAGCTTGTTGGGCGGCAGGTTGTGGATCGGCTCGCCACGCAGCAGGATCTCGCCCTGGTTGACATGGAGCAGGCCGAAGATGGCCTTGAGCATGGTGGACTTGCCGGCGCCGTTGGGGCCGACGATCACGCCGATCTCGTTGGCCTCGATGGCCATGTCCACCCCGTTGAGGATGTTCATGCCGCCGTAGCCACCGTACACGTCGCGTGCGTCGAGTAATGGCATTGTCAGACGTTCTCTGGGTGCGTTCTCGTTGTTGGAAAGCGCTGGAATGCGCTGGCCGGGTGCCTGCCCTCGGGCGGCGGCTCTCCCGTCAGGACGCGGCGCCGAAGTAGGCCTCGATGACCTGGGGGTTGTTCTGGATCTCCTCGATGCTGCCCTCGACCATCACGCTGCCTTGGGCGAGCACGATCACCGGGTCGCAGAGCCGGGCGATCATGTCCATGTCGTGTTCGATGACCAGGAAGGTGAAGCCCATCTCGCGATTGAGCCGCTCGATGTTGGTCACCAGGTCGCCGAGCAGGGTGCGGTTGACCCCGGCGGCGATCTCGTCGAGCAGCACCACCCGGGCGTCGGTCATCATGGTGCGGCCGAGTTCCAGCAGCTTCTTCTGGCCGCCGGAGAGGTTGCCCGCCAGCTCGTTGCGCACATGGTGCAGGCCGATGAAGTCGATCACCTCCAGGGCGCGGCGACGCACCTCGGTTTCCTGCATCGTCACCAGGGAGGGCTTGAACCAGGCATTGAAGAGGGTCTCGCCGGCCTGGGCCGGCGGCACCATCATCAGGTTCTCCAGCGCCGTCATCTGCGAGAACTCGTGGGCGATCTGGAAGGTGCGCAGCAGCCCCTTGTGGAACAGCTCGTTGGCGGGGCGGTTGGTGATGTCCTCGCCGTCGAGCAGGACCCGGCCGCTGTCCAGCGGCAGGGCCCCGGCGATGATGTTGAACAGCGTCGACTTGCCGGCGCCGTTGGGGCCGATCAGGCCGGTGATCGAGCCCTGCTCCACCTGGATCGAGCAGTCATTGATGACCCTGAGGCCACCGAAGGCCTTGTGGACGTGCTGGACGTCGATGATGGCTGCCATGTCAGGTTCCGTCGGTTGTTATTCTACAACGTGTGGATGCCGAGGCCGACGCCGGTCAACAGGAAGATGCCCTTGTGGGTCCAGACGTTGTGCGTGCTCTTGGAGATCCAGGGTTGTCTTGATGGCCTTGTGGGCCTGTCTCGCCAACTTTGCGGCACAAGCCCCCTTCCTGGCTAGTCGACTTGCGTTTAGGGGCCGTTGGCGGCGGGGATGGTATCCGCGCGCGGGATCATTCCTGGTCTTCCTCCGGGTGGCTGGG
Source organism: Halomonas sp. 11-S5 (assembly GCF_029889825.1). Classification (NCBI taxonomy): domain Bacteria; kingdom Pseudomonadati; phylum Pseudomonadota; class Gammaproteobacteria; order Oceanospirillales; family Halomonadaceae; genus Halomonas; species Halomonas sp. 11-S5. The sequence goes on from NZ_JARANW010000034.1 coordinate 25,546, forward strand.
CTCGGGCTCCAGGGCGCGGCAGGCATCCGGCAGGCGCACGGTATCGCCGAGCGCGAGCTTGCCGTGGGACTTCATGCGCCGGCCGTTGTCGGCGGCGATCAGCGCCGCCACCTCGCCGATGCTGGTGCCGTCGACCCAGGCCTCGACTTTCACCCGGACGATGGTGCCCTGGTAGCGGCCCGAGAGGATGTCGCCGGGACGCGGCTCGACGAGCTGCTCGGGATGGCTGGCGTAATGCGCCAGCACGCTGTCGCGGCCGGGGTCGTCCCACTCCACGTGCTTGTGCATGTCGGCTCTCCTTCGGGGGTGGACTTCCAGCCTCCAGCATAGCCGCCGATGCAGTGAACGACAGCCTGCCGCGGGCACAAACGAGAGAGCCCGCCGGGGGCGGGCTCTGACAGGCTGCGCAGCGAACGTTACTTCTTGCTGGCGCGCTTACGCTCGTTCTCGGTGAGGTGCTTCTTGCGCAGGCGAATGTGAGACGGCGTGATCTCGACGAGCTCGTCGTCGTCGAGAAACTCGATGGCCTGTTCCAGCGAGAAATTCACCGGCGGGGTCAGCACGATGTTCTCGTCGTTGCCCGTGGAGCGCATATTGTCGAGCTTCTTGCCCTTGGTGGGATTGACCACCATGTCGTTGGCACGGTTGTTGATGCCGATCAGCATGCCTTCATAGACCTCGGTGGCATGGTCGATGATCAGCTTGCCACGCTCCTGAAGGGCGAACAGCGCATAGGCCAGGGCCTTACCGCCGACCATCGAGACCAGCACGCCGTTGCGACGCTCGACCGCCGCGTCGGGCTTGAGCGGCCCGTAGTGATCGAAGCGGCTGGTGAGGATGCCGGTGCCGGAGGTCAGGGTCAGGAACTGGCCACGAAAGCCGATCAGTCCGCGGGCGGGGATGATGAAGTCCAGGCGCACGCGGCCCTTGCCGTCGGGGTTCATGTTGGAGAGCTCGCCCTTGCGATAGCCGAGCTCTTCCATGATGGCGCCCTGGTGCTGCTCCTCGCAGTCGATGATCACTTCCTCGTACGGCTCCTGCTTGACGCCGTCGATTTCGCGGATGATCACCTCGGGGCGGCCCACGGCCAGCTCGAAGCCTTCGCGGCGCATGCTCTCGATCAGCACCGAGAGGTGCAGCTCGCCGCGCCCGGACACCTTGAACTTCTCCGGCGTTTCGCCCTGCTCGACACGCAGCGCGACGTTGTGGATCAGCTCCTGCTCCAGGCGCTCCTTGATGTTGCGGCTGGTGACGAACTTGCCGTCCTTGCCGGCGAACGGCGAGTCGTTGACCTGGAAGCTCATCGAGACGGTCGGCTCATCCACCGACAGCGGCGGCAGCGCCTCGACGTGGGCGGTGTCGCAGATCGTGTCGGAGATCGCCAGGTTGTCGATGCCGGTGATGCAGATGATGTCGCCGGCGGTGGCCTCGTCGGTCTGCACGCGCTCCAGGCCCATGTGGGTCATCACCTGGCCGATCTTGCCCTTGCGGACGTTGCCTTCCTTGCTGATGATGCTGACCTGCTGGTTGGGCTTCACCGAGCCGCGGCTGATACGCCCCAAGCCGATGACGCCCACGTAGCTGGAGTAATCGAGGGCCGAGATCTGCATCTGGAAGGGGCCGTCGAGCTCGACCTTGGGTGGCTCGACGATATCGACGATGGACTGGAACATGGGGGTCATGTCCTCGGCCAGCTCATCGGGATCCGGCCCGGCGACGCCGTTGAGTGCCGAACAGTAGATGATCGGGAAGTCGAGCTGCTCGTCGCTGGCGCCGAGGTTGTCGAAGAGATCGAAGATCTGGTCGATGACCCAGTCGGGGCGGGCGCCGGGGCGGTCGATCTTGTTGACTACCACGATGGGCTTGAGGCCCTTGTCGAAGGCCTTCTGGGTGACGAAGCGTGTCTGCGGCATGGGGCCGTCGACGGCGTCGACCAGCAGCAGCACGGAGTCGACCATCGACATGACGCGCTCGACCTCGCCGCCGAAGTCGGCGTGTCCGGGCGTGTCGACGATGTTGATGTGGTAGTACTCGCCACCCGGGGCCTGCCAGCGGATCGCCGTGTTCTTGGCCAGGATGGTGATGCCGCGTTCCTTCTCCTGGTCATTGGAGTCCATGATGCGCTCCTGCCCCTCGGCCTTGCGGTCCAGGGTGCCGGACTGGCTGAGGAGCTTGTCGACCAGGGTGGTCTTGCCATGGTCGACGTGAGCGATGATGGCGATGTTCCTGAGAGCGTCTATATTTGAAGGACTTACGGTCGTGCTCATAGGATATGACTCGCTGATATGTACGCACCTATGTACACGTTTTGGAAAGTACCCTAGGCGCGGGGCAGGGATGTAGGGCGCGCATTGTACAGACTACCGGCGCCTAGGAGTAGCACGTTCAGTCGCTTCCCCAAGGCAATCGCATGAACAGAATAGTTCTCATCGGGGTAAAGGGTGAAATGCGCTTTCGGCCTGGTGGGAGCCCTTCTCTCCTTCGTGTGCGACGGCCTGCTCAGGTGCGTGCCGTTGTGGGTTCCGTCGGCCATAGCCGGCTGGCAGCCAGGGTGGCGATCAAGGCCACCGCTGCCAGTGCCGCGAACGCCGCCATCATGCCCATCGAGCTCCCCAGCCAGCCGGCCAGCGGATAGGCGATCAGCCAGCAGGCGTGGGAGAGCGAGAACTGCGCGGCGAACAGTGCCGGACGCTCTTCCGCCTGGCAGGACTGCTTGAGCAGCCGCCCGGTGGGGGTCATCACCATCGAGGCGCCGGACCCCAGCACGAACCACAGCAGCAGCAGGGTGATGAAACCGGGCTCCAGCAGCCCACCGAACAGGCTGAGACTCATGAACACGCCACCGGTCAGCATCACCTGCCGCTGATCGAGTCGCTCGAGCAGGGCGGGTAGCGAGAGTGCTACGACCATGGAGCCGCCCCCGGCTGCCGCGAAGGCGATTGCCACGCTGGTCTCGCTCATGCCGAGCAGATGGCGCACGTAGACGACGGTGTTGACGATCTGCATGGCGCCAGCTGCGGCCACGGCCATGTTGAGGGCCAGCAAGCCCCGCAGGCGTGGGGCGCGCAGGTAGATGCTCATGCCGTGCGTCACCTTGGACCAGACGCCACTCACAAGCGGCTCAGGGTGCGGTGAAGGGAGAGCCACGCTGACGACCAGCGCGGCAGAAAGCAGGAAAGCCACGGCGTTCAGGACGAATAGCGCGTCGAAGGACATCACCACCAGCAGCAGCGCGGCGAAAAGCGGGCTGAGCAGGTTTTCCAGGTCATACGCGAGCCGAGACAGCGACAGCGCTCGCGTGTAGCGCCGTTCGTCCTCGAAGATGTCGGGAATGGTGGCCTGGAAGACCGGTGTGAAACCCGCCGAGCAGGCGTTGAGCAGAAAGATCAGGAGGTAGATCTGCCACACCTCGGTGACGAATGGCAGGCTGACCACTACCGCACAGCGCAGCACGTCAAGGGTAACCAGCAGCGTGCGGCGCGGCAGCCGTGACGCATAGGCACCTGCCACCGGGGCGATGCCCACGTAAGCGACCATCTTGATGGCGAGTGCCGTGCCCAACACCTCGCCGGCACGCTCTCCCGCCAGCTCGCTGGCCAGCAGCGCCAGGCCAACGGTGGTGAGGCCGGTGCCGATCAAGGCGATCACCTGGGCGGTAAACAGGTGCCGATAACGTTTGTCGCGAAAGAGCTCCATGCGTGCTCCCGGTCGGAATCTTTGATGGCAAGCCGCTAACCATATGGGAAGATCGGATCCTTTGACCCTATCCCCCCGGGGGGGATAGGGTCAAAGGCGAGAGGCTCAAGACAACGAGGACATTTGATGCAGGACACGCCACATCGACATCAAAGCCATGACGACGTCGTCAAGCGGCTTAAGCGGGTAGATGGCCACCTGCGTCGGGTCATTGCCATGATGGAAGAGGGTCGGCCCTGCGTGGATCTGGCGCAGCAGTTACATGCCGTCGAGAAGGCGGTGTGCCAGGCCAAGCGCACCCTGATCCAGGATCACCTGGACCATTGCCTGGATGATTCCGTGGCGGCGATCGCCCAGGGTCAGTCGGTCTCGCTCGATGAGTTCAAGCAGATCACCAAGTACCTGTGATCGGAGGAGGTGAACGCGTCGCTGGTCGGTTCAGCAGGAGGTGACGTTGCAGCGGTGAGTCGTCCCCGGCTCACGCCACGATGGCGCTGATCCTGGCCTGACAGGCACGCAAGCGCTCGATCAGGTCGGGCAGGGCGTCGGCGTCGAGTGCCGGATCGCAGCCACCGATGCGCTCGAACCAGGCCCGCGAGACACAGAGGGTGTCCGCGGGTGTCCGGTGGCGCAAGCGTTGCCAGAGCTGCACCAGCCGGCCGCTGCGCGAGGTGGTCAACACCACGGCATCCCGGCTGTGCTGCTCGATGTCCGCCAGCGCCTTGACGAGCCAGCCGACGGGGATGGCGCGCCCTCGGGCCGGGAATAGCAGCGCCTGTCCCTGGCTGTGGGCCACGGCCGTGTTGAGGCGATCCCCCAGCGGGGTCCCCTCGGTGGTCACCAGGCGCGCGTCATGTCCGCTCGCCAGGCGCTGCAGGCGCGGGTCCTCGGTGTCGTCGGCCAGCACCACTTCCAGGCGCAGGTCGGGCCGTTGACGGAGCGGCCTCAGGGCCGCCAGGCGGCGGGGCAGGCCGGCACCCGCGGAGCGGGCATCGAGGAGGATGCTGCAGACGATCATGCTCGTGCCGGCTCCAGTGAAAAGTCACGCGATCGGACTGACATGGCGCCATCTCCGGAACCCGCGCCTTACCTCGGCCGGCGCCGCCATGTAAGTGAGTGTAGTTTTTGGTTGTGAAGCGTATCAATGAGGCGCCGGACTGATATTTCTGTGCGCGAACCATGACCTATCCGGCCGCCTCGGCATGAGGCGCGCCATCAGCGGGCAAGGGGGGGGGCAGAATGTTTCAATGTGGTGCGTTAGAGGATCTTTGTGCACCTTTATGGTGCAAAGAGGTGTGCGAGGCCCCGGATTTCCGCGTCGAGCTGCAGATGCTGGTACATGGACTGTCCGGGATCGAGGTGCGAAAATCGATAAAAATCAGAATGATATGAGGCAGGTGGAATGAAGCGGTGCAAGATTGGCACGCTGCCTGCATTGCTATGGGCAGTGCCATGTTCGTGCATGGCTTCCGTGGGCAGCACTGCCGCGGCATGTTACAACACGTGCTGGTATTGCCAGCGCCATTGCATTACATCAGCCAACATTTCGAGCCTAGCTCACAGCGGAGGACACCATGTCTGCCAAGACTCTCGCCCTGATTGAAGAACACGACGTGAAGTGGGTCGATCTGCGTTTTACCGACACCCGCGGCAAGGAACAGCACGTCACCATCCCGGCCCGTGACGTCGACGAGGAGTTTTTCGAGAATGGCCAGATGTTCGATGGTTCCTCCATCTCTGGCTGGAAGGGCATCAACGAGTCGGACATGATTCTGCGCCCGGAGGATGGCACTGCCTTCCTCGACCCCTTCACCGAGGACGCCACCCTGGTGCTGCGCTGCGACATCATCGAGCCGGCCACCATGCAGGGCTATGAGCGTGACCCGCGCTCCATCGCCAAGCGTGCCGAGGCCTACCTGCAGTCTTCCGGCCTGGGTGATACCGCCTTCTTCGGTCCAGAGCCCGAGTTCTTCATCTTCGACGAGGTGCACTGGAAGTCCGACATCGAGGGCTCCATGTACAAGATCACCTCCGAGGAGGGCGCCTGGTCCACCGACCGTTCTGTCGAAGGCGGCAACCTGGCCCACCGTCCGCGGGTCAAGGGCGGCTACTTCCCGGTCCCGCCGGTGGACAGCTTCCACGACATGCGCGGTGCCATGTGCAACACCCTGGAAGTCATCGGCCAGTCCGTCGAGGTGCATCACCACGAGGTGGCCAACGCTGGCCAGAACGAGATCGGTGTGAAGTTCAACACCCTCGTGAAGAAGGCCGACGAGGTCCAGGAGATGAAGTACGTGATCCACAACGTGGCTCACGCCTACGGCAAGACCGCCACCTTCATGCCCAAGCCGCTGGTCGGCGACAACGGCAGCGGCATGCACGTCCACCAGTCCTTCTGGAAGGACGGCGTCAACCAGTTCGCCGGTGACGAGTACGCGGGCCTCTCCGAGATGGCGCTCTACTACATCGGCGGCATCATCAAGCACGCCCGTGCCCTGAACGCCTTCACCAACGCCTCCACCAACTCCTACAAGCGCCTGGTGCCGGGCTTCGAGGCGCCGGTGATGCTGGCCTACAGCGCCCGCAACCGCTCCGCGTCGCTGCGCATTCCCTACACCGCGAGCCCCAAGGGCAAGCGCGTCGAGACCCGCTTCCCGGACCCGACCGCCAACCCCTACCTGGCCTTCTCAGCGATGCTGATGGCCGGCATCGACGGCATCAAGAACAAGATCCATCCCGGCGACCCCATGGACAAGAACCTCTACGACCTGCCGCCGGAAGAGGGCAAGGCCGTGCCGACCGTGGCCCACAGCCTCGACCAGGCCCTGGAGGCGCTGGACGCCGATCGCGCCTTCCTCACCGAGGGCGGCGTGTTCACCGACGAGATGATCGATGCCTACATCGAGCTGCTCAGCGAAGACGTGGAGCGCATCCGCATGACCACGCACCCGATCGAGTTCGACATGTACTACAGCTGCTGATCGCCGGCGGCACGACCTACCACTACCACAGCCTGGCGAAGGCAGCCGACGCGCTGGGCAAT
>NZ_JARANW010000035.1:0-28902 GCF_029889825.1 Halomonas sp. 11-S5
AGGGCGAGAGCTACCGGCTCAAGGAGAAGCGCAAGGCCGGTCTACTCAACCAGCGCCCGCAGATGGAGCCACAACCCACCGCTGACCAGGAGGAGGAAGCCGAGGCCGAGAGCTGATCGGACTGGCCATCCATCGGTAATAACCGGACACCTTAGATCGGTATAAGGCGGACAGTTCTAATCGGGGTTGACAAGGGATTGAGGTGGAAGACGCATTGGCCATGGCTGAGCAGACAGAGGTCTAGCGAGAACCAGCGACGGCTTAGCCTCTAGGCCGTCGCTATCCAACCAGAAATGGTCGTTCAGCAAGGTCTGATGTAACGCGGACATTGAGGCGCCGGGCGTCCCGAACTAACGGGCTGGCCGGTCGCCCTCCAGCGCATGGTTATGCTATTCCCCCATCTGCTTATCACGGGGACGACGGCCCTAGTTACAATTCCCGTAAAAGTACTCCGCTGCGTCGTCTTCGCTCATCCAATAATCTTCTAGCCAGACCTGCATTTCGCCTCTGCCCTCTATGTGAATATCTTTGAATCCATAAGAATGCAGGTCACCAAAGACCTTATCCCCCGTCCAGATGGATATCACGCCGCCGTACCACTCAAGCAGCGTATAGCCGCCAGAAGTCTCAACGACGAAGTAATCGCAGCCAGGAGTATCTTCAGCGACGACCACACCAACCTCAGCAATAGCAGTCCCTGAGAGGACCACACCTGACAGAAGAACACTCAGGGTCACACTTCTCGGCGCAAATAATTTCATTTGTTCTCCATCACCGTAGCGGCCTAACGCCGCCAACACGCGCAGCTTTTTAGTGGAAGCGAAGCCGCAACGGAAAAGCTGTCGCTGTGGTTGGATTTTTTATGCATGCCAATCCTCATATAAAACATGAACCTGAATCCCCATTGAGCCAGCTTGCTCTGCCAAAGACTGCACATGGTTTGCTCCACAAACAAGGAGGATTGGCCACATACCTTTTTTTCCTATTTCGTTAAGCCAAAAAAGCTCTCGTAACTTGTAGGACTCATCGATTTGGGAAGCAATTTCATCTTCACCTAGATCATCGAAGAACCCTGCAATACGAACATCATTGGCTTGCCGAATACCTGCTACGTTTCTTTGGGCCCTATCTGGGTCGCAATACAGATGACTTATGCTAATGGACTGTGCAACTTTCCAAGCTATTGAGTCCGGCAATCCCCTCTCTTTCTGTGCTTCTATGTTGTTTTCCTCTGAGAGAACGCAGATAGAGAGTTTTGAACATATTTTAATGAGTTCGTCTTCGAACGCAGCAACTTGATTCTTAGCCAGTTTAGGGTCTGGCCTTTGATACTCGTGCCTGGTTCCAAAAATATACAGTATTTTATGCATGAATTTTCCTAACCCCAATGAACGTGATCGCCGCCTTTTCCTGCATGTCAGCTTAGGGTCAAAAACTGGCATACAACCATACATCAGCGTAGCCTAACATTCACCTATCAGCCAAGTGTGGATATTGAGGTAATTCTGAAATATAACATCTAAACTACCTCCGCGCTGCAGCTCTTCCGGCACCAAAGATACTTAGTTGATTTTCTTGTTATGCCTCGCCTTAGTTTGGCTCAATAAGTGGCAGAATCTTGTTCTGCAACCACTCATAAATATCAGCAACATATTCTTCCCAATCAGGTGTTGTAGACACTAAGTCAACAATCTTACTTAAACCTACTTGGCGATCGAAGCCTAGCTTTTCGATAATATCGTCAATGTACCTGTGACTTTCATCTGCAACACAAATATCATTAGCTGCTGCAATTATTTCTTGATGCTCAGCGTTTTTCACATTTCCAATTTTGCAGATAACCCCATGAAGGAATGGCTCAGGCTTGATGTTTTCTGGCAACCGGTACTGCTTTATTGCCTGAAGAGCTGCTTCTCTATATCGTTCTGCCAAGTCATCTGTGCCAGTGATCACCTTCTTTAACCTGTCTCTCTTTTTTTCCTCTGTTGAGTAAACATCACCGTCCAAAACAAACAAAGAATCAGATATGACTTGATTGCTAAACAACAAGCCTGAAACTGCGGTAAAGCTGTTTATCGCAGCTCCATAACGCTGTATAGAAACAAGACGCTTACCACCTAGCTGAGCAGCAACTTTGCTCACTATTGCAGAAGAAAAATCATCTTCTACAAAAATCTCTAAAGGCTTTGGCTGCTCCCCAGTCAATCTATTTATAGCGTCAGGGTAAGTCTCGTTAAAGCATAATGTTTTAGAAGATGTGCTTACCAAGTGGCGTATATTTACAATATCTGACAATGCAATAACTGACTCTCTGTGCGTCGTGAATACGATTTGGAGACTTTTTTCTATCGAACGAGCATGAATTACTTTAATTAACGTTGTCATGGCTTTGTCATGAAGAAGCAAATCTAGCTCGTCAATCAAAATTAGAGCGTTTTTAGGGGCATTGTAGACCTTGGTCAAAATATGGAAAACTTTTTGTTCTCCAGCGCTCATGCTTAAAGCCGTGTACCTCAGCCCTTCAACATCAACTCCGATAAAATCCTTTCGTGATGCAGTATGGATATTATACTTTAAATATTTTCTATTTAATATTTGAGAAGCTTTGCTGAGTATAATATTAAATATTTTCTCATCAACTTCATTTGTCGAATAGTTGATTTTGGCTTGTTTTTTTTCTAGCTCAATCATTGGAACGCACTTATCAATCCCAAAGTAGAATATCTCACGCTTAGGTTGTCGTGCGTACTTAGGTGTCCAGCGAGCCATTTTTTCGTAGACTGTTTTTATATTTTCGTGGAGATTTTCACCGTCTCTGTAAGTGTGAGTAATCTCTAGATATGAGTCATTCCACAGCGCATCTGTACTAGGCAGAAAGAAGTTACTAAACTTATGGTTTTCTCCATTGGAAACCGGCTGATAAGCACATGCAAGTGCGTGTAGAACTGTCGACTTGCCATTGCCATTGGGCCCGAGAATTGCGGTTATTGGCGAACCACTAAAATCGACATCTAACTCAACAAGGTTTTTTAGCTTTCGCACATTTAGAGATACTAATTTTTGCTGAGCTATTGCCATCCTAATTACTCTTTTCAGTATAAATTGGCGTGTATTATGTCATTAAGCATGGGTTAACATCTAGCGTACATAACGCGGAAGCTATATCGTGAGACTTCACTACGTTGTCCTCATTGCTTTTTTTGCATGTCAGCTTGGGTCGAAAGCTGCCTAAATTTTTTATCAGCATAGAATAATATTACTCATCCGACAGACAGCGGTCATTCAGCAAGGATTGATGTAAACCGGCCATCTCCTCCGCTCGGAGTTCTAACTTCGGCTGTATAGCCTTGTTATGCATAAAGAAGCCTGCCTCTCGGCTCCGGGATCGGCCGACCTAACTCACGCGCCGTCTCGATCCACTCTTCAATAACCTGCTGGGCGTTTGCTACAGCCTGCTCGTAGGTTTCTCCATCAGCCATGCAGCCTGGAAGCTCCGGAACTTCAACGACGAAGAACTCGTCTTCATCGCTCCAATAGATAATCAACTCGTACTTAATCGACATCAGTCTCTCCCAATCTGTACTTGACAAGGATGTTGCGAACCTGCTTGACCTGATAGGGCTTGGCTCTGCTCCCCTTAGGCTGTAGGTTCAGTATCTCTTCCACTCCATCCTGACTGAATATGTGATGGCTACCTCTCACTCGCTCCTCGAAGCCGAGGCGAGCCAGAAGCTGGCAGAGTTGGGAAAACTCAATATTCGTGTCTGAGCCTCCCGAAAGAATCCTCTGCCTTATCTTCGAATATCTTCCCATGGTCTGATCATCTCTGTACCCATTGGCGCGTAACACCGTTCATAGTATATGCCACATAACATAGACCGGGATGCTCGCTGCCTTTTCCAGCATGGCCGCTTTGGTCGAAATCTGACATCACAACGCATTTACGTCCAACTGAGTAATTCATCCGGCACTTGTCCAACCTCCACGACGAATGACCCCAGCCTAGCACAGGATGCTTAGGCTGATCGGGTAGCGTAAGCTTGGGTAACCAACGCCCGACCCGCCATCGACGAGCAGGATGCTGCCATGGATATGAAGGCCCTCAGCGAACGGGACATCTGCACCAAGTTCATCACCCCGGCGCTGGAGCGTGCCGGCTGGGATATCCAGGTGCAGGTGCGTGAGGAGGTGTCGTTCACCGCCGGGCGCATCATCGTGCGCGGGCGGCTGCACACCCGGGGCAAGCGGCGCCGCGCCGACTACCTGCTGAGCTACCAGAAGCACCAGCCCATTGCGGTGATCGAGGCCAAGGACAACAAGCACTCCCTGGGCGACGGCATGCAGCAGGGGCTGGCCTACAGCGACGCCCTGGACGTGCCCTTCGTGTTTGCCAGCAACGGCGACGGCTTCCTGTTCCACGATCGCACCGGCCTGGGTGGCCAGACCGAGACTGTGCTTGGCCTGGACGATTTCCCCTCGCCGGATGAACTCTGGGAGCGCTATTGCCAGTACAAGGGCATCGGCCCCGCCCAGCGCCCGGTGGTCGAGCAACCCTACTACGATGACGGCAGCGGCCGAAGCCCGCGCTACTACCAGCGCATCGCCATCAACCGCGCCGTGGAAGCGGTGGCCCGCGGCCAGGACCGCATCCTGCTGGTGATGGCCACCGGCACTGGCAAGACCTTCACCGCCTTCCAGATCATCTGGCGGCTGTGGAAGGCCAAGCAGAAGAAGCGAATCCTGTTTCTGGCCGACCGCAATATCCTGGTCGACCAGACGAAGAACAACGACTTCAAGCCGTTCGGCCAGGCCATGACCAAGGTCACCAACCGCACGGTGGACAAGTCCTACGAGATCTACCTCTCGCTCTACCAGGCGGTCACCGGCAGCGAGGAGGCGCAGAACATCTACAAGCAGTTCTCGCCGGACTTCTTCGACCTGATCGTCATCGACGAATGCCACCGCGGCAGCGCGGCGGTGGACTCCGCCTGGCGCTCGATCCTCGAATACTTCTCCTCGGCCACCCATATCGGCCTGACCGCCACGCCCAAGGAGACGAAAGAGGTCTCCAACATCGATTACTTCGGCGCGCCGGTCTACACCTACTCGCTCAGGCAGGGCATCGAAGACGGCTTCCTCGCCCCCTACAAGGTGGTGCGGGTGGATATCGACCGCGACCTCCAGGGCTGGCGGCCCAGCAAGGGCCAGCGCGACACGCTCGGCCAGGAGATCGAGGACCGCATCTACAACCAGAAGGATTTCGACCGCCAGCTGGTGCTGGGCAAGCGCACCGAACTGGTGGCCCGCCGGATCACCGACTTCCTGGAGGGCAGCGACCCCTACCAGAAGACCATCGTCTTCTGCGAGGACATCGACCACGCCGAGCGCATGCGCCAGGCGCTGGTGAACATGAACCCCAGGCGGGTGGCCGAGAACCGCAAGTACGTGATGCGCATCACTGGCGACGAGGCCGAGGGCAAGGCGGAGCTCGACAACTTCATCAACCCCGAGGAGACCTATCCGGTCATCGCCACCACCAGCAAGCTGATGACCACCGGCGTCGACGCCCAGACCTGCAAGCTGATCGTGCTCGACCAGCGCATCCAGTCGATGACCGAGTTCAAGCAGATCATCGGCCGCGGCACCCGCATCAACGACGACTACCACAAGCACTGGTTCACCATCCTCGATTTCAAGAAGGCCACCGAGCTGTTCGCCGACCCCGACTTCGACGGCGAGCCGGTGAAGGTCTACCAGCCGACGGGCGACGACCCCATCGCGCCGGATGATGAACTGACGGAGGATGGCGTGGAAGCCGGCGATAGCGCCGAGGCGCTCGCCGACGCCCAGGCAGAAGGCGTCGAGGAGGGCTGGGGCGGCTACGAGCTGGAGGAGGGCGCCACCTGGGAGACCGACGATACCGGCTCGCTCGGCCCGCCGCCGGAACCCGAGCCGCGGCGCAAGTATGTGGTCGACGACGTGGCGGTCAGCGTGGTGACCGAGCGGGTGCAGTACCTGGGCCCGGACGGCAAGCTGATCACCGAGAGCCTGCGCGATTACACCCGCAAGAAGGTCAAGGAGCAGTTCGCCTCGCTGGACGACTTCCTGCGCCGCTGGCAGGATGCCGAGCGCAAGCAGGTGATCCTCGAGGAGCTGGAGGAGAACGGCATCTTCTGGGAGGACCTGATCAAGGAGCTGGGCGACAGGCTCGGCGACGAGCCCGACCCCTTCGACGTGATCTGCCACATCGCCTTCGACCGCCCGCCGCTGACCCGCCGCGAGCGTGCCGAGCGGGTCAGGAAACGCGATATCTTCAATCGCTACGAGGGCCAGGCCCGCCAGGTGCTGGAATCCCTGGTCGACAAGTACGCCGATGCCGGCATCACGCCCATCGAGGATATCAACGTGCTCAACGTCGCGCCCTTTAACGAGATTGGCACGGTCACCGAGCTGGTCACCGCCTTCGGCGGCAAGCCTGGCTATACTCGCGCGCTGCACGAGCTGGAAGACGCCCTCTACCAATCCGGCAGCTGATCGCGGTTATGCTATTTGCACCAGAGACCAGGGAACACCCGAGAACATGGCCATCAGCAGCACCATCAAATCCATCCAGGACATCATGCGCAAGGACGTGGGCGTGGACGGCGACGCCCAGCGCATCGGCCAGCTGGTCTGGATGCTGTTCCTGAAGATCTTCGATGACCGCGAGCAGGAGTGGGAGATCCTCGATGACGCCTATCGCTCGCCGATTCCCGAGCCGCTGCGCTGGCGCCACTGGGCCGCCGATCCCGAGGGCATCACCGGCGACGAGCTCAAGGACTTCGTCGACACCATGCTGTTCCCCGGCCTTCAGCAGCTGCAGCCCCGCGGCGACGACAGCCGCGGCGTGGTGATCCGCAACGTCTTCGAGGACGCCTACAACTACATGAAGTCCGGCCAGCTGATGCGCCAGGTCATCAACAAGCTGCAGGAGGGCGTGAACGTCAACAAGGCCAGCGAGCGCCACGAGCTGGGCGACATGTACGAGCAGATCCTCAAGGACCTGCAGAGCGCCGGCAACGCCGGGGAGTTCTACACGCCGCGGGCGGTCACCCGCTTCATGGTCGACCGGGTCGACCCCAGGCTCGACGAGATCGTGATGGACCCGGCCTGCGGCACCGGCGGCTTTCTCACCTGCACCATCGAGCACAAGCGCAAGCACTACGTGACCACGCCCCAGGACGAGCAGGTCCTCCAGCGCAGCATCCACGGCGTGGAGAAGAAGCCGCTGCCCCACCTGCTGGCCACCACCAACCTGATCCTCCACGGCATCGAGGTGCCCAGCCAGATCCGGCACGACAACACCCTGGCGCGCCCGCTGATCAGCTGGGGCCCCAGGGAGCGGGTGGATGTCATCGTCGCCAATCCGCCCTTCGGCGGCATGGAGGAGGACGGCATCGAAACCAACTTCCCCCAGGCCTTCCGCACCCGCGAGACCGCCGATCTGTTCCTGACGCTGTTCATTCACCTGCTCAAGGATAACGGCCGTGCCGCGGTGGTGCTGCCGGACGGCTTCCTGTTCGGCGAGGGCATGAAGACCCGCCTCAAGGAGAAGCTGCTGACCGAGTGCAACCTGCACACCATCGTTCGCCTGCCCAACGGGGTGTTCAATCCCTACACCGGTATCAAGACCAACCTGCTGTTCTTCACCAAGGGTCGGCCCACCGAGGCCGTGTGGTATTACGAGCACCCCTACCCCGAGGGCGTGAAGAACTATAGCAAGACCCGGCCGATGAAGGTCGAGGAGTTCCAGGCCGAGATAGACTGGTGGGGCAGCGAATCAGACGGCTTCGCCGGCCGCCAGGAGACCGAGCAGGCCTGGCGTGTGCCCATCGAGGAGATCGAGGCGCGCCACTACAACCTGGACATCAAGAACCCCCACCAGGGCGAGCAGATCAGCCACGACCCCGACGAACTGCTGGCGACCTACGCCCGCCAGCAGGCCGAGATCCAGGAACTCCGCGACCAGCTCAAGACCATCCTCGGCGACGCCCTCGGCCATGCTGAAGACACCACCGAAGACAGAAAAAAGCCACCGCTTGTTGTGGAGCATTTCGATACGCTTTTCACCACCGAAGCCAGCATCGACAAGCTCAAGCAGACCATCCTCCAGCTGGCGGTGATGGGGCGGCTGGTGCCACAGAACTCTGAAGACGAACCCGCCAGCGTGCTGCTGGAGCGAATCGCCGAGGAGAAGGCTCGGCTGGTTAAGGAAGGGAAGATCAGAAAACAGAAGCCACTGCCAGAAATAGCTGACAATGAATATCCCTTTGAGATACCCGCTGGATGGGTCATATCACGTATGGATGACATCACCGATATCCAGAGCGGTATTGCAAAGGGGAAAAAAAATAATGGAAAGAAGACTACTTGGCTTCCCTATCTAAGGGTGGCTAATGTCCAAAGAGGAAGGCTTGATCTTAGCGAAGTCAAGGAAATTGAAATAGCCTGCGATGAGGCGGAAAAATACTCGGTCAAAAAGAGAGACCTTTTGATTACTGAGGGTGGCGACTGGGACAAGGTGGGAAGAACGGCTATATGGAATGCAGAAATCGATCCGATGGCCCATCAAAACCATGTGTTTCGCGCTAGACTCATTTTGGGCGAGCAAAATGAACAGTGGATTGAGAAATATCTTAATTCTGGCTTTGCCAGGGAGTATTTCGCTGACTCAAGCAAGCAGACAACCAACCTTGCCTCCATTAACAAAACTCAGCTACGAAGCTGCACGGTGCCAGTTCCTCCGCTTGAAGAGCAACGACGGATAATCGAACAAGTCGACGAACTGATGGCCCTATGCGACCGACTCAAGGCCCGCCTGGGCGAGGCCGGCGAGACCCGCAATCAGCTGGCCGGGGCGGTGGTGGAACAGGCGGTGACGTAAACGATGAGGACGACGGCAGGAAATCCCGGTGAGCGATATAACAAGCCCTGGCTCAGCTACCGCGACCAGTTGGAAACCTTCAAGGCGCGGGGGCTTTCCATCACCTGCTGACCACCATCCCGAAAAAATGTGGCGACCAAGCGCATGGGGAGACATCGGGCACATCGATGCCTTGTGCCAATTTGGACCTTTTCGGTACCATTTGCTGGCCGCCTCGTCCGGCGGCTTGTCCAGGGGAGCGTCCCAAGGAACGATCATGCAGACCAACCCCGAAAAGCATCAGGCGACACAGCGCGTTACCTTCCTGTCCGTGGTGGTCAACACCCTGCTCGGTGTGGCCAAGATCATTGTCGGCGGGATGGTCGGCTCCGCCGCGCTGATCGCCGACGGCATACACTCCTTCTCCGACCTGGTGACCGACTGCTTCGTGCTCGCCGCTTCCCACTATGGTCACCAGGGGCCCGACCACGACCACCACTACGGCCACGGCCGCATCGAGACCCTGGCCACCCTGTTCCTGGGCAGCGTGCTGATCTTCGTGGCCGGCGGTATCGCCTGGTCGAGCGTGGCGCGCCTGTTCTCTGCCGCCGAGATTCCGCCGCCCGGCGTCTGGGCGATCCTGTTGACGGCCCTGGCGCTAGTCTCCAAGGAGTGGCTCTTCCACGTGACACGCCGGGTGGCGCGCCGCATCGGCTCGAAGATGCTCGAGGCCAACGCCTGGCACCACCGCAGCGACGTGCTCTCCACTGGCGTGGTGATGGTCGCCCTGGTGGGCAGCCAGTTCGGCGCCTCCTGGATCGACACCGTGGCGGCAGTGATCGTCGGCATGATGGTCGGCAAGGTGGGCTGGGACCTGCTGTGGGAGTCGGGCCGGGAGCTGGTGGATACCGCCCTGCCGGTGGCCACCCAGGAGGAGATGCGCCAGGTGGCGAAAAGCGTGGCCGGCGTCGAGGGCATCCACGACCTGCGCACCCGCCAGTCGGCCGGACACACCATGCTCGACCTGCACGTGGTGGTGTCGCCGCGGATCAGCGTCTCCGAGGGCCACGAGATCGGTAACGAGGTGAGCCGCTGCCTGCGCAATGCCTTCCCCGCCCTCACCGACCTTACCTTCCACATCGACCCCGAGGACGATGCCGGAGAGGGCGATCCCAGCCGCTTCCCGGGACTGCCACTGCGCCCCGAGGTGGAGGCGGCCCTGGCGGAGCGCTGGGCGGCGCTGGATGTCTGGCCGGAGATCCGCGAGATGGAGCTGCACTACCTGGAGGGCGCGGTCACGGTGGTGATCTGCCTGGACGAGCAGTCGCCCCGCGACAGCGACGCGGTGATCCACCGCCTCGAGGCCCGTGCCCGGGACATCGACTGGCTCTCCCACGTCGAAGTCCGCCGCCTGGCGGGCGCCCCCTACCTGCCGGCGACCGGCTGACGTTGCTGGCCCCTTCCGGGGCACCCGTCCTCAACAAGGAATCTTGACCCATGCAAATGCCCACGAACGACTTCAAGCAACGGCTGCT
Source organism: Halomonas sp. 11-S5 (assembly GCF_029889825.1). Classification (NCBI taxonomy): domain Bacteria; kingdom Pseudomonadati; phylum Pseudomonadota; class Gammaproteobacteria; order Oceanospirillales; family Halomonadaceae; genus Halomonas; species Halomonas sp. 11-S5. The sequence goes on from NZ_JARANW010000035.1 coordinate 10,438, forward strand.
GGCCGGTGAGGTCATGACCGGGATCTGGCTGGGGCTGGCGAGTCCTTATGTCGCCGAGCTGGCGGCTACCGCCGGCTTCGACTGGCTGCTACTGGATGGCGAGCATGCCCCTAATGACGTGCAGAGTCTCCTGGGCCAATTACAGGCTGTCGCTCCCTACGATAGTCAGCCGGTGGTTCGGCCGCCTTATGGTGATCCGGTGCTGATCAAACAGTATCTGGATATCGGTGTGCAGAACCTTCTCATCCCTATGGTGGAGAGTGCCCAACAAGCTGCCGCCCTGGTTGCTGCAACGCGTTATCCGCCCGAGGGGATTCGGGGTATGGGCAGCATGCTGGCGCGCGCGTCGCGGTGGGGGCAGATAGAGGACTATTTGGAGCAAGCGGATGACGAAGTATGCCTGATCCTGCAGGTGGAGAGCCCTGGCGCCCTCGAAGAGATCGAAGCGATCGCCGCTGTGGAGGGGGTCGATGGCATCTTCATCGGTCCTGCCGACCTGTCGGCCGCGATGGGCTACCGGTGCCAGCCGGGGCATCCGGAGGTGGTGCGCGCCATCGAGTCGGCCATTGCCCGGATTCGCGCGGCCGGCAAGGCGGCAGGCATCATCACCCTGGATGAGCAAGCGGCACGCGGCTACGTGGACGCGGGCTGCACTTTCGTCGGCGTGGGTGTGGATGCACTGCTATTGACCGACGCTATGCGCAAGCTGGCCGCACGGTTTCGCCCCTCCTGACAAAGAAAGGGGCAGGCGTTGTCCGCCGAGACGCTCAGCGGCCGGCGAGGTATCGCATCAGTTCGCGTATGCCGTAGGTCCAGGGCGGGAGCTGATCACTTCTGCCGACGTTGTTGACCAGCGCTCCAAGGGCGGGTGTCGAGATTGTGACGATGTCACCGAGGTGGTGGGTGAAGCCCTGGCTCTCGCCGTCTCGGTCCTGGATCGGGGAAAACATGGTGCCAAGGTAGAGCATGACACCGTCGGGATACTGGTGGTGGGTGCCCAGGGTCTGCTTCACCAGGTCCAGGGGGTCACGGCTGATTTCGGCCATGTCGCTCTCGCCCTCCAGCCGGAAGCCATCGTCTTGCCCCTCGATGCGTAACGAGACCTGCGCCCGGCGTACTTCATCGATACCGAAGCGGTTGTCGAATAGTCGGATGAAGGGACCAATGGCGCTCGATGCATTGTTGTCCTTGGCCTTGCCGAGCAGAAGGGCGCTGCGCCCCTCGATGTCGCGCAGGTTGACGTCATTGCCGAGTGTCGCGCCTTTGACATTGCCGTGGCTATCAACCGCCAGGACGATTTCCGGTTCGGGGTTGTTCCACTGCGATGCCGGGTGAAGGCCCACGCTGGCCCCGAAGCCCACCGAAGAGAGCGGCTGTGCCTTGGTGAATACCTCGGCGTCCGGGCCAATTCCCACTTCCATGTACTGTGACCAGCCGCCACGGGCCTGAAGCTCTCGCTTGAGCGCCATCGCCTCTTCAGAACCCGGCACGATGCGTGACAAGTTGCTGCCGATGAGCGCCTGAAGTTCGGCACGCAGCTCGCTGGCCCGTGTCGCGTCGCCGCCGGCCTGTTCCTCGATGACCCGCTCCAGCAGACTCACCGCGAAAGTGACGCCACAGGCCTTCACCGCCTGGACATCGCAGGGTGCCAGCAGGAAGGGCGGACGCTGGGGCGTGGATAATGAGTTTTCCAACAGGCTTTCTACGGACCCCAGCGAGGCCCCATCGGTATGCCGCAGGGTGCTCTCCACATCGGCATGATCCAGCAGATCGGCCATCGTGGGGCCAAGATGGGTGACATCAATGGCCTCACCGTCACGGATCACGAAGAGTACCGGCCCGGGGCGTGGGGACTCGCACCAGGCGCGGCCTACCAGTAGGGCGCGCTCAAGGTCGTTTGGCAGATAGTCTGATGCCGGACGATGGTGGGCGTCGGAAAGGGTCATGGAGCCTCCTGGGAAAGGTCGCTGGCATCTCGCCAGCGCTCGACTATCATGTTATTGGTGTAGTGATGTATGACAGGTATGCCAATGGCTTCACTCTAGTCCATGGCGTGGCCCCGGGTCGATAGCCTGATGCCCGATAGCCTGATGCCAAGAGAGGAGCCCCCACCCCTACCGACAAGAACGGGAGACGGCAATGCTGGAGGAATGGAAAGGCAAGCGCGTACTGGTGACCGGCGCAAGCCGGGGTATCGGGGCTGCCGTGGCCAGACAGCTCGGTGCCCTTGGGGCTCATGTGGCGGTGCATTACCACGCCAGTGCCGAGGGCGCTGAAGCCGTGGCCAAGGCGATACGCGAAACGCATGGCGAAGCCTTTACGGTGAAGGGTGACATCAGCCGTTCAGCCGAAGCCACTCGCTTGGTCGACGAGGCCGCCGAGCGGCTTGGCGGTCTGGACCTGCTGATCAACAATGCCGGCGACATGCTTGGCCGGGTAACGCTGGATGAGATGGACGATACGCAGTATGACCGCGTGATGGACCTCAACGCCCGGTCGGTAGTGATGGCCAGCCGAGCCGCGTTGCCCTATTTCCGTCGCGCCGGTCGCGGCAACATCATCCATACCGGCTCGATTGCCGCGCGCAATGGCGGTGGTCCCGGCGCGGGTCTCTACGCCTCGGCGAAGGGGTTCGTGACCACCCTGACCCGCAACATGGCCAAGGAACTCGCCGGCGACAATATCCGTGTCAATGCCGTGGCACCCGGCGTGATCACCACGGATTTCCACGAGCGCCACTCCAATGATACCCAGATGGAGGCGGCACGGGCGTCGATTCCCCAGGGCCGTCTGGGCAGTGCTGAGGAGTGTGTTGGCGCCTACGTATTTCTGGGCACCGAAAGCATGAGCGGTTATGTCACAGGCCAGGTGATCGAAGTCAACGGTGGGCAACTGATGCCATGAAACATTCATCGCACACCTACGACATCGCCATCACCATGGGAGACCCGGCCGGTATCGGGCCGGAGATCATCTGTCGTGCCCTGGCGGCCATGTCGTCGGCTGAACGGGCCAGCAGCCTGGTCGTCGGTGACCCGGCGATCTATCGTCGTGCCGCGGACACCATCGGAACCACGCTCACCTTCGTTCCGCTCGACCAGAAAGCGCAGGACGATGACAGCGTGGCTGTCGCCGTGGTCGAGGCGCCGGAAGGTGTCGGGATTCCCGATGGCGAGATCAGTGCCGCTGCCGGCGACATGGCCTTTCGTTGCGTCCGGTCAGCCGTGGAACTGGTGCAGAGCGGCCGGGCCGGGGTGATCGTCACCGCGCCACTCAACAAGGCCGCGCTGCATGCGGCTGGCCACCATTATGACGGCCACACCGGGATGCTGGCCGCGCTGACCGGCGCGCCGTCATCGTTCATGCTGCTGGCCTCCGAGCACCTGTCGACCCTGCATGTGTCGACTCATGTGTCGCTGCGCGAGGCCATCGACCGGGTGACGCCCGAGCGGATCATCGCCACCGTCGAGGCCGGGCACGAACATCTCAAGTCCCTGGGAATGGCCAACCCGCGCATTGCGGTGGCCGGCCTCAATCCGCACTGCGGCGAAGGCGGTATTTTCGGCGACGAGGACATGCGCTACATCGCGCCGGCCGTCGAGGCCCTCAAGGCGCGTGGGTTCGACATCAGTGGCCCGATCTCCGCCGACACCGTCTTCTATCGTGCTTCGCAGGGCGAGTTCGACCTGGTGGTGGCGCAGTATCACGATCAGGGCCATATCCCGGTCAAGCTGATCGCCTTCGACACGACGGTGAATGTCAGTCTCGGCCTGCCGATCCAGCGGACCTCGGTGGATCACGGTACCGCCTTCGACATCGCCTGGCAGGGCAAGGCGGATGCCACCAACATGGGCGCCGCCATCGCCTATGCGCGTCGCCTGGTGGCAGGCAGAGATGAGGCGTCAGCGCCATGAACCAGCGCATGACCGGCTGCCGGCTGGCCATCGTTGCCGATGACCTGACCGGCGCGCTGGATGCCACGGCCCCCTTTGCCGCGCGAGGCGCCGATGCGCGGGTGGTGATCTCTCCGGCGGTGCTGGACGACGTGTTGGCGAGCTGGGAAGGCGCCTGGCCTGATGTGATTGCGGTGAACACCCAATCCCGTCATCTGGGCGCCGCAGAGGCCGCCCAACGGGTTGCCGACACGACCCGTCGCCTCGCAAGGGCTACGCCGGCTGCCTGGTTCAAGAAGATCGATTCGACCCTGCGCGGCCAGATAGTGGCCGAGTGCCTTGCCATGCGCGAAGCGACGGGGCGAGCCTTGCTGCTGGCCCCGGCGGTACCCGCCCAGGGCCGCGTGGTGCGTGATGCGCAGGTTTGGGTGGATGGCGTTCGCCTGGCCGACAGCGCCTATCAGGCCGATGCGCGTTCGGCGCCGCTGAGCGGCCCGCTCGACAGCGCCTTCAACGCTGGCGGGATGACGCTGGCCCGCTACGCCGGTGATGAGGGCGCATTGCCCCAGGGTGATGCGGTGGCAGATGCTGATAGCGACCGAGCTCTGGCTCGTCTCTATGACGCGACGCTGGCGGCTGGTATTCCTCGGCTGATGGTGGGGGCAGCAGGCCTGGCCACGGCCATGGCGCAGCGATGCTTCGGGCGTCTGCGTGCCAACCATCGTTCCCTGTCCAGTGTGAGGGCAGTGCTCTATGTAGTGGGCTCGCGAAGCCCGCGAGCCGCCGAGCAGCTTGCCAGGTTGCGTTGCGAGGTACCGTCGCTGCCGGTGATTGAGGCGCTGAGCCCGTCGTGCGCTATCCCGGCGGGTGATGCTGCGCTGCTAGTGCCCGGCACGATATCCGGTGGCGGCACCTCGGGGGCGCTGGGTGACACCGACATGGTCGGAGCCGCAGAGGTGGCGCAGGCCATGGCCGAAGGCGTTGCGCGCACTCTGGAGGGCTGGCCGCATGGCCGAGAGACCCTGCTGTTTCTGACCGGTGGGGATATCGCCATGGCCACGCTGTCGCGACTCGGTGTCACATCGATCAGCGTGGAGGCGGAGTGGGCGCCCGGCGTGGCGCTTGGCTGTCTCGATGGAGAGCCGATGCGCCGTGTGATGACCAAGGCAGGCGGCTTCGGAGCGCCGGACCTGTTACAACGTTTGCACCGCACCTTCCACTAAAGGCGCATGCCGATAGGTCCGCCGCTGGTTGCGCGGGGCTGCGGGAAGGGCTAGTTTGAAATCGGTGGTATGATACGTATACAGACAGACGCTCAGGTAAGCACGCGAGAGCCATCGAACCGATCATGGATGCGCCACCATTCCAGCCATAAACAGAACAAACTCAACGGTTGTGAGGAGTACAACATGAGCGACAAGAACCAACGCCAGTTCACGCTGTCCCGGGTGATGACGGTCCTTCTAATCGCCGGCGGCGTCAGCCTGGGCGGTGCCGCCCAGGCCAAGGAGCTGAACTTCGCCCACGTTTACGAGACAACGGAGCCCTACCACGAATGGGCCCTGTGGGCGGCAGAGCAGATCGAGAAGCGCACCGATGGCCGCTACTCCATCAACGTGCATCCGGCCTCCTCGCTGGGCAAGGAAGCGGATATCAACGAAGGCCTGCAGCTGGGGACCGTTGACTTGATCTATACCGGCAACCAGTTCGCCGGTCGCTTCTACGGTCCGATCGGCATCGCCGGTGCACCCTACATGTTCCGCGACTTCGACCACTGGCAGGCCTATGCCGACAGCGAGCTCTTCAAGGAGATCGCCCAGGGCTACCAGGACGCCACCGGCAACGTGCCACTGGCCATGAACTATTATGGCCGGCGCCACGTCACCTCCAACAAGCCGATCAATACCCCCGAGGACATGCAGGATCTGAAGATCCGCACGCCCAATGCGCCCATGTACATGATGTTCCCCGAGGCGGTCGGTGCCAATCCCACCCCTATCGCCTTCGCCGAGGTCTATCTGGCACTGCAGCAAGGCGTGGTCGACGCTCAGGAGAACCCGCTGCCCACCATCAAGGCCAAGGCATTCTATGAGGTGCAGGACTACATCAACCTGACCGGACACATCACCGATTCGTTGATCACCATCGCCAGCGGATCGCTTTGGGATAGCCTGTCCGAAGAGGATCGCGAGATCTTCCGCGAGGTCTACATGAAAGCCGGTGAGGAGATCACCGAAGACATTCTCCAGTCCGAGGAGGACCTCGTCGCCTGGTTCGAGGATCAAGGGGTGACCGTAAATGAAGTCGATACCACGCCCTTCCGCGAAGCAGTGATTCCCTACCATACTGGTGAAGACGCTACCTGGGATCAGGAAACCTACGACCGTCTTCAGGCGATCGGTCAGTAATCTCCTTCTTGTTGCCGACGCGCCACCCCTTCAATGGGGTGGCGCTCTCTGTGGAGCTATCATATGACAACAGAAAAATGGCCTGACGGGGATTCCGGTTTTCAGATCGAGGAAGACGATGCCTTCGAGTGGCGGGACTACGGTGTTGAGGATTACGCCACCCTTGTGGTGTTCTGGGTGCTGGCGCTGGACGTCTTCGTCCAATTTTTTAGCCGCTACGTACTGGGCAATTCCATTGCCTGGACAGAGGAAATAGCCCGCTACCTCTTGGTGATGGTGGGCTTCATGGGCGGCGCCATGACGGTGAGAAAGGGGTCCCAGATCGCCGTCGAGTTCTTCTATCGCTACATGCCGTTGTGGATGGCCCGAACGGCTTCGACACTGGTGGATCTGGTCAACATTGCCTTCTTTGCCGCCATGGTATGGCTCACCTTCAATCTGTCCAGCCTGACCACGGCGCTGATGGCATCCGTGGATATCCCCAAGAGCTATCTCTACTACATCGTGATGCTGGGGTTCGTGCTGATGCTGGTCCGCGCCGTTCAGCTAGCCATCCGCCACTGGCACAGCGGTTCCAGTGAGCTGCTGGATTCACCGTGATAACGTCGACCGAGAGAGCCTTTCCATGTCCAATATCCTGACCCTGAGGCGGCACGGCACCCTGGTGCCACCAGTGCTCGCGGCGCTTGCCATCCTTGGCTGCATCGTCCTGGCGGTCACCGAGCAGTACCTGTTTTTTCTCTTCGGTATGCTTTTCACCCTGCTGGTACTTGGTGTGCCCATTGCCGTCAGCCTGGGGGGATCCAGTCTGCTCTATGTGGCGTTGTCCGGGAGCGTGCCCGAGGTAGTGGTCGCTCAGCGCATGATCAGCGGCATCGATAGTTTTCCATTGTTGGCGATTCCGTTCTTCATTCTCGCCGGCAACCTGATGAATAACGGTGGTATCACTACGCGTATTTTCGACTTTGCCAAGGCATTGATGGGCTGGATGCGTGGCGGGCTCGGTCACGTCAACGTCGGTGCCAGCATCGTCTTCTCTGGCATGTCGGGTGCCGCCGTGGCCGATGCCGGTGGCCTGGGCACCATTGAAATCAAAGCAATGCGCGAAGCCGGTTATGACGAGGAATTCGCGGTGGGCATCACTGCGGCGTCATCGACCATTGGTCCTATCATTCCGCCCAGTCTGCCCATGGTGATCTATGGTGTCATGGCTTCGGTATCGGTGGGCCAGTTGTTCGTGGCCGGCTTGGTCCCTGGACTGCTGATGGGCCTGGTGCTGATGCTGATGATATTCTTCCTGGCAAGGCGTCGCGGCTATCAGCGTGACGCGGCTTTCTCTTGGTCGGTGCTGGGGCAGACCTTCAAACGCGCCATCCTGTCGCTGTTTACCCCGGTCATCATCGTCGGCGGCATCATGACCGGGGCCTTTACTCCCACCGAAGCTGCCATCGCCGCCGTGGTCTATGCACTCTTTCTGGGTGGCGTGGTGTATCGCATCCTGACCTGGCGGCGGCTGATGAAGGTCAGCATGGAAACTATCGAGACCACGGCTGTTATCCTGCTGATCGTCGCAGGGGCTTCGATCTTCGCCTGGATCTTGACCAGCAACCAGGTCGCTCAGCAAGTGGTCAACCTGCTCGGACCCCTCGCCGATAACCCTGTGGCCACACTGATCATCATCAACATCGTGCTGCTTATCGTCGGTTGCTTCATGGAGACCATTGCCGCCATTACTATCCTGGTGCCGGTACTGCTGCCGCTGGCGGTGACATCCGGGGTCGACCCGGTCCACTTCGGGGTGATCATGGTCCTCAACCTGATGATCGGCCTGCTGACGCCGCCTGTCGGCATGGTGCTCTACGTGCTCTCGCGGGTGTCGAACATCTCCTTTGAAAAGTGCATGCGTGGCACCCTGCCGTTCCTGATTCCGCTGGTGATTTCGTTGCTGCTGGTGACCTTCATTCCGGCGATCTCGCTGTGGCTGCCGACTCTGGTCTATCGGTGAGCCACGCTTCCACGAGAGGAAAAAGGAAACCCGATCGATGAAACAGCAAATGCAGGAGTTCCGGGTCCCTGTCGACGATCTGGAAAATTTCATCAAGGCGGCACTGGTCCGTTCCGGTGCCGATGAGGCTTCGGCTGTGGCCGTGACTCGGGCCCTGGTCACGGCCTCGCGAATGGGGACCGACAGCCATGGTCTGCGGCTGCTTCCTCATTACCTCAAGGCGCTGCAAGGCGGAAGGATCAGCGGGCATCCCGAGATGCGCTTCAGTCGCCGACTGCCGGCGACCGGCTTTCTGGATGCCGACAATGGTTTCGGTCACTTGGCCGCGTACACCGCGATGTCACATGCCGGGGACATGGCCGAGGAGGTCGGGCTCGGGGCGGTGGCCGTTGGGCATTCTTCGCATTTCGGCGCGGCAGGCTGTTATGCCCTGGCGGCCGCCGAGCGAGGCCTGATCGGCATGGCCTTCTGCAATTCCGATCCCTTCGTGCTCCTGCACGAAGGCAAGACGCCCTTTCACGGGACCAATCCCATCGCCTTCGCCGCCCCTGTAGCGGGGGAGTCGCCCTACCTGCTTGACATGGCGACCAGCTCGGTGCCATGGAACCGTGTCCAGCAGTATGGCGCCATCGGCCGTGAGCTTCCTGATCAGGTCGCTGCGGATGCCCGGGGAGAAGTGACTCGTCAGCCCGATGAGGTGGCGGCACTCCTGCCCCTTGGCGGTAGCGACTTCGGCTTTAAGGGGGCGGGACTCGGTGGCATGGTCGAGGTGCTCAGTTCGACACTTTCCGGAATGCTCAACGGTTTTCGACTACTGCCCATGGGTGGGCCGGACATGTCGACCCCGCGTGGTATCGGGCATTTCGTCTTGGCGATGAACCCCGCCGCCTTCACCGAGGCGTCGACCTTTCAGGCCTGCCTGAGCGAATATCTCGCGGATCTTCGTTCCCGTCCCGCCATGGCCGGCAGCGAGGTACTGGCGCCCGGGGATCGGGAGTGGAACTGCCTGGCGCGCCGCGACGCTGAGGGTATCCCGCTGGACAGCGCCAACCAACGCGCTTACGCCGAACTGGCAGAGACCCTGAATGTTCCGGCATTGCAGCCTCTGGCCTGAGCGGGGGTAGGGGCAAATGCAGTAACATGGCGGTCAAGCAGCGGATCAACCAGGAGAACCAGCCCATGTCCCGATATCGGATCGAGCGCAAGACGCTCTCCGAACAGGTCGCCGAGCAGCTCGAGGCGGATATCCTCGAGGGGCGGCTTGGCGAGAACGATCAACTGCCCTCCGAGCGAGAGTTGATGGAGCAGTTCGGCGTCGGCCGTCCGGCGGTGCGTGAGGCGTTGTTCTACTTGCAGCAGCTGGGCCTTATCGCCATCAACAGCGGTACCCGGGCACGAGTCATCCGGCCCACCGCCGAGGCGGTGATGGCGCGGCTCTCCGGGGTAACCCGCCAGCTGCTCTCCAAGCCTGATGGCCAGCAGTACTTTCAGGAGGCCCGGGCCTTGTTCGAGCTCTCCTTGGCCCGCTATGCGGCGCGCTACGCCGGAGAGGAGGACTTGGCTCGCCTGCGTGGGGCCCTGCAGGAGAATCATGACGCCGTAGGCGACGAGGCGCGCTTCAAGCGCTCCGATAACGACTTCCACGGTGTGCTGGCGAGCATCGCCCGCAACCCTATCTTCGATGCCATCCACGTGGCGCTCTCCGAGTGGCTCGACGATCGTCGCGCCCAGGTGCTGCAGCAAAAGGATGAGGATAAGGCGGCGCTGGCGGCCCACATCGAGATCGTCGAGGCCATCGAATCCCGCGACCCGGACGCCGCCGAGGCGGCCATGAGGCGCCATCTGGACCGTCACTATGGCACCTACATGCAGCTCAAGAAGCGTCTCACCGTTGAGGAGTGAGTCCCCTACCCGCCGCCAGTAGGAGCCATTGCGAAGAAGGGCCCGCTGCTCATGCAGCGGGCCCTTTCGATCGTGCAGTGTCGTTACCTGCCTCCACTGTCAGGATGAGTGTCGTTACAAGGAAACCCCACGTTTCCAGGGGATGAAGTCGTACTGCGCCAGCTGCACCGCACGGGGCTGGTAGCGCCCTGAGGCGGCGTCGATGCACAGTCTCAGCAGCTGCTCTGCCAGCGCGTCGATGCGGGTCTCTCCGCGGATGATGGGGCCGGCGTCGAAGTCGATGACGTCGCCCATGCGCGCGGCCAGCTCGCTGTTGCTGGAGATCTTGATGACCGGGGTGACCGGGTTGCCGGTGGGCGTGCCCAGCCCGGTGGTGAAGAGGATCAGGTTGGCACCGGAACCCGCAAGTGCCGTCGTCGACTCCACGTCATTTCCCGGTGAGCAGAGCAGATTGAGGCCAGCCTTGGTGCGGGGTTCGGTGTAGTCAAGCACGGCCACCACTGGGCTGTCGCCGCCCTTCTTGGCGGCGCCGGCGGACTTCATGGCATCGGTGATCAGGCCGTCGCGGATGTTGCCGGGGGAGGGGTTCATCGAGAAGTCGACGCCTACCCGTGCGGCGTGCTGCTGGTAGGCCTCCATCAGGTCCTGGAAGCGGCTTGCCACGGTGTCGTCGGTACAACGGGCGATCAGCTCGTGTTCCACGCCACACAGTTCAGGAAACTCGCTGAGGATGCCGCTGCCACCCAGCGCTACCAGGCGATCGACCACAGCCCCTACCAAGGGGTTGGCGGAGAGCCCGGAGAAGCCGTCGGAGCCGCCGCACTCCACGCCCAGGGTCAGCGCCGAGAGCGGTGCCGGGGCTCGCGTGACGGTGTTGGCCTCGGCCAGGCCGTCGAAGATGGTGGTCAGCGCCTCGCGGATCAGCGCCTCCTCGCTTGTGCTTCCCTGCTGCTCCAGGTAGTGCACCGGGCGCAGACCGTCGGGGTCGCGTTCGGCCACGGCGTCGCGCAGCATGCCGATCTGGGCCTTCTGACAACCCAGGCTCAGCACCGTGGCGCCGGCCACGTTGGGGTGGCTGATGTAGCCCGCCAGCAGTTGGCACAGCGCTTCGGCATCGTCATCGGTACCGCCGCAGCCCAGGGTGTGGGTGAGGAATCGCACCCCGTCGACGTTGGGGAAGAGCCGCTCACCGGGCGGCTCGGCCGGCGCCTGGCCGGTGGCGCCGTGGAGCAGCTCGCGGGCCATGCGCTTGTAGTCGCGGAAGGGGTCGTCGCCCAGGGCGTCGGCCACGCACTGTCGCAGCACCTCGATATTGCGGTTCTCGCAGAACACCAGGGGGACCACCAGCCAGATGTTGGCGGTGCCCACCTGACCATCGGGGCGGTGGTAGCCGTCGAAGGTGGTGTCGCGAAAGGCCGTGACGTCGGGGGCCTGCCACTCGCCGCGCCGCGCCTGTGGCTGGGTGGTGGCCGTGCCGTGCTCGGTATTTTCGGTGGTGATGGCCGCGCCTTCAGGGATCGGTCGGGTAGCGCGGCCCACGGTGACGCCGTACATGATCACGGCCTCGCCCGTGTCGAGCGGCCGGACCGTGAACTTGTGCTTGTGGCGGATCGCCTCATCCAGGCGCAGGGTGCGGCCATCAGCGTCGATCTCGCTGCTGGCTGGCAGGTCCTTGAGGGCGACACGCACGTTATCAGCGGCGTGCACGCGCAGGCTGGCCAGTTGGCCGCTGTCACTGGCGATGGTGTGGGGCATTGTCGGCCTCCGCTGAAACGTATCCTGGGGAATCGAGCTCTATCATGGCCTTGATCACGCCGCTGCCCGGGGCGCACCAGGCGGGCATGTCGTCGGGGAAGTCACCCAGCTCGGTGCGGTGGGTGATCATGGCGCTGGCCGGGAGGCGGCCCGCTTCCATCAGCCGGCATACCTCGTCGAAGTCCGCCCGGGTGGCGTTGCGGCTGGAGAGCAGGCTCATCTCCTTGCGGTGGAAATCCGGATCGTGGAAGGTGATGTCCGCCTTGACGATGCTAACCAGCACGTAGCGGCCGGCATGGCCGACCAGGTCGAATCCCTGCTGCATGGCGGTGGGGTTGCCCGTGGCATCGAACACCGCGTCGGCCAGCTCGCCATCGCTGATGGCCTGCAGGGCCGCGGCAACGTCCTCCTCGAGGGGATTCAACGTGTCTGTGATACCGAGCCGATCGCGGCAGAAGGCCAGGCGCTCGGGGTTGGTGTCGACCACCACCACTCTGGCTCCTCGCTCGCGTGCCAGCTGCGCTACGCCCATGCCGATGGGGCCGGCGCCGGCCACCACGGCGAGCTCACCCTCGCTGAGCTCGCTGCGGCGCACCGCGTGGGCGCCGATGGCCTGGCACTCGACCAGGGCCAGCTGGTCCAGAGGCAGGGTGTCGGAGGTCACGAGCTGCTCTACGGGCACCGCCAAGCGATCGCACATGCCGCCGTCACGATGGACACCGATCACCTGCATGTGCCGGCAACAGTTGGTACGGCCCTGGCGACAGGCCCGGCAGTCTCCGCAGTGCAGGTAAGGAATCACGTAAGCGTTGCGGCCTACCAGCGCCGGGTCGACTTGGTCGCCCACGGCGACGATCTCGCCGGCCAGCTCGTGGCCGAGTACCCGCGGATACTGGAAATAGGGCTGATTGCCGCCGAAGGCGTGGATATCAGTGCCACACACCCCGACCCGGCGGATGCGCAGCAGGGCCTCGCCGGCCCCGCATGATGGGGCGGCGCGGTCCTCGAGGATCAGCCGGCCGGGCTCTTGGCAGACGACGGTTCGCATGACGGCCTCCGGTTAGCGTGCGGGTTCGGCGACGACGGCCTGGTGCTGCTCGCCGAGCCCCTCGATGCCCAGGCGCATGCGCTGGCCGGGCTTCAGGTAAGTTGGTGGCTGCTGGCCCATGCCCACTCCAGGCGGTGTGCCGGTGGAGATGACATCGCCTGGCTGCAGGCTCATGAAGCGGCTGAGATAGCTGATCAGGAAGGGGATCCGGTAAACCATGGTGCGGGTATTGCCATCCTGGTAGCGCTGGCCGTCTACCTCCAGCCAGAGGTCGAGAGCATGGGGGTCGGCGACCTCGTCCGGGGTCACCAGCCAGGGGCCCAGGGGACCGAAGGTGTCGCACCCCTTGCCCTTGTCCCAGCTGCCGCTGCGCTCGAGCTGGAACTCGCGCTCGGAAACGTCGTTGACCACGCAGTAGCCGGCCACGGAGTCCATGGCCTGGTCCTCGCTGACGTAGCGGGTCTCCTTGCCGATCACCACGCCGAGCTCCACTTCCCAGTCGGTCTTGGTGGAGTCGCGGGGGATGATGACATCGTCGTCGGGACCGCAGATGGCGCTGGTCCATTTGTTGAAGACCACCGGCTCCGGCGGCACTTGGGCGCCGGTCTCGGCGGCGTGGTCGGAGTAGTTGAGGCCGATGCAGATGAACTTGCCGACGCGCCCTACACAGGGGCCGAGATGGGTGTCGGCCGGGACCTCGGGCAGGCGCGAGGAGTCGAGCTCGGCCAGTCGGGCCAGGGTCTCGTGGTCCAGGTGCCGGCCGTCGAGGTCGGGCAGGTGGGCCGATAGGTCGCGGATCACGCCGTCGGCGTCGAGCAGGCCGGGTTTCTCGTGGCCCCGGGGGCCGAAGCGCAGCAGTTTCATGGGGTCTCCTTGCAGTTCAGATCAGCCAGCCGCCGTCGATGACCTGGGCGGTGCCGGTGGTGTAGCCGGACTCGTCCGCGGCGAGATAGGTGGTCAGGGCGGCGATTTCCTCCGGGGTGCCCAGCCGCCCCAGCGGCTGGCGGGCGAGGAAGTCGGCCTGTACCTCGGCCTCCGGTCGTCCCTGCTGGTGGGCCTGGTCGCGGATGCGCTGGCGCAGCGAGGGAGAGTCCACGGTGCCGGGGCAGATGGCGTTGCAGCGGATGCCCTGGTCGATGTAGTCGGCGGCGATCGACTTGGTCAGGCCGATCACCGCGGCCTTGGTGGTGCCGTAGGCGCAGCGGTTGGGCACGCCCTTGAGGCTCGAGGCCACCGAGGCCATGTTGATGATGCTGCCGCCACCGTGGTCGATCATGGCCGGCAGCAGGGCGCGAGTCAGGCGCGCCATGGCGGTGACGTTGAGCGCCAGTGACAGCTCCCAGTCGGCATCCGAGCCGGTGAGCAGACTGCCACCGGCCACGTAGCCGGCGCAGTTGAAGAGCACATCCAGAGGCGGCAACTCGGCGGCCAAGGCGTCAATGGATGCGGCATCGAGCACATCCAGGCGACGTGTCTCGATGCCAGAAGTCGCCTCCAGCTCGTGTAGCTTGTCGGCGTCGATGTCGGTGGCGATGACCCGTGCGCCCTCGGCGGCGAAGTGCAGGGCGGTGGCGCGACCGATGCCCTGGCCGGCGGCGGTGATCAGGGCCGTCTTGTCCTTCAATCGCATGGTGCGGGCTTCCTGGGGTTGTGTCGGTTTTGTGGGGAAGGAGCCGTGGCGCGTTACTGGTATGACAGGATGCTAGCCTGATGGTAGGTCAGAGTATGGCCCAAGGGGATAGAACCAGCAACGTGAATGTTGTCTTAATGTTGAACATATGGAAGAATATGGCGTTATTTTCCGACAGCGTGTTGCCCCGTGAAAGCTTCCCCTTCCCGACCCCGTCGTCCCAGCGTCGCCGACTTCCTCGCCGAGGCCATCTTCTCCGGCCGCTACCAGCCGGGGGACTTCGTGCCCAAGGAGATGGCCCTGGCGGAGCAGTTCGACATCAACCGCTCGGCGGTGCGCAGTGACCTGCGCCAACTGGTGGACGTGGGCATCATCGAACGCATCTCGGGACACGGTTCCAAGGTCCGGGAGTATGAAGAGTGGAACATCCTCGATCCCCAGGTCACCGACTGGATCACTCGGTTCGCCTATCCCAATCCGCGCATCCAGCGTGAGATCCTGGCCTTCCGCCTGGATGTAGAGCCCTATGTGGCGATGACCGCGGCGCGGCGTGCCAAGGCGCGTGACCTGGTGGCCATCGAGGAGGCCTTCGAGGGCATGGGGCAGAACCTGCGCAGCGCCGGCAATCCCGAGGAGCGCAAGCTGCACAGCGACTACGACGTCGCCTTCCACGTCGCCATCTTCAAGGCCACCCACAACATCGTCTGGTCCCAGCTGTCGCACATCCTGCGGCCGTCGATCCAGCTGCTGGTTTCGGAATCCAACATCAGCGCCACGGACCCTGAGCAGAGCCTGGAGCGACATCGCAAGGTGATGGAATGCATCCGCACCCGCGATGCCCAGGGCGCCTTCCAGGCTGCCCAGGCGGTGCTGGAGGGCACGGCCGAGGCCTTGGGCATCGAGCCGGGTGACGGCCTGCTGGGCGATATGCTGGCGATCCCCGTTTCACGCTGATCTGCGCAGACCCAAAAAAATGGCGGCCCGAAGGCCGCCGAAGGGTTCAAACCGCTTGCACATTCGTGTGATCAATCCCGCTTGCCGTCCACCAGCCGGCTGACGCCCAGCGGGTTGTCCTCCTTGAGTGCCTCGGGCAGCAGGCCTTGCGGCAGGTTCTGGTAGCACACCGGACGCAGGAAGCGGTGGATGGCCGCGCTGCCCACCGAGGTGGTGCGCGAGTCGGAGGTGGCCGGGAACGGGCCGCCGTGGACCATGGCGTGGCACACCTCGACGCCGGTGGGCCAGCCGTTGGCCATGACACGACCGGCCTTGCGCTCGAGGACCGGAAGCAGGGTGCGTGCCGTGTCCAGGTCGCCATCGTCCATCTGCAGCGTGGCGGTCAGCTGGCCCTCCAGATGCTCGGCCACGGCACGCATTTCCTCCAGATCCTCGCACTCGATCACCAGCGAGGCGGCACCGAATACCTCGGCCTGCAGGGCCTCGCTTTGCAGGAAGTCCGCGGCGCGGCTAGCGAACAGCGCGGTCTGGCACTGGTGGGGCCCCTCGCTGGCCGAGCCGCGCGCGATCTCGCGGGCTTCCCCGGCCAGCTGGCTCACGCCATCGCCGTAGGCGGCGTGGATGCCCGGGGTGAGCATGGTCTGGGCGGCGCTGCCCTTGACCGTTTCAGCGGCGGCAGCGGTGAAGGCGTCCAGTGCCTCGCCCTTGATGGCGATCACCAGGCCGGGATTGGTGCAGAACTGCCCTGCGCCCATGTTCAGCGAGCCGACGAAGCCCTCGGCGATCTCCTTGCCACGGGCCTGGAGCGCCTCGGGCAGCAGGAACACCGGGTTGATGGAGCTCATCTCGGCATAGACGGGGATCGGCTGGGGCCGGTTCTGTGCGGTCTGCATCAGCGCCAGGCCACCCGAACGCGAACCGGTGAAGCCCACCGCCTGGATACGCGGGTCGGCGACCAGCGCCTGGCCGATCTCCTTGCCCGAGCCGAACAGCAGCGAGAAGACGCCCTCGGGAAGACCACAGCTGGCCACGGCCTTCTGCACGGCACGGCCCACCAGTTCGGAGGTGCCGGGGTGGGCGGAGTGTGCCTTGACCACCACCGGGCAGCCGGCGGCCAGCGCCGAGGCGGTGTCGCCGCCGGCCACGCTGAACGCCAGCGGGAAGTTCGAGGCGCCGAACACCGCCACCGGGCCCAGGGCCAGGTGGCGCTGGCGCAGATCGACGCGAGGCATCGGCTGGCGGTCGGGGAGTGCCGGGTCGATGCGCACGTCGAGCCACTCGCCGGCGCGGACCACCGAGGCGAACAGGCGCAGCTGGCCACAGGTACGCCCCCGTTCGCCTTCGATCCGTGCCTGGGGCAGGCCGGTCTCGGCCATGGCGCGCTCGACCAGGGTATCGCCCAGCCCCTCGATCTCGGCGGCGATGGTTTCCAGGAACGTCGCACGCTCTTCCAGGGAGGTCTCGCGATAGCGATCGAAAGCCGCCCAGGCCAGGTCGCAGGCCTGAGCGACCTCGGTACGGTCGAGCCCCGGGTAGTCGGGCGCGAGCGTATCGCCACTGGCTGGATCGATGGCGCGAATGACGGCCTGGTTGCCGGAAACGGCTTGCTGGCCGATCAGAGAAGTGCCTTGTGGTGTCATGCTTCCTCCAGAGTCGATTACAGGGCGTTGATGCAGATTGTCTTGGTTGCCGCTTCGGGGTGCAGCGTATTGCGCAGGGGGCGGCCGAACTCGGGGAGCGTGATTTCGAAGCGGTCTCCCTCGCGAGCATGAACATCATCGGCAAAGCTGAGTGTCGCCGTGCCGAAGAAGTGCACATGAACGTCGCCGGGGCGCCGGAAGCCGGCGTACTTGAAGTGGTGATGCTCCAGGTTGGCCAGGCTGTGGGCCATGTTGGCCTCGCCGGTGAGGAAGGGCTTCTCCCACAGCGTCTCGCCATGGCGGACGATACGGCTCACGCCCTCCAGGTGCGTAGGCAGCTCGCCCACCAGCAGTTCCGGGCCGAAGCTGCAGGCGCGCAGCTTGGAGTGGGCCAGCCACAGGTAGTTGAAGCGCTCGGTGACATGGTCGGAGAACTCGTTGCCGATGGCATGGCCGACCCGCCAGGGGGTGCCGTCATCGCCGATCACGTAGAGCCCGGCGAGCTCCGGTTCCTCGCCGGCGTCCTGCGCGAAGGCGGGCGAGGGGATCTCGGCCTCGGGGGCCACCACGCAGTCGCCATCGCCCTTGTAGAACCACTCTGGCTGGGCGCCGGTCTCGCCGGCGGCCGGTTTGCCGCTCTCTACGCCTAGCTTGAACATGCGCATGGAGTCGGTCAACTCGGCCTCGCTGACCTGGCTCTTGGCATGCATCGCCGAGCGGGTATCGGCGCTTCCCAGGTGGGTCAGGCCGGTGCCGGTGACCAGACAATGGGCCGGGTCGGGGTGGGTCAGCGGCGGCAGCAGGCGTTTCTCGTCTATTAATACCTGATAGTCGAGGCGGGTCTCGGTGAGGGCCGTCTCCACCGCCTGCGCCAGGGGCTGGCCGGCCGCGATGGCGCGCCGGGCCAGGGTATGGGTGTCGGCGTCGAGCAGCCGGACCCGCTCGGCGCTCTCGACCCGGGCGGCCCTCGCCTCGCCCTCATGGATGCACTGGATCAGTCGCATATCGTGTCCTCTCGTTTTGTCAGGGGGTTACAGCGGCCAGATCGCCAGCTGCGGCCACAAGAGCAGCGCCGCCAGCATCAGCAGCTGGATCGCCATGAAGGGCAGCACCGAGACGTAGATGTCCTTGAGGCTGATCTCCGGCGGCGCCACGCTCTTCAGGTAGAAGGCCGCGGGGCCGAACGGCGGCGACAGGAACGACACCTGCATGTTCACCGCGAACAGGATG
>NZ_JARANW010000036.1:0-26751 GCF_029889825.1 Halomonas sp. 11-S5
GCGTTAGACTGTGTCATGACCTGCCTCCCTCAATAGTGGCTCTGCGTTTAGGTCCCTCCTCAACGTAACCCACGACGTTGAGGAGGGGCAGGTCAATCCATGATGTCTACGGCACTTCACTTGTGAGCGCTATCGCTTGTGAATGGTAAGCGCCGCTTCGCGGCTGGTGAGTAGTGAGTAGTTACCCCTCACCATTCACCCCCTCACTCACGCCGAAGTGCGATAAACCCGGTTTAACGCCGTATGGACGAGCGTCGCCGGTTATCGGACAGAGCCTACACCAATCGCAGCCCCTTGAGGTCGGTCCAGGCGGCCCTCAGGGCGGCGGCCAGCGGCTCGCGAAGGTGCTCGGGCAGCGCCTGCTCGGCGGTCTCGAGCTCCGCGAAGTCGCGGTTGCGCAGCCAGCAGTAGGTCCAGGCGCAGGCCTCGTCGTCACTGGCCGGTTGGGGCCGGGAGGGCATCTGCACCAGCAGGAAGGTCGCGGTGCGGGCCGCCCATAGGGGCGGTTCCTCGCCGTCGGGACGGCTCCAGTCGGCGAGGGTGTCGCCATCCGGGGTCTGCTCGGGGAGGCCGATGCGGGTCACCCGGGCGGTCTCGGCGAGCAGCAGCGCCAGGCGGTCGGCATCGCCCTGGCCGAGCGTCAGCCACTGGGCGACCAGCGCGGGCAGGCCGCGGCGTACCTTGGCATAGAAGCCGTCTTGGTGCATGGTCTCGTGCATCTTGCTGGCCTTCTGGGATCGGGAACTGCACATGGAATTCGATTTTGCCACGCCCGTCGAGCGTCGCCACCCCTCGGGCGGTGACTGGCCCTCGCAGAAATGGCATCGCTACGGGGATGACGTGCTGCCGCTGTGGGTCGCCGACATGGACTTCGCCTCGCCCCCCGAGGTCATCGAGGCCCTGCGGGCCCGGGTCGAGCATGGTGTCTTCGGCTATGGTCTGGTGCCCGACTCCTTGCGCGAGACCCTCTGCCGCTGGAGCGCCGAGCATTACGGCTGGCGCATCGAGTCCGACTGGCAGCTATGGCTGCCGGGCGTGGTGCCGGCGCTGCACATGGCGAGCCTGGCGCTGACCGAACCCGGCGACGGCGTGCTGACGGTGACGCCCATCTACCCGCCCTTCCTGAAGGTGGCCGAGCGCACCGGGCGGCGGCCCCAGCAGGCGGCCCTGCGGGCCCCGGCCGCACCCGGCGAGCCGTGGCGGCTCGACCTCGCGGCACTGGAGGCGGCGATCACCCCGGAGACTCGGCTGCTGCTCTGGTGCCACCCCCACAATCCCACTGGACGGGTATGGACGCGACAGGAGCTGGCGGGGCTTGCCGAGCTGGTCGAGCGCCACGACCTGCTGGTGGTCTCCGACGAGCTGCACTGCGATCTGCTGCTCGACGAGGGGGCCCGCCATGTGCCGCTGGCCGCCGAGTTTCCCGAATTGGCCTCGCGTATCCTGACCCTCTGGGCGCCGTCCAAGACCTTCAACCTGGCGGGGCTCACCACGGCCTGCGCGGTGATTCCCGACGCCGGCCTGCGGCGACGCTTCGCTGCCAAGGTAAAGGGCCTTCAGCCCGACGGCAATGTGCTGGGGCTGGTCGCCGCCGAGGCCGCCCATGCCCAGGGTGAGCCATGGCGACAGGCGCTGCTCGCCGTGCTGCGCAGCCACCGCCAGACACTGGTCGAGCGGGTGGCCGGCTGGCCCGGGGTGACCATGAGCCCACCCGAATCCACCTATCTGGCCTGGCTCGACCTGCGCGAGGCGCGAGCGCTCGCGGGGCTGGCGGGAGCACCACAGCGGCTGCTGCTCGAGCGGGCCGGCGTCGCGCTCTCCGACGGCGCCGATTTCGGCTGGCCGGGCTTTGCGCGGCTCAATTTCGGCACCACGGCCAAGCAGCTGGAGGAAGCACTTGTCCGGCTCGACCGCGTGCTAGGCGGGTGAGTCCGGCTGCGCCGCTCGAAGCTTGAAGAGCGGCGCTTCGCGCCTGGAACCTGGAAGGGCCGGGCTGTGCGCCCGGAGCTGTCAGAGATAACGCCTGGTGCGCTGTCGCTTACCAGGCCTACAGTCTGTTTCCAGCTACCGGCGCAGCCGGGCTCAGTAGAGCAGCGCAAACAGCTTGCGGCGATAGGCGACCGTCAGCGGATGGTCGGCCCCCAGGGCATCGAAGACCTGCAGCAGGGTGCGTCGGGCGGCATCGTCGCCGTAGGCGCGGTCGCGTTTCACCAGCGCCAGCAGGGCATCCAGGCCTGCCTCGTAGTCGCCGTCGGCCACTTGGCGCAGGGCGCGCTTGAAGTGGGTCTCGCTGTCGTCGCGGCCCGCCAGGGCGGCCAGCTCCTCCGCGGTGGGGGCCTGCTCGTCGAACTCGATGCTGGCGCGCACGCCGCGGGCCGGGGCGGCATCGCGCTCCTCCGGGGGGAGGTTGTCCAGCAGGGTGCGGGCCTCCTCGGCCTGACCGTCGGCCACCAGGGCACGGGCCAGCTCCACCTGATAGGGGGCATGCTGGGGGTACTGCTGCACCAGCTCCTGGTAGATGCCCCGGGCGGTCGCGGCATCGCCGGCGGCCAGGGCCTCGGCGGCCTGGTCCTCGGGGCTCGCCGGGGCTTCTTCCGGCGCCGGGAAATAGCGAGCCAGCCACTCGCGCACCTGCTTCTCCGGCAGGGCATCCTGGAAATGGTCGACCAGTCCGCCCTGGCTGATCAGCTTGACGTCGGGTACCGAGCGCACGCCGAGCTGGCCCGCGATCTCCTGGTTCTCGTCGATGTTGAGCTTGGCGAGGATGAAGGTGCCCTGGTACTCGCGGGCCAGCTTTTCGAGGACCGGCATCAGGGTCTTGCAGGGCTCGCTCCCGGGCGCCCAGCAGCCGAGCAGCACGGGCACCTGCATCGAGGTCTCGAGCAGCTGCTGGATGTTGCTGGTGTCGACGTCGATAATCATCTCGGCGTTCTGGCCGCTTAAAGACGCGGCGTCGGCATTCTCGCCGGCGGGAATGTCGTCGGTGAGCGGCTCACCGGTGCGGGGGTCGACAATGGGCATGATCGCTAGCCTTGCGTGGGGATGAATTTGTTGTACAGATGCGGGTGATCGCCCGCGACTTCAAGGGGAGCCGGCCTGTGGTACGACGAATTCTGCGTGTGGTCTCCGGCCTGGCGGTGATGCTGGCCCTGTTGCTGGCCGGGCCACTGTGGATGCTGGCCACCGAGCGCGTGGAAGGCCGTGGCCACTGGTCCACGGCCGATCGTGCCTCGTCCGGCCTGGCCCCGCCCCCTGGCGAGGCCTCCGCAGCGGTGGTGCAGCTCTATGCGGCCAGGGCCTGGGGATGGCGCGGCGCCTTCGGCGTGCATACCTGGATCGCCACCCGGCAGGCCGGGGCCGAGGCCTGGCGGATGCACCATGTGCTCAGCTGGCGCCGGCCGGCCCTGGAGTCGCGCTCGACCACCACGCCGGACCGGGCCTGGTACGGCAGCCAGCCGGTGCTGCTGGCCGACTACCGGGGCGAGGCGGCCGCACGGCTGATTCCCGAGATCGAGGTGGCGGTGGCGGCCTATCCGGCCCCCTCGACCTACCGTGCCTGGCCGGGGCCCAACAGCAACACCTTCACCGCCTGGATGGTCCGCGAGGTGGCGGGGCTCGAGGCGACGCTGCCGGTGACCGCGGTGGGCAAGGACTACCTGCTCGACGGCGTGCTGGCCGCGGCGCCGGGTGGGCTTGGCGTCACCGCCTCGCTGGGCGGCCTGCTGGGGCTGACCCTGGGGCGCGACGAGGGCCTCGAGCTCAACCTGCTGGGCCTCTCGCTGGGGATCGATCCGCGACGCCCGGCACTCAAGCTGCCGGGCATCGGCCGGCTGGGCATGGCCCCCGCCATCAAGGGGCGAGGAGCAGGCGACGGTGACCACTGATGCCGTCACAATAATCGGAGTCATCGCAATTCGGCGTGAAAACCATGGGAATATCGCGTAGACATCATGGATTGACCTGCCCCTCCTCAACGTCGTGGGTTACGTTGAGGAGGGACCTAAACGCAGAGCCACTATTGAGGGAGGCCGGATAAGCCGAAAGCGCATCCGGCGCGGCGGAGGCCGCACTCTACGCCCGGTGCGCTGGCGCTTACCGGGTCTACGGGGATTGTGTGCCAGCCTGTGTCGTGGGTGAGCCATCACGCCAGTCTGCGAAGAACCAAAAATTGGCACGAAATTGACAGCAAAAATGACCTTAAGGTGCCAGGTATTGTTATTCATTCTCATTTATGAAGGCCTGGTATCGGGCTCTAATGACCTATCCGCTCTCTCATCGCTGCAGTAGGAGGCCGCACGGCTCAACAGTCGGGCCCCGCTTTTCCAGAGGCGCCTGGTCACGGCCGGCGGTAATGCTGTTGCGCAGGACTGTGTTCCTCGGCCTATCATCGCGTCTATCGTCGAGGCGCTCGCGATGTTCGACGCTGGGCACCCATGGTTGCGGATCACTCGTCGGCTCCGGGCGGCCAGCGGCCTGCGTCGACCAGGGCTCGGAACCATTTGGTCATGGCAGCATCCTCCACGGCGTATTCACCCCGGCTCGATTTCCACGCAAGGGGTGGGGTCCGTTCCCGCAGACTCTCCAGGGCTCGTTGAGCTTGTTGTGCAGAAACCGGCTTGCCGGTGATCTGCCGATAGAAGGCCAGCGATTCGGCATTGTACGGACGGAACCCTTCTCCCATCTCGAGCATTCGCCACAGCACCGCCTGCTGGAGGGGATCCAGGCCGAGGTAATCACTCGCCATGTCCTGCTCGACATCTCGCTGTTGCGCCTGTGCGAGTGACAAAAGCCGCTGCTCGAATCGGTCTCCATCCGTGGCCAGGGGGCTCATCGCTTGCCCGAGCGCCTCCATGAACAACTGGGGGCGAAACCCATAGGCAGTGAATGCCTGCAGCAGCATTCCCGTATCCACCGGAGCCTGCGCCGGCTGCTGGCGCTCGATCAGATCGGCGATGTGCTCGATAAAGGCCTTGCCAAGCAGCGGCATCTGTTGGATTTGCGATCCGTAGAAGGGGGCGGCATGGCTGTTGACCAGCCGGAGCAGCTTGTCGCGATCGGACCCAGACATGACCAGCATCAGCTGGATGTGGTCGGGCGTGTTGAGTTGGTCCCGCGCCGACTTCAGAGCGGCCATGAGGGTGTTGCCGGCGTCGGTGGTTACCGCTTGCTGGGCCTCATCAATCACCAGGGCAACCGTCTTGCCGCCGGCCTCAATGAGCAGGCGCAGTGCCTCGGGGAGGGAGGCAGCCCCGTCTTCTGTGGGGTTGGCGTCGATCTGAATCCATGGCCCGAGCCCTACTTTGCTGATACCCCACCGTGCTGCCACCTTTTCGATGATGGGGCGGTGCGGGGCCATGGCCTCCTGGATCGCGGCCTGGATCAGCTGGGCGGGGTCGCGCTGCTGATCCGACCAGAGGTCGACATAGACCACCTCGACGCCTTGCGCCTCCAGCGTGGGCAGCAGATCGTTGCGTAGGAAGGTGGTCTTGCCGGTCCTTCGAGGGGCGGCGAGGAATAGGCCATTGGGCGCGTCGCTGAAGAGGGTGTGCCCCCTCAGGGCGTCCACCATGTCCGCGGCCAGCTGATGCCTGGGGAAGTAGATCACGGCTTTACCAATTTTTATCTGAATTTTGATAATTTATCAGTTTAGCCGTAAAATGGCGTAAAGCAACGCCTCAGGCTGTGATGGCTCTCCTTCCGAGCGGACTGTCCAGGATGGAAGAGCGTTCTGTAGGTAGGGCGAGGGCGGTTACGCTGGTTCTCGGTAGAGGATGCCCCACTCGAGATGAGTTGACACTCAGTGGTTGGACGTTTCATTCAGCCGTCGCTCTGGGTGCGCTGCTCCAGTGCTGGCATGGCCGGAATCGGACGCTCGCGAAATAACCGCTGCCCTTCGGTACCTGCTCGCGAATCCTCTCCAGCAGTCTGTCCAGGCTGGCGCTCGTCCAGCATCGTTGGCCCAGAGGGTTCGTGTGCCCCGACTGTGGCAATAACACCGGCTGCCAGCTGTCGCGGGGGCTCTACCAGTGCCATCGCTGCCATCATCAGACCTCGCTGACTGCCGGTACCATCTTCCATGGCACGCACTTGCCGCTGACCACCTGGTGTCTGGCGATCTACCTGCTCACCCAACGCAAGAGCGGCCTCTCGGCGCTGCAGCTGTCCCGGGAGCCCGGCGTCGCCTACAACACCGCCTGGAAGCTCAAGCACAAGCTGCTGCAGGTCATGCACGAGCGCAATCAGGGAGAGAGGCTTTCCGGGCGCATTGAGATCGATGACGCCTACCTGGGCGATGAGCGGCCCGGAAAGCGCGGGCGCGGCGCTGAGCACAAGTTCCCCTTTGTCGCCGCCGATGCCGTACCGGTTCCTGAAGATGGCTGAGCCTTATGCGTAATCAGGATCAGGTTTTGTTATCCAGGATGAAAAAATCAACTCTTGGATGGAGTGAGCATGATTCGATGCCACTTGGCGCGCCTGATGGGGGAGCGCAAGATGAAGATCGTGGACGTGGCGAGAGAGACCGGGTTAAACCGCAATACGGTGACGCTTCTCTACAAGGAGACGGCTCAGCGCATCGATCTGGAAGCGCTGGAGAAACTGTGCCGGCTGTTCCAGTGCGAGGTAGGCGATCTTTTGGAGTACGTGCATGAGGAGCCATGAGGAAGGATGGGGCCACTTCAGGGGCCTTGTGACGGTGCCTGCCTGAAGGTCGTTGGTCGACAGCAATGGCTGGGGAGATTTCCGAGGGGTGGCGCGGGAGTGTCACAGTGGTGTCACAGGTTACTTTTCCCGCAGGCAACGAAAAGAGGCAGGCCAGTAAGATACTGACCTGCCTCTAAAATATTGGTAGCGGGGACCGGATTTGAACCGATGACCTTCGGGTTATGAGCCCGACGAGCTACCAGACTGCTCCACCCCGCATCAACGTGTGGCGTATTCTACAGGCTATGCGCCTTTGGTCAAGGGTGGATTTCAAACGCTCGTCCCGAGGCACTCCCTGGTCCATACTTCTTGGGCTGTCATCGAGGTGACAGATCAATGAACAAGACTGGTGATGGCCTGCCTGGCGCCACGCCAGACAAGATGTCATGCATATCAGGGAGGTAGTCAATGACAACACAAGCATCCGTCGCCTGGGTCACCGGTGGTACCGGGGGTATCGGTAGCGCCATCTGCCGTTCGCTGGCCTCGCAGGGCTACACGGTGGTTGCGGGATACCACAATCCGGACAAGGCCAAGACCTGGCTGGAGACCCAGAAGGCCGAGGGTTTCGACAACATCGCGCTGTCCGGTATCGACCTCACCGACTACGATGCCTGCGTGGCCGGCGTGAAGGAGATCCGTGAGGCCCATGGGCCCATCAGCGTGCTGGTCAACTGTGCCGGGATCACCCGGGATGGCACCCTGAAGAAGATGGCACCGGAACAGTGGCACGAGGTCATCGACACCAACCTCAACAGCGTCTTCAACACCTGCCGCAGCGTGATCGAGGACATGCTCGAGAAGGGCTACGGTCGGATCATCAATATCTCCTCCATCAATGGCCGCAAGGGCCAGTTCGGCCAGGTCAACTATGCCGCGGCCAAAGCGGGCATGCACGGCCTGACCATGTCGCTGGCCCAGGAGACCGCCACCAAGGGCATCACCGTGAACACGGTATCACCCGGCTACATCGCCACCGACATGATCATGAACATCCCCGAGAAGGTGCGCGAGGCGATCCGCGAGACCATTCCGGTCAAGCGCTACGGGACGCCCGAGGAGATCGGGCGCCTGGTGAGCTTCCTTGCCGACCAGGAGTCGGGCTTCATCACCGGCGCCAACATCGATATCAACGGCGGGCAGTTCATGGGCTGATCGCCCGGCCGCCGCACGTCCCCCTGCCGCCGGTGACCCTGGCGGCAGATACGACAGCGCGAGGCATCTGCCTCGCGCTGTGTTGTGTGTGGGCGGGCTTCTGGCTCAGGGCGGCGGCAGCTCGGCCAGGTTCTCGAGCATGCGGTTGAGCTCGCCCACCTCGCGTTCCCAGAGCTCCTCGGGCATCGGCCCGGTGGCCAGCAGGTCGGCCAGCACCTGGTGGAGTTCCTCGGTGCGGGAGGTCTGCTGGCCCAGGCTGTCGTTGAGGCGTTCGACCTGGATCGCCAGGCGCAGCGGGTCGTCACGCTGGTTGACGCGACCACCGGCCAGCAGCGACAGGTGGGCCCGCAGGCGTGCCAGTCGCTCCTTCACCGCGTCGTCCGTGCCGGCCTGGCGGGCGGCATTGCGACGTTCGTGGGCGTGATGCAGTGCGCTCGGCAGGGCCAGGCCTTGCGGGAGGGCGACCTCCTCGACGGGGCCGCCGGCCAGGCACCGGGCGTCCGCCTGCAGGTGGGCATTGAGCAGTGGCCGGATGGCCTGCCAGCGCTCGGCCTCCTCGGCCAGCGACAGGCGAGCCAGACGCTCACGGCGGGCCCGCACGATGCCGCTCCAGCGCCGCTGCATGCCCTCGCTGCGCCGTCCCGAGGGCAGGGGCTCGAGTGCCGTGGCCTCGCGCACGGCCTCGTCCAGCACGCTGGTCTCGCGGCTGTGCGCCGGATGCCAGCCGTCGAGTCGGTCGATCAGCGCCTGCATGTCATCCAACCGGGCCCGGTTGCGCTGTGCCTGGTCATCCCGGGCGGCCTCTCGGCTGGCGAAGATGTCGTCGCACAGCGTGCGGAACTCCCGCCACAGGACCTGTTCTTCGCCCTTGGGGGCGCGTCCCATGTCGCGCCAGCGGCGCTGCAGCGCCTTGGCCTGGTCGGCCCGCTTGGTCGCGGGCATGTCCCGGGCCAGTAGCTCGCGGGTCTGCTCGATCAGGTCACGCTTGGCTTCGGCGATCTCCCGGGCGCGCCGGTCGATCAGGGCCTGGAGGTCATGGCGGATGCGCCCGAAGCGTCGGCCGATGGTCTCGGCCTGCTCCCGGGGTACCGGGGCGAAGCGGCGCCACTGCTCCCGCGAGCGGTCGCGGATCTCGCGCAGCGCATCGGGGTCGGCCTCGTGGGCGGGCTGCTCGAGCAGCGTCTCGAGCTGCTCGCAGAGTGCCTCGCGGGCCGCCAGGTTGTGCTGGCGTTCGGCCTGCTGGCGCTCCCGCCAGGGAGCCAGGCGCTCGTGGATGCGATCGGAGGCGGCACGGAAGCGGGCCGACTGCTCGCGGTTGGCGGCGGCATCGCCCAGCGCCTTCCACTCCCTGACCAGCTGACGATGGCGGTGGTCGAGCTCGGTCTCGGTCGACGCGGGGTTGTCGGCGAGCTCCTCGATGGCGAGGCACAGATGGTCGCGCTTGGGGCCGGCGACGAAGCCGCGCCAGTCGCGCAGTTCGGCGAGTCGTGCCGCGAGGCGCTTGAGGCGCGCCTGATGGGGCTGTAGTGGTGCCTGGGGCAGCCGGTCGGCCTGCTGGCGCAGGTGCTGGTGGAGCCGGCTGGCGCCCTTGAAGGCGCCGCTCTCCAGCAGGCGCTCGAGCTGGTCGAGCGCCTCGACGAAGCGCGATAGGCGGGCGTCCAGGTCGCCGTCATCCCGGGGGGTGTCGGCGGCGAGGCGCTGGCGCGCCCTCTGCATGAGCGGCGCCGGTGCCAGGTCCTGCGGCCAGCCGCAGGCCTTCACCAGGGCCTCGAGGCGTGGGTCATCGCCGTCGGCCAGGGCCTGTTCGATCGCCTCGGCACGCTCGTCCAGGCGCACCCGCGCCCGGACGATGCCTTCGTAGGCGGCCAGCGCCCGATCATAGCGTTCACGCAGTGCCTCGTCGGCCAGGTGCTGGTCGGAGAGGGCCTGCCAGCGGGTGGCCAGCAGGCGCTTCTGGGCGCGCAGGCTGGCGATGTCCTGGTCGGTGAGCCGGTCGCCCTGATGCAGGCCCTCGAGGCTCTCCTCCAGGGCCTCGACCAGGGATTCCCGGGTCTGGTCGGCACTCTCGCGCTGACGATGATCGGCATCCCGCGCATGCTCCTGGGCCTCGTGGTCGTTGATGACCTTGCGGCAGCGCAGGCAGGCATCCTGGTAGCGTTGCTCCTGCCGGGCATCCGGCAGGTCCTCGAGCTTGGCCCATTCGCGCATCAGGTGGCGGAAACGGCCAGCATAGAGCGGTTCCCAGGGGCTGTTGGCGTGCTGCTCGAGCGTCTCGAGCAGGGCCACGCGGCGTTTCCGGGCAGCCGCCAGGGAGGCGGCGTCGGCTCGCAGTCGGTTGAGGCGTTCGCGCGCCTTGCGGGCCACCTGGCGGTCTCGGCGGGCCTCGTGGGCCAGCCGGGACAGTCCCGCTTCGCTCTCGACCCGGGCGGCGGCGGCATGACGAACGGCGGCGATGCCGTTGTCGCAGGCCTGGCGGATCAGGTCCTCCTCCGCCTCGAGGCGGGCCAGGGCGGCGAGGCGCAGCTGCTGGTTGTCACCCTGCAGGGCCAGCTGGTTGAGCAGTTCAGGGTCCTCGAGCCGTTCCATCAGGGCGATGCGTGTCGGCAGGTCATGCTGGCCGCGTCGGCCAGCGAGCAGGGCCACCAGGTGGCGTTGCAGCTCCGCGGAGGCGTCGCCCTCCTCGCACAGGGCCAGCAGGCGCTCGGGATCCTCCAGGCGGGCCAGGGCCGCCTCGCGCACCGCGGCGTCGGGGTCGAGGGCGAGCTGCTCGAGGGCACGGCGCGGGTCATCGCGGGACGGGTCGAGACGTGCCACGGCCTGGCGGCGGACCTCGGGGTCCGGGTGTTTCCAGCGCGGGGCGAACAGGCGGCGAAGGAGTCCTGACATGGGGCATCCTGACAAAGGGAGCGCGCCCCGGCGGGGGCGCAGGAGGATCGTTATTGTTGGCGGCAACGTTGGCGGCAACGGCGCAGGGCCTGGGTCGAGAGTATCTAAGCACGTGTCGAGGCTGCAGAAAAGGCCAGCCGGCGGGGAAGTGTGGCCATCCGGAGACACTGACAACGGCCCCTCCATGACCGTATGATCGGTTGCAGGGGCGCGGCCACTCGCTTAGCTTTGTTGCAGCACCCCGATCATCACCCGACGTGGAGTTCGGCAATGAGTCTCAAAGTGGACAGGGACAGCATGGCATTCACCTTCAAGGGGGGGATGCTGCCGATGACGGTCATGGAGCTGACCAGCGCGGACCCCGAGCGCATCCGTGAGCAGCTGGCGGGAAAGCTCAGTCAGTCGCCGGCCTTCTTCCAGCATACCCCAGTCGTTCTCAACGTCGAGAAGCTCGATGAACCGCACCTGGCCCTGGAGCGCATCTGCGCGGTCTGCCGGGCCCACAAGCTGCTGCCGGTGGCGGTGCGCGGCGGGCCGGACCCGGTCAAGCAGTCGGCCTGGGCCCTGGGGCTGGGCTGGTTCCCGCCCCAGGAGGCCTCCCGCCCGCGCCCCCTGGAGAGCGTCGCCGGTGACGGCGATGCCGAGATGGCCGAGCCGGTAGCACCGGCAGGGGAGGCCGACATGCCCGACGCGCTGCCGGGCACCACGGCGGGCGGTCGCATCTACCGCGGCACGGTGCGCTCCGGCCAGCAGGTAACCGCCCCCGAGGGCGACCTGGTGGTGGTGGGGGCGGTCAATGCCGGCGCCGAGGTGCTCGCCGCCGGCAGCGTGCATGTCTACGGTGCCCTGCGCGGGCGTGCCCTGGCCGGGATCCATGGCGATCCCCAGGCCGGCATCTTCTGCCGTGAACTGCATGCCGAGCTGCTCTCTGTGGCCGGCAACTACAAGCGTCTCGAGGATATTGATCCGCGGCTGCTGGGCACTCCTGTTCAGGTCCGGCTGAGCGACGACCAGCTGGGCATCACGCCGCTGGCCTGATGTCGGCGGCCTGCGTGGCAGCCGCGCTTGTACCACCTTCCCTTTCATCATCACAAGACAGGATGCGACACTTGGCCAAGATCATCGTTGTGACCTCCGGCAAGGGTGGGGTCGGCAAGACAACCAGCGCAGCCGCCATCGCCACAGGGCTGGCGCTGCGTGGCAAGAAGACCGTGGTCATCGACTTCGACGTGGGGCTGCGTAACCTCGACCTGATCATGGGCTGCGAGCGTCGCGTGGTCTACGACCTGGTCAACGTGATCCAGGGCGAGGCGGGTCTGAACCAGGCGCTGATCCGCGACAAGCGGGTCGACAATCTGCACATCCTGCCGGCCTCCCAGACCCGCGACAAGGATGCTCTGACCCTGGAGGGCGTCGAGAAGGTGCTCGATACCCTGAGCAAAGACTTCGACTTCATCATCTGCGACTCCCCGGCGGGCATTGAGCGCGGCGCCCAGCTGGCCATGTACTTCGCCGACGAGGCGATCGTGGTCACCAATCCCGAGGTCTCCTCGGTGCGCGACTCCGACCGCATCCTCGGCCTGCTGGCCTCCAAGACCCGGCGCGCCGAGCGTGGCGACGACGCCATCCGGGAACATCTGCTGATCACCCGCTACAACCCGAGTCGCGTCGACCTGGGAGACATGCTCAACCTGGACGACATCCGCGAGATCCTGGCCATCGACCTGCTCGGCCTGATTCCGGAGTCGGAGGCGGTGCTGCGGGCGTCCAACCAGGGGGTGCCGGTCACCCACGATGACGACAGCGATGCCGGCCAGGCCTATGCCGATACCGTGGCCCGCCTGCTGGGGGAGGAAGTGACCCTGCGCTTCCACGAGTACCAGAAGAAGAGCCTGTTGAGCCGCATGTTTGGAGGAGTCCGCCGGTGAAGTTGCTCGATTTCCTGAAGCGAGAGCGCAAGAAGTCCGCGTCGGTCGCCAAGGAGCGGCTGCAGATCATCGTGGCCCATCAGCGCACCCAGCGGGGGCAGCCGGACTACATGCCGCTGCTGGAGAAGGAGCTGCTGGAGGTGATCCGTCGCTACGTGCAGATCGATGACGACGCGGTGAACATCACCCTCGATAGCGAGGACAACTGCTCGGTGCTGGAACTCAACGTGACCCTGCCCAAGTCCTGAGTGGACAGTCCTGAGCGAAAGCCCGTCGGCTGAGTCCCCCGCGGGGCTGTGCTAGGCTGGAGCCGAGAATTCACGCCCTTCGGAGAGCTTCCGCCCATGGCGCAGTCCCCCGCCGCCCCGCAGTCCTTCCTGTGGCACGACTACGAGACCTTCGGTGCCGATCCGCGTCGCGACCGGCCCTCCCAATTCGCGGCCATTCGCACCGATGCCGACCTCAACGAGATCGGTGAGCCCCTCGAGCTCTTCTGCAAGCCGTCCGATGACTTCCTGCCGCATCCCCAGGCCTGCCTGATCACCGGCATCACGCCCCAGCAGGCCCGCCGCCGCGGCCTGCCCGAGGCCGAGTTCGCCGGTGTGGTCGAGGCGGCCATGAGCGAGCCGGGCACCTGCGCCCTGGGCTACAACAGCCTGCGTTTCGACGACGAGGTGAGCCGCCACCTCTTCTACCGCAGTCTGCTCGACCCCTATGCCCGGGAATGGCAGAACGGCAATTCGCGCTGGGATCTGATCGATGTGGTGCGTGCCTTCCATGCCCTGCGCCCCGAGGGCATCGAGTGGCCAACGCGCGACGATGGCGCGCCGAGCTTCAAGCTGGAACACCTGACGGCCGCCAACGGTATCACCCATGCGGGGGCCCACGATGCCCTGGCCGACGTTCGTGCCACCATCGCCCTGGCGAGGCTGCTGCGCGAGCGCAACGGCAAGCTCTTCGACTACCTGCTGCGGCTGCGCGGCAAGCGTGCCGTCGCCCGGCAGCTGGACCTGCCTGGGCGCAAGCCGGTGCTGCACATCTCGCGGCGCTACCCGGCGAGTCGCGGCTGCAGCGCCTTGGTGATGCCGCTGGCCGAGCATCCCTCCAACCCCAACGGGGTGATCGTCTTCGACCTTTCCATGGATCCGGCCCCGCTGCTGGAGCTCACCCCGGAGCAGATCCGCGAGCGGGTCTTCGTCAGCAACGATGACCTGGCGGAGGGCGCCGAGCGCATTCCGCTGAAGGTGATCCACCTCAACAAGTGTCCGGTGCTGTTCCCGACCAGCGCCCTCAAGGACGTGGAAGGGCCGCACAAGGGCGAGTACGGCGCGATCGTCGAGCGCCTGGGGCTGGACCTGGAAGCCTGCCGAGCACACTGGAAGCTGCTGTCGGCCCGCCCGGAGGTGGCCTCCCGGGTCGCCGAGGTGTTCGCCGCGCCGCATCCCGAGCCGCCGCATGACCCGGATCTGATGCTCTATGCCGGTGGCTTCTTCTCGCCGGCGGATCGCCAGCAGATGCAGCGAGTGCGCGAGACCGACCCCTGGGACCTGGTGGGAGCACGCTTCGCCTTCCAGGACCCGCGCCTCGAGGAGATGCTGTTCCGCTATCGGGCCCGCAGCTATCCGGAGACCCTGGAGAGCGAGGAGCAGGCACGCTGGGAGGTCTTCCGCTGGGAGCGCATGAACGATCCGGCCGTCGCCAGCCTGACCCTCAAGGAGTTCGCCCGGGAGATCGAGCGGCTCAATGGCGTCCCGCTGTCCGACCGTGACCGGCAGGTCCTCGAGGAACTGGTGATGCATGTGGAGGCAATCATGCCGCCCCAGGCCTTCGATTAGCAGATCAGCAGGTTCAAAGCCGATCCGTAGGCACGGTAAGCGCCAGCGCACCGGGCGGGGGTGATGGCCACCTTCGGCCGCGGGAGACACCCCACGCCGGATGCGCCTTCGGCTTATTCGACCTACAACATCATGAACCCGCAACTCCGGCAACACCGCCTCGTAGGCCCGGTAAGCGCCAGCGCACCGGGCGTTGTCTGCGGTCAGTTCCGCAGGGCGAATGGCGCCGACAGGCGCCTGCTATGAGCACAGACCCGCACCTCACCGATTCACGGTCGGCAGCCGGTTGGTCGGCATGATAGATTGAAGCCCTAAGCCGGCCTGGACACGTCGCGCCAAACATCAAGAAACGAGATGACAGGATGTCCCTGAAAGAAAGCCAGATCGAGCGAAAATTGATCGGCAAGCTCGATGAGCTCAAATATACCCACCGTCCCGACATACGCGACAAAGTTACGCTTGAGCAGAACTTCCGCGACAAGTTCGAGGCGCTCAACCGCGTTCGCCTGACCGACGCAGAATTCGCCCGCCTGCGCGACGAGATCATCAACGCCGATGTCTTTCAGGCGGCCAAGACATTGCGCGAACACGGCTACTTCCAGCGCGAAGACGGCACCCCGCTACACTACATGCTGGTCAACCTCAAGGACTGGTGCAAGAACGACTTCGAAGTCATCAACCAGCTACGCATCAACACCGACAACAGCCACCATCGCTATGATGTGATTCTGCTCATCAACGGCCTGCCGGTGGTGCAGATCGAGCTGAAGACGCTGGGCATCAACCCGCGTCGCGCCATGGAGCAGATCGTCGAGTACCGCAATGAACTCGGCAACGGCTACGCCAACACCCTGCTGTGTTTCATGCAGCTGTTTATCGTCAGCAATCGCGATCACACCTGGTACTTCGCCAACAACCAGAGCCAGCACTTCGCCTTCAACGCCGACGAGCGCTTCTTGCCCATCTATCAATGGGCCGATGAAGCCAACCGCAAGATCACCCATCTGGACGACTTCGCCGACGCTTTCCTGGCCAAATGCACCCTGGGCCAGATGATCAGCCGCTACATGGTGCTGGTTGCCAGCGAGCAGAAGCTGATGATCATGCGGCCGTATCAGATCTATGCGGTCAAGGCGATTGTCGACTGCATCCACCAGAACCGGGGCAATGGCTATATCTGGCACACCACGGGCAGCGGCAAGACGCTCACCTCCTTCAAGGCGTCCACCCTGCTCAAGGACGACCCGGATATCGAGAAATGCCTGTTCGTGGTGGACCGCAAGGATCTGGACCGCCAGACCCGCGAGGAATTCAACCGCTTTCAGGAAGGCTGCGTCGAGGAAAATACCAACACCGAAACCCTGGTGCGCCGCCTGCTCTCGGAGGACTACGCCGACAAGGTGATCGTCACTACCATCCAGAAGCTCGGCCTGGCGCTGGATGAAACCAGCATCCGGGCCCAGCAGCATATGGAAAAAGGCAGGCGCACCTACAAGGAGCGGCTTGCTCCGCTGCGCGACCAGCGAATCGCTATCATCTTTGACGAGTGCCACCGCTCCCAGTTCGGCGACAACCACCAGGCGATCAAGGCCTTCTTCCCCAAGGCGCAACTGTTCGGTTTCACCGGCACGCCTATCTTTGACGACAACGCCAACTACAAGCAGATCGACGGCACCGTGGGCAGCTACCGCACCACCAAAGACATCTTCGAAAAGCAGCTGCACGCCTACACCATCACCCACGCCATCGATGACCGCAATGTGCTGCGCTTTCACATCGACTACTTCAAGCCAGAAGGCAAGACCGACGCCAAACTCAAACCCGATCAGGCGCTGACCCAGCGGGCAGTGGTGGAGGCCATTCTGGCCAAGCACGATGCCGCCACCAACCAGCGCCGCTTCAACGCCGTGCTGGCCACCGCTTCAATCAACGACGCCATCGGCTATTACCGCCTGTTCAAGGAGATCCAGGCCGAGCGCCAGGCCGAAGGCCCGGACGACACCGCGCTGAAAGTTCAACCGCTCAACATCGCCTGCGTCTTCTCGCCCCCGGCCAATGGCGACAAGGATGTGAAGCAGCTACAGGAAGACCTGCCTCAGGAAAAGGCCGATAACCAGCAGCAGCCGGAGCAGAAGAAGGCCGCCCTGCAAGAGATCATTGCCGACTACAACACCCGGTACGGCACCAGCCATACCCTGAGCGAGTTCGACCGCTACTATCAGGATGTGCAGCAGCGCATCAAGGATCAGCAGTATCCCAACAGCGACCTGCCGCACCAACACAAGATCGATATCACCATCGTGGTGGACATGCTGCTCACCGGCTTCGACTCCAAGTACCTCAACACCTTGTATGTGGACAAGAACCTCAAGCACCACGGCCTGATTCAGGCCTTCTCGCGCACCAACCGCGTGCTCAACGACACCAAGCCCTACGGCAACATCCTCGACTTTCGCGGCCAGCAACCGGCCGTGGACGATGCCATCGCGCTCTTCTCCGGTGAGGATACCGGCCGCTCCCGCGAGATCTGGCTGGTGGACCCGGCGCCCGCGGTGATCGAAAAATACGAAGAGGCCGTTGCCGCCATCGAACACTTCCTGACAGAGCGGGATGTCGTGGCCGAACCCAAGGGCGTCTACAACCTCAAGGGCGCCTACAACTTAAAGGGAGATAGGGCACGCATCGAGTTCGTCAACCGCTTCAAGGAGGTGCAGCGCCTCAAGACCCAACTCGACCAGTACACCGATCTTGACGAGACACAAAAGCAACGCATCGACATCGTCCTGCCCGAGGACGATCTGCGCTCGTTACGGGGTGCCTACCTCGAGACCGCCCAGCGCCTCAAGGAACAGCAGGGCAAGACCGGCGAGCAAGCGTCCGAGGCCCAGGACGCCATCGAGCAACTGGATTTCGAGTTCGTGCTCTTCTCCTCGGCGCTGATCGACTACGACTACATCATGGGTCTGATCGCCCGCTTCAGTCAGGACAAGCCCGGCAAGAAGACCATGAGCCGCGACCAGCTCATCAACCTGCTCGCGGCCAGCAGCAACCTGATGGACGAACGCGAGGACATCATCGCCTATATCAACACCTTGGAAGCCGGCAAGGGCCTGAGCGAGGCTGCCATCCGCGAAGGCTATCAGGCCTTCAAAGAACAAAAAGCTCACAATGAAGTCACCGCCCTGGCTGAACGCCACGGGCTGGACCGCGACGCCCTTCAAGGCTTCGTGGACGGCATCCTGGACCGCATGATCTTCGACGGCGAGCAACTAAGCGATCTGTTCGAGCCGCTGGAACTGGGTTGGAAGGCGCGCAGCCGGGCCGAGTTGGCCTTGATGGAAGAACTGGTGCCGTTCCTGAAGAAACAGGCCGGCGGGCGCGAGATTTCGGGGTTAGCGGTGTATGAATAAGGCGATGAAGACCGAGAAGCAGGCATTGGTGCCCCGGTTACGCTTTCCCGAGTTTCGAGATGCGGGGGAGTGGGATTTTCGGGAACTCGATGATGCTTGTGAAGTGAACCCATCCAACTCAACGCTGCCGAAGTCGTTTGTCTATATTGATTTGGAATCAGTAGAAGCTGGGCAGCTAATAAAGAAGAAAAATATATCACGAGAGGGGGCGCCAAGCAGAGCACAAAGAATATTGAAAAACGGAGATGTCATATTTCAAATAGTGCGGCCTTATCAGAAGAATAATCTATTTTTCGAGTTTGATAACGATGAGAATTATGTAGCCTCGACAGGTTACGCACAACTAAGGGCTTTTGGTTCGGAAGGGTTCTTGTATCAAGTCATTCATACTGATGATTTTGTTGCAAGAGTACTGTCAAAATGCACAGGGTCAAACTATCCTGCGATAAATTCATCCGATCTAGCCAAGGTGCATCTGGCGATCCCAGTGCCTGATGAGCAACAAAAAATCGCCGATTTTCTCTCGTCTCTCGATGCGCTGATTGCCGCTCAGGCGGACAAGATCGACGCCCTGAAGACCCATAAAAAAGGGCTGATGCAGCAGCTCTTCCCCCGCGAAGGCGAAACCGTCCCCCGCCTGCGCTTTCCCGGGTTTTTGGAGGCAGGGGAGTGGGTTGATCAAGAGCTTGAGAATATGGCGATAAGGGGGTCAGGGCATACCCCGAACAAGAAGTACCCAAGCTATTATAATGGCGGTATAAAGTGGGTTTCCCTTGCGGACTCAGATAAGCTAGACAAAGGCTATTTATATAAAACAAAGAATGAGATATCT
This sequence comes from Halomonas sp. 11-S5, assembly GCF_029889825.1. Classification (NCBI taxonomy): domain Bacteria; kingdom Pseudomonadati; phylum Pseudomonadota; class Gammaproteobacteria; order Oceanospirillales; family Halomonadaceae; genus Halomonas; species Halomonas sp. 11-S5. Next base: position 18,749 of record NZ_JARANW010000036.1, read on the forward strand.
AAAGAAGGTTTGCAAAATTCTTCAGCGGTTTTGCATCCGGCCGAAACTGTTGTTCTAAGTCGTGATGCGGGGGTCGGGAAAAGCGCAGTTTTACACACACCTATGGCGGTAAGTCAGCACTTTATTGCATGGCGATGTGATAATGCAAAGTTAAACAACTGGTTCTTCTATTACCTGCTTCAGAGGCTTAAGCCCGAGCTGGAGTCAATTGCAGTGGGGAATACTATTAAAACCATTGGTTTATTTTATTTTAAATCGATGGTAATTGCCGCGCCAAGTGTAAGTGAACAGAAAAACATTGCCGATTGCCTCTCCTCCCTCGACTCGCTGATCGCCGCCCAGGCGGACAAACTCGAAGCCCTCAAGGCCCACAAAAAAGGGCTGATGCAGCAGCTCTTTCCATCGCCAGAGGATTTGAGTTGATGAAAAATACTCCAGATATCCTGCTGCAGATTATCTTGAAAACGCCTTCTTCGATAAGAAGCTTCCAGCAGATTTGTGTCACATGAACGATATTGAGAACGAAGTTGATGTGCCGGATTCCATCCGACCCTATTTAAACGAAATTGCAGAACGTTTATGGGCCGAGCGAGCCGCTGTGATGGTCGGCGCGGGTTTCAGCAAGAACGCTGGGAATGGGTTTCCCGATTGGAACCAGCTAGGCGAATTTTTTTATCAAAGGGCGCATGGCGTTAAGGCAGATCCAGCCAAACAAAAGTATCTGAATGTCCTGCGGTTGGCTGAGGAGGTGCAAGTGGCTATCGGTCGGCCCGCGCTGGAGAACTTGCTGCGCTCCAACATCTCGGACCTGAATATCGAACCATCCGGCCTCCATGTCGAGTTGCTTGAGCTACCGTGGGTGGATGTGTTCACCACCAATTACGATACCTTGCTTGAACGGGCCAGCGCCAAGGTCGTGACCCGGCGATATGAGCCGGTGGTCAACAAAGAGGATCTCCCTTACGCCATCAAGCCCAGAATTGTGAAGCTCCATGGCAGCTTCCCTTCGGAGCGACCCTTTATCATCACCGAAGAGGATTATCGGCGCTATCCACACGACTACGCCCCTTTCGTGAATACCGTTCAACAGGCGCTCCTTGAGAATACCTTCTGTCTGATTGGTTTCTCCGGGGACGACCCCAATTTTCTTCAGTGGATTGGCTGGATTCGCGACAATCTCGGCAGGGACAAGACTCAGAAAATCTATCTGGTCGGGGTATTCGACCTTTCGGCCGCTAGGTTGCAACTTCTGGCGCAGCGCGGAATTATTGTCGTTGACCTTTCGTGTTGTGACGGAATCGAGAAGCACGACCACAGAAAAGTGTTGAGTCGGTTTTTCAAGTACATTCGGGCGAAAAAGCCGGATGCCCTCGACTGGCCGTACAACCCCAAAGCAATGCATCCTACCCACGGTGCGGATCGTATCCAAGAGATTCAGAAGGTTACTGATGAATGGCAGCGGCAGCGGCAGGTCTACCCCGGCTGGCTGATCCTGCCACATAGTAACCGTGAGACCTTATGGGTGTACACGGACACATGGGTAAACTACCTTCCAGACACGGAGACACCTCCTGGGTTGGATATTCAATACGCCTTCGAGTTGATCTGGCGGCTTGAACGTTGTTTGCTGCCGGTTTTCGACAATATCGCAGAGTTCTGCGAGAAAATCCTCGCAAAGTACTGGCCATTTCAAAACGAAAATCCGCCTACAAACTGCCAGTTCCACCCAGGAGATAATAAATTCCAAGATCTGCCATGGAATGACCTCCGGCAGGCGTGGCTGGGCATCGCGGTGGCGATGCTGCGCTTCTATCGCGAAGAGGGACATCTCGATAAATGGAAGGAATCAGAAATCCGGCTCAGGACTCTTTCCGACCATTTTTCGGCGGAACAAAAGGAATTTCTGAATTACGAAGGCTTTCTGTTCAGCCTTTTTACCCTGGATCTGCCCAACGCTAAACATCGGCTTGAAAATTGGCGGCCCAACGAAGCGCAACCCTACTGGATGACAAAGCGTGCTGCCTGTCTTGCTGAAATTGGCGAAATTAATGATACAGATGAGCAGATTCTCTGGGCGCTGGTTGAGTCTCGCAAAAAGAGTGATGACCAAGATACTTCAACAGGCTATTTATCGGTTTCCGAAGAATCGTATCAGATGCTTCTCTTTCGTCATGTTAAAGACGCCAGTAGATGGGGTGCGGAGAACATTACTACCTATGAAGAGGAACAGCTAATAAGGGAGGATCTCGCTAACGAGTGGAGCCAAAGAGAAAAGTGGTCTGAATCAGAGCGGCAATCAAGCATCACCGTCAAATCGTCAGAAAATTTCACTAGCTTTGAGCAGGATTGGATTGACCTGTATGCTAATCGCGAGCAAGTTAGTAGAAAGCCAGAGTGGGATCAGCGCCTTAGAAGGGTTAGGAATAATCAGCGAAGGAATGAACTACAGCAACAAAATGCCCGTTGGGATGAACTAAAAGCGTTCCGCTGTGATCCGTGGAACGAGCTAAAGTTGTACGAACTAAAGCTGGATAGGCCGTCTGTTCAGCGAAAAAGTCTCACGGAGAAACGTGAATTTGATATCGGCCGAGTCTCCAGGACATCCCATTTTCTCGGAGTGGATCAGGAGATAATAAACGCCTATTCATTTCTTCGATTCTGTGAAGAGGTTGGCTTACCATATCGGGTTGGCAACTATACTATGGCGACAAAAACGGCCTTGGCAAGCCTGCAACGCATTTCGAAATTTTCCTCATTTTGGGCGATTGCGACCCTCGCCAGACTTGGAGATGCGAAGGCCGTTGATAGCCTATTCAGCCGCGAGTCCGTATACAGATTCACTGCCAATGAAGCCGATCAACTCATTCAAAACTACCTGGATACGCTTAACAAATGCCGCGATGAAATCCACGCGGGCAGTGCTTTCCGAAATGACAGTTACGGTGTGCGCCTCGCCCAGTTTCTGCCGGAAGTCATCTCTAGACTTTGCTGCAAATGTTCTGGCGAAACGAAGCGCCGCGTTCTTGAATTTGTTACCGGAATCTATGCGTCACCCGATAAGACCAATTACCGGAATGTGAAAAACCTACTTAATCGGCTCATAAGCTCTATGACCGAAGTGGAGCAATATAGTCTGATACCGGACTTACTGGAAATTCCTTACCCTGAAGATTTGAATCTACTCGTTAAAGATGAGTTCCTGAACCCCTTCCTGCTGCTCGAACTTAATCAGAAGCCCGAATGTGCCCCAGCCGTGGCAATTCAGCCTGAATTGGTAGACCAGTTGTTCCGGCAAGCAGCGTTGGATAACTCAGATCGACGGCGGTGGGCGATAACATCCCTGGTAACACTGCACACGTTACAGCTGCTCGACGAAAGCCAGAGCAAGAACCTCGCAGAAGCTATCTGGCGCGTAACTGACCAGTACGGCCTGCCTGATGGTACCGATTTTTACAAATTTGCGTTTCTGAGATTTCCCTATCCCAAAGGTGTTGACCCTACCTGCCTTTTCAAAAGCTATGTCAAAAGTACACCTTTCCCGATACAGCGAGATGAGCCGGGGACGGGTGTCAGAATGACTGGTGGGGATATCTCCATCGTGCACGAAATTATCGGAGCCAACAATGATGGGGAAAGCATCTGGACAGCGGAAGATGCCGCCGAGATCTTGCAACGCCTGCTCGAATGGTGGGACGCTGACAAGAACAGGTTGAACGAAAAGGAAAACGAACCTGCTGGTCTTCTTTCATCCATACCAGAGGAGTTTCTGGCAAGATTTTCCCGTATGCTCGAACTGCTCGCTGAGGTCGTATGCCCCAAGCTCAGCACAGATTCACCTGACGAAATTGAAATATCCCTCAGTCGACTCCTTAAGGAAGTCCGGGAGTATGGATTGCCTGGCCTTAAAGCTGAAGCGGCGTCTCTTCACATATACCCTGATCAGAAGGGTGACGTTTATAACCGTATCAACGAAGCATTGATTTCTAATCAGTATCTTATCCAAAGAGATGGTCTCAGGGCAATTGCTAGAATTATTCTGGATGGCAACAATGCTGTTGCAAGTTCTGTAGAACCTGATCCAGCATCAATGCTTAGCCAATACCTCACGTGGTGTCCAGCTCATGCCATAATCTCGGCGCTGTGGATTATCGTCCGAATTTTGAAAGAATCACCAACTATCTTCGATCACAGCTTGGAGGTGGCCACCCAAAGGCGACTTGATCGATTGCTGGCCGAATCAGCATATGATAGTGATAGCCAATTCCTTAACTTCGACGAGAGGTTAGAGGTTCGCCGAGTATCATCCATTTTGTCGGCAGCGCTTTTGAAATATTACGAATCCAAAGGAACCTCCGTTCCAGAAGTTATTGAGAAATGGAAAGAGCTGGCTCTTGCACCTGACGAGTTTGCAGAAATTCGGACTCCTTGGTTTGATTAGTAGGATTCTATGTATAAATTTCCCATCAACCTCGACTCCCTGCTCCACCACCGCACCATCGAGAGTGAACGAGTGGAATACAAGGCGGGCTGGAATCCGGAGGCGGTGCTGCACAGCATTTGCGCCTTCACCAATGACGTTCACTATCAAGAGGGCGGTTATGTGTTCAAGGATCCAAAGGAGTTAAGGCGATGCCAACGTGCTGGATAATTGCCGGGCCAAATGGTTCGGGTAAAACCACCTTTGCTTTGGGCTATCTGCCAAAGTTTGCAGGCTGTAGAAACTTTATCAATGCCGACCTGATTGCGGCCGGACTGTCGCCCTTGGCGCCGGAGAAGGAGCTTTTGGCGGCCAGTAAAATTTTTCTTCGAGAGATCGAAGAGCATATCAGTGCGGGAGAAGATTTTGCTTTCGAAACAACTCTGGCTGGTCGGAGCTATTTGCGATTGATTGAGCGTCTGAGAAAAGACGGCTGGCGAGTTGACCTTGTTTATCTGGCGCTTCCCGATGTGGAAATGTCCAGGATGCGCGTGGCGGAGCGGGTAGCGCATGGTGGCCACAATATCCCCCTCAGCGACATTGAGCGTAGATATCCACGCAGTTTATATAATCTACTAAATCTGTTCAGCCATCGTGTGGATTGTTGTATTTGTTTCATGAATGATGGTGGAGAGCCAACACTGGTTTTCGAGCAGCAGGGTGCAGACCGTAAAGTTATCGACCAAAGCTGCTACGATGTGTTACTTAACGGAGCCGAACAATGAATGAAGCCAAAGATAAGCCTGTTTCACAGGCAGGGCAATTGATGCTGCAATCTCTGCGCCAATCCGTGGCCGAAGCGTTGGAAAAAAAGCGGCGGCTGGGTCAATACGCTGTGATTTGGCAGAACGGCCAACCCGTTGTTGTAGGTGATGATGCTCCAGTTCAGAAGCGGTAAGGGAATGCCGATGCTCAGCTTCCCCAGGCCGGATCGCTCCATCCGCATGGAAGACCTGCAAGCAGGCCGCGCCGTCAGCCGCCGCTACCGCAACCGCCGTATCGGGGAGTTTCTGAAAGAACTGGACCTCACCGAAGGCCGCTCCACCGGCATACCCAAGGTGTTGCGGGTGATGCAAGCCAACAGTTCACCCAAGCCACGCTTTGAAAGTGACGACGAGCGCAGTTCGTTTTTGATCCGCCTGCCGGTGCATGAGGACTTCGTCAAGGAACATGGCCCCGAATTCACCCCGCAAGTCACCCCGCAAGTTGAAAAGCTACTGGAGGTGATTACGGGAGAGCATAGCAGGCAGGAGCTGCAACAGAGGCTCGGACTATCAGATCGCGAGTACTTCAGAAAAACATTCCTGCAACCGGCAATTGCAGAGGAGGTGGTTGAGTTAACCATCCCCGACAAACCCCGCAGCCGCCTGCAAAAATACCGGCTGACAAATAAGGGCAAGGCATGGCTGAAGGGGAGGCAGATTTGAGGGCTTACCGTAACTACAAGTCCGGTAGCCGTGTGACCTCCTCGACCCCGGATTCAGTTGTCAACGATTACTTTACAACTTCCGCTGTCGGCAAGCCGGGTCATTGGGCAACCGTAAAGGAATTCTTGACAGTTCAGAGGTCCGAAGCGCCTCACACAACTACCGAGGAATCCTCGGTAGATCATTTGAAGGAAGGTAAATGACCAAGGATCAACTGAGCCAACTGGGCAAAACCCTCTGGGCCATCGCCGACGATCTGCGCGGGGCGATGAATGCCGATGATTTTCGCGACTATATGTTGTCGTTTCTGTTTCTGCGCTATCTCTCCGACAATTTCGAGGCGGCAGCGAAAAAGGAACTGGGAGCGGACTATCCCCAATTGGATGAGAAGGACCGGCGCCCGCCGCTGGCGGTCTGGTATGCGGACAACGCCGGGGATGTGCCGGCGTTTGAAAGGCAGATGCGCCGCAAGATGCACTATGTCATCCACCCGGATTACCTGTGGAGCAGCATCTACGAGCGCGCCCGTACCCAGGACGCCGAGCTGCTGCAAACCCTGGAGAGCGGCTTCAATTACATCGAGAACCAGTCCTTCGCCAGCACCTTCCAGGGGCTGTTTTCCGAGATCAACCTCAACTCTGAAAAGCTGGGCCGGACACCCAAGGCGCGGAACGACAAGCTCTGCATCATCATCACCAAGATCGCCGAGGGGATCGCGCAGTTTTCCACAGACAGCGATATTCTGGGCGATGCCTATGAGTACCTGATTGGCCAGTTCGCTGCCGGCTCCGGCAAGAAGGCCGGGGAGTTCTACACCCCGCAAAGCGTCTCCACCATCCTCTCGCGCATCGTCACCCTGGACAGTCAGGACCCCGCCACCGGCAAGAAGAAAAAGCTCAACAATGTGCTGGACTTCGCCTGCGGCTCCGGCTCGCTGCTGCTCAATGTGCGCAACCAGATGGGGCCGCACGGCGTCGGCAAGATATACGGGCAAGAAAAGAACATCACCACCTACAACCTGGCGCGCATGAACATGCTGCTGCACGGGGTCAAGGACAGCGAGTTCGAGATTCACCACGGCGACTCCCTGACCAACGACTGGGAGCTGCTCAACGAGATGAACCCGGCCAAAAAACTTCAGTGCGACGCGGTGGTGGCCAACCCGCCCTTCAGCTACCGCTGGCAACCCAATGAGGCGCTGGGTGAGGACTTCCGGTTCAAGAACCATGGCTTGGCGCCCAAATCCGCTGCGGATTTCGCCTTCCTGCTGCACGGCTTTCACTTCCTCGGCGACGAAGGCACCATGGCGATCATCCTGCCCCACGGGGTGCTGTTTCGGGGCGGCGTGGAGAGCCGCATCCGCACCAAGCTGCTAAAAGACGGCCATATCGATACCGTCATCGGCCTACCGAGCAACCTGTTCTTCTCCACCGGCATCCCGGTCTGCATTCTGGTGCTGAAGAAATGCAAGAAGCCCGATGATGTGCTCTTTATCAACGCCAGCGAGTATTTCGAGAAGGGCAAGCGTCAAAACCTGCTCTTGCCGGAGCATATCGAAAAGATTGTTGATACCTACCAGTATCGCAAGGAAGAAGAACGCTACGCCCGTCGGGTAGAGATCGAGGAGATCGAGAAGAACGATTACAACCTCAATCTCTCCCGCTACGTTAGTACCGCCGAAGCCGAGCCGGAAATCGACCTGGCCTCCGTCCATGCGCGATTGTCCGAAGTCGAAAAGCGCATTACCGAGGCCTCAGCCAAGCACAACCAATATCTGAAAGAGCTGGGCCTTCCGCCTGTGTGATGGGGCGCCTGGGGAGTGTGTCGGTGAAAATCTCATAACAAGGCGCTAGACCGGACGGTCATTCCGCTGCATTCCATTACCGCCGGTTCAAAGGCCAATCCGTAGGCCCGGTAAGCGCCAGCGCACCGGGCGGGGGTGATGGCCACCTTCGGCCGCGGGAGACACCCCACGCCGGATGCGCCTTCGGCTTATCCAGCCTGGTATGGATTGACCCGTCAAGGGCTCGGTTGTCTCTATTTACATATGGTTGTCCTCAATGCCGACGGGTCAGGGAGCGAGGGGCTATCAGCGACGG
>NZ_JARANW010000037.1:0-22092 GCF_029889825.1 Halomonas sp. 11-S5
CGGTCCCGCTCACCGAGACCGCGACGCTGTCGCTCACCCGATCATTGCCCTGGACGCTGTGCGTCTGGCTCGCGTCGAGGGTGTATGCATAGCTGAGGGTCGCGCTCTGGTGGCCGTCAGTGGTGTCGTAGCCGGTGATGACCAGGGAGCCTTCCCCGGTGTCTATCACCGACGACGGCGCGGCGCTGGTGAACGTCTGCAGCTCGGCCAGGGTGAAGGTGGTCCCCCCTACCGTAACGCTGGCGATGCCATCGGTGGCGGAGACGCCGAAGCTGCCGGTGTCGGTCTCGCTGTCGTTTGCGGCATCCGAGCCATCCGGTGACAGGCCGGCTTCATAGACGGTGCTGTCGGCCCCCTCGCCGGACACCGTGACCTGGGCGCTGTCCGCGGCGCCATTGATGGTGATGGTCAGGCTGGCCGGGCTGGTGTCACCGTCGGCATCGCGCATGGTGTAGCTCAGCGTCTCGCTGATGCTGTCGCTGGCGGTCAGCGCCTGGACGTCGGGGTCGCTGTTGTCCAGCTCGAAACGGTAATCCCCATTGGCGTCCAGTGTCAGGGTGCCGTATTTGGCCAGTTCGGCCAGGGCGGCGCTGTTGTCGCCCCAGCCCACGAAGCTCGCCGGCGCATCGGCGCCCGAGGCGTCATTGGCCAGCACGTTGCCGCTGACGACGTCAATCTCGCCGTCTTCCTGGAGGCTAGCCGTGTCATCTTGGGCCGTCGGGGCATCGTCGTTGATATCTATGGCGAGCGTGGCGGGCGCGGAAACATCGCCATCATCGTCGGTCGCCCGCACGGCAAAGGTGTCGGCCAGCTGGTCGGCCTCGCCGGTCTCGCCCTGCGCCGGGTGGTCGGCACTCTGGGTCAGGGTGTAGGACCAGCTCCCGTCGGTATTCACTGTCAGGATGCCGTAGGCGCCGGTGACCTGGGTGCCGTCCGCGCCGATCCCGATCCAGTTGCCGGCGGCATCCTGCACCTCGATAAGCGCCAGCAGGTCGGTGCCGGTGTCGATCTGGAACGTGCCCGACGTCGTCAGGGTGCCGCCGCCGCTGCCCGTTTCCGGCAGGGCCGATTCCCAGACCATGTCGCCATCGCCGTCGAGATCGATGGTGTCGACGGTCGGGAAGGAGTCCGGCTCATCCGGCGCCAGTTCCTCGATGGCTTGCCCTTCGACATCGGGAATCGCGCCGAGGGACGCCAGGCCGTACTCGTAGGAAAGCGGATTGACGTTCTCGGTGATCCGCGCAAGACGCACGAAGTCGTGCCCGCCGCCTTCACCGCCGGCGCCCCCGGCACCGGCCGCGGTGGCAGCGAGGTCTTCGAGAATATCCCCCTCGCCTTCATCGAGGGCCGTGAGCAGAGCCTCGAGATCGGCATCCTGGACGCTGGCATCCTCTGCAGCCACCGGCTGTTCGGTATCGAGGTCGGGAGTCATGACGACCTCCTGCCCCCCGTCGATCACGGTGGGGTCAAGGCCGTCCCCGAAGTCGAGTTGCACCCGGCCATTGTCCGAGGTGACGAGCGTCTCGCCTTCCTGAAGGGTGTCACCCACCCGCAGTTCGCGAAGATTGCCGGCCTCGTCGCGTGCCCAGGCCTGGCCGCTGATGGAGATGATGGTTGCGATGGTCATGAGATGACTCCCTGCGTACGAAACGCGTGTGATGCCGCCCACGGAAGGACGGTTTATATCATTAGGCTAGGCCAGGTGCCGGGGGAGGAATATTGTACTCTTGGGCAGGGACGGGCCCTGCCTTTGACATGCGTCAAGCCAACGGCATGGTCAGGAGCCGCGGAGTCTCACACGGCTTCCCGCTGGGCAAATCGAAGGATCAGCTGCAGCCGGTCGCGCACGCCGAGCTTGCGAAAGATGGCGCCGAGGTGCGCCTTGACGGTCCGTTCTGAGATCTCGAGCCGGCGTGCGACCTCCTTGTTGCTCTGCCCCTCCGCCACGGCCAGCGCTACGGCCCTTTCGCGATGGGTCAGCACAGAGAGGGCCTCATCCTGCTGATGCGACTCACCCCCCAGGGCCCGGTAGGCGCCGCCCATCACCTGGGCCAACAGCTCGGGCAGGACCCAGATCCCCTGGTGGCTAGTCACCAGTTCCATCTGCCGCAGCAACTCGGGTGGCGACAGGGCATGGGCATAGCCCCGGGCGCCAGCGTTCAGTGCCTGAAGGGCCTCCAGCGAGCTGGGCGCATAGCTTAGTACGTTGACGATAGCTCCGCGGCCGACGAGCAGAGTAACCAAGCCCAGCCACCCCTCGAGGTTGCTCATGATCCACACGCCGTCGCCGCGCCCAGCCTGGGCGCGCGCCTGCTGTGGAATGACCAGGCGTGCCTCGCCGAAGGCTGCGCGCCAGCGCGGGTTCTCGTCAGGCCCGTGACAGACAAAGAGCTGTGCCATCATCGTTCTCCCATGGAATTGTCCCAAGCCCGCAGCACGGGTTTGAGCAGGTACTGCATCACGGTTCGCTTGCCCGTCATGATGTCCACCTGGGCGGTCATGCCCGGAATCACGTCCAGCCGTTGATGCGTCTGGGCGTCTTCTGCCGTGCGCACCCGCACCAGGTAGAAGGTGTTGCCTTCGTCGTCGGTGATGGTATCGGCACTGATGTGGTCGAGCTCGGCCTCGAGCCCACCGTAGATGGCGAAGTCGTAGGCGGTGAGTTTGATGGTCGCCGGCTGTCCGGGATGCAGGAAGGCGATGTCCTGCGGGGCGATGCGTGCCTCCACCAGCAGGGCATCGTCGGTGGGCACGATGTCGACCACCTCCTGCCCCGGCTGGACCACGCCGCCAAGGGTGGTGACATTCAGGCGCTGGATCACGCCCTCCACCGGCGAGCGGATCTCCGACAGCCGCACTCGATCCTGCAAGCCGGTGCTGGATTCATCGAGGGCCGCCAGCTCGCCCAACGTCCGCGAGAGCTCGCTGCGCCACTCGTTTCGCGCGTCCAGCTCCACCTCGCGAAGCTGGGCCTGGGCCTCCTCGATCGCCGACTGCAGGCGCTCCACCTGGGACGCGGCCTGGGCACGATCGCCGCTGGCCCGGGAGACCTCCCGCTGGAGCCTGAGCACCTCGACCTCGGAAACGGCGCCGGACTGCAGCAGCGGCCGGGTGAGGTTGAGCTCCTGACTGGCCATGGAAAGCTCCCTGGCGGCGGTGTCACGCCGAGACTGGGCCTCCTCGAGCTCGGCGCGCCGCTGGGAGAGGCGCTCCTGCAGGATGCTCTTCTCCTCGGCCAGCTTGTCGAGGCCGTTCTGGTAGAGCTCGCGCTCCTGGTCGACGATCTCGGGGGCCTTGTCGACCAGCTCGTCCGAGGGGCTGAACGGCGAACCAGTGGCCAGCGCGCGTAGCCGCTCGGCACGCGCCTGGAGGGACTGTGCCTTGGCCCGGTTCTCGCGGAAGTTGGAGACGAAGCGAGTGGGGTCGATGCGCATCAGCAGTTCCCCCGCCTCGACGCGTTGCCCCTCCTCGACCAGGATCTCCTGGACCACCCCGCCATCGAAGGACTGCACCCGCTGCAGCTGGCTGGAGGGGATCACCCGGCCCGTGCCGCGGGTCACCTCGTCGATGGAGGCGAAGCTGGCCCACACCAGCAGGGCGACAACGGCCAGCACCACCACGTAGAGGAAGCCGCGCGCGCGGATTGGGTCCTGCTGGATGCGGGCCCAGTCGGCGTCGCTCGCCCAGTCGCGGCTCAGGTGTGCCGCGGTGACGCGCTTGGCAAAGAGCCGGTCGATGAAGGGCCGGAAGGGCCTGCCACCCGCCTCGGAGAAGCGGCCGATGGCCTCGAAGCCCTGCTGCTCGGCGGTCTTGTCCGGGGCTGCCATCAGCTGGCCCTCCCGATCTGGCCCTTGCGCAGGGCTTCCACCACCTTGTCCCGCGGGCCATCGGCGACCACCTTGCCGGCATCGATGACCAGGATGCGATCGACCAGCGACAGCAACGAGGTGCGGTGGGTGACGACGATCAGGGTCTTGCCCTGGCCGTAGGCCTTGAGGTTGGCCTTGAAGGCCTCCTCGCTGGCATGGTCCATGGAGCTGGTGGGTTCGTCGAGCAGCAGGATGCGCGGGTCATGGACCAGCGCCCGGGCGATGGCCACGGACTGGCGCTGGCCGCCGGAGAGCATCTGGCCGCGCTCGCCTACCGGCAGGTCGACCCCCTGGGGATGCGCATTGACCAGGCTGTCGAGGCCGCTCAGCTTGATGGCGCGCAGCAGTGCCTCGTCATCGACCCCGTCGCTGCCACCACCGGCGATGATGTTGTCGCGCAACGAGCCGAAAAACAGGCTGACATCCTGAGGCACATAGCCGATATGGCGGCGCAGCTGCAGGGGATCGAACTGCCGAATGTCCACGTCGTCGATCATCACCGCCCCGGCGGTGGGCTGGTAGAGCCCCAGCAGCAGCTTGTTGAGGGTGGTCTTGCCGCAGCCCACGCGCCCCAGCAGGGCCACCCGCTCGCCCGGCTCGATGGTCACCGAGACGTCATGCAGTGCCTCGCGCTCCGCCTCGGGATAGCGCAGCGATACCTTGTCGAAACGGATCTCACCACGCACCACCGGGCGGTCGATGAACGTCTTGCCGTCGGGGCGTTCCACCGGCCGCTCCATCACCGCATTGAGCGACTGCAGGGCCGTGGAGGACTGGTGGTACTGCGCCAGCAGCGCCGCGGCCTGGCTGATCGGGGCCATGGCCCGCGACGACAGCAGGTAGGCGGCGATCAGCCCCCCCTGGGTCAGGTTGCCCTCGATGATCTGGTAGACCCCGATGATGATCACGCACACGGCGACACTGTGCTGGGCCCATAGCGCCACGCTGGACACCGAGGAGCTGACCAGGCGCAGCTGGGCAGAGGTGCGCGACAGGAAGGCCGAGGCCTTCTCCCAGGTCCCCTGGATGCGGCTCTCGGCCCGCAGCGTCTTGACCATCTCCAGGTTCGAGAGCGATTCGACCAGGGTAGCGTTGCGCTGGGCGCCTACTCGCCAGGTGGTCTCGGAGAGCTCATGGAGCTTGCCCTGGGCGGCCATGGCATAGAGCAGCACGAAGACGATACCCACCAGCACCGGGATGACCAGCGGCGGGCCGATCAGCGCAATGATCGCCGCGAACATCAGCACGAAGGGTAGGTCGACCAGGGCCACCACCGTGGCCGAGCCGATGAAGGCGCGTACCGACTCGAAGGACTGCAGGGTCGCCGCGAAGGAGCCGGTGGAAGCCGGTCGCGCCTCCATGCGCAGCCCCAGCACCCGGGCCATGATCGACGACGACAGCTTGACGTCGGCACGACTCGCCGCCAGGTCGACGAAGGCATTGCGCATCAGTCGCAGCGCCAGGTCGAAGCAGAGCACGATGAAGATCCCCGCCGAGAGCACCCACAGCGTCTCAGTGGCGTGGTTGGGCACCACCCGGTCGTAGACGTTGAGCACGAACAGCGGCATCGCCACCGCGAAGAGGTTGATGACTACCGAGCCGGCGATAACGTCGCGATAGAGCTTGCGATTCTCGCGGATCACACCCCAGAACCAGTGGCGCGAACGCTGCCGGTTGACCTCGGGCCCGCGGGCATCGAAGCGGAAGCGCGGCCGCACGTAGATGGCCTGACCACTGTAGCTCGCCTGCAGGCCATCCAGGCTCACCTCGGTCTCGGCATCCCCCAGCTCGGGAAAGATCACCCGGGCGCGGCGTGCCTTGAGATCGAGGGCCACCAGCACGCAGGCCCGCCCCGGCTCGAGCAGCAGCACGGCGGGGAACAGGGCGGGATTGAGCTGCACCAGGCGGCTCTGGATGATCCGGGCGGTGAGCCCGGCACGGGACGCGGCGCGGGCAAAGACACCGGGGGTCAGGCGCCCCTCCTCCAGGGGGAGGCCGGCGGTCAGCGACTCGGCCGTGACCGCATGGCCATGGACCTGCGCGATGGTCTGCAGGCACTCGAGCAACTCGTCATGCACCGCCGACCGGGAGGGACCCGGGCCCGGGTCCAGATCTTCTTTCTGCGACACAACCACCTCGATAATCGATACGCCCCGCCGTGATCACGGCAGGGCGAAACAGGCCGGCAGACCGCGCCTGCCGGCGTGATGGTGTCATGGGTCAGCCGCTCACCGCATAGCTGCCATTGAAGGCGCTCCCGCTGAGATCCAGGTTCTCGCCGACACGCTCCAGGGTCACCTCGACGCGACGGTTCTGGCGGCGTCCGTCCACCGTGGCATTGCTGGCCACCGGCTGCCGCGAGCCATAGCCGCGCGTCTCGATCAGCCCCCGCTCGACCCCCTGGCTCACCAGGTAGCCCGCCACGCTGTCAGCGCGCGCCTGGGAGAGCGGGTCGTTGATGGCATCGGAGCCAGTGATATCGGCATGCCCGGCGATGAACACCCGGGCGAGGTTGGTCATGCCACGGATCTCGGCCGCCAGGCCGTCGAGCTCGCCACGCGCCTCGGCGGAGAGCTCGGCACTGTTGATCTCGAACAGGGCATCGGCCGAGAGAATGACGTCCGGCGCCCGGGCCGGGGCCTCGATGCCGCCGGTGAAGTCGGCCAGGGTGAAGCCCTGAGGGCCTTGGGCCGGACAGATCACGTCCGGGTTGATCTCTACCCCGTCGCTGCCCAGCTCGGCCAGGGTCGGCAGGTCGTCTCGACGCACCTCCAGCGTCTGCATCAGCTGACCCATGGCGGCCAAGGTACGAGCGTCTGCCAGCGCCACATCATAGCGGGCATTGGCGTAGGCGCGACTGGCCTCGAAATATTCGTTCTCGCTGTCCAGGACGTCGAGCAGGGTACGTTGGCCGATGTCAAACTGCTGCGCGTAGGCGCCCCGCACCCGGTCGATGGACTGGCGATGCTCGTTGAGGTACTGCAGCTGCTCGCGCAGGCGCTGGGTATCGTTGTAGGCAATCTGGGTGGTCTGGCGCACGTCGACGCAGGCCTTCTCGCGCAGATTCACGGCCTGCTCGACACGATTGCTGGCGGCACGGAAGGAAGCCAGGTCACTGCCGCCGTTGTAGAGGTTCATGCTGGCCACCAGCTCGATACTGTGGCGATCCCGGCGTTCACCATTGGTGAGTGCATCGAAGCTACCGCTGTCATTCTCGTAGGTGCCGGTGCGGCCACGCAGGTCGAGGCGCGGTTGGAAGGCCGAGCGGGTCCCGCGCTGCTCGGCGCGTGAGGCCTCGATGTTCTCGATGGCGGCATGGAACTCGGGGTTGCCCTGGAAAGCCAGGTCCAGTGCCCGGTTCACATCCGCCGGCAGACGCTCGTCCATCTGCGGGGCCGGGGCCAGGTTCTCCGCCGGCAGGTCGCCGATGATACGCTGATAGCGCGCGGTCACGTCGTGGAGGTTGGAGGCCTCCGTCATCAGATTCGACTCAGCCAGCGCCAGGCGGCCGCTAATCTGCTCCAGGTCGACGCGACGCCCCGCCCCGGAGATCACGCGCGCCTCGATCTGGTTGTAGACGCGCAGGTGCTCACGGTAGTTATCCTGGGCCAGGCGCACCAACTCGCGGTAGCGTTGCACGTCCAGGTAGGCGCGAGTCGCCTCCAGGCTGGTCTTCTCGCTGGCCCCAATTAACTCGTAATAGCTCACCAGCTCGGCGCGGTCGAGGCGTTCGACCTCGCTGGCCGTGGCGAAGCCGTCCCAGAGCATCTGGGTGATGGTCAGTTCAGCATAGCTGGTGTCGTAGCTGCCGCGACTGTCGAGTTCTCGGTTTTCCCTCCCGATAGCGGCCGAGACATCGACGCTGGGCAGATAGTTGCCGCGCGCCACCCCGATATCATTACCGGCAGCGCGAAAGTTGCTCCATGCGGCCTGCACTTCGGGGTTGGTCGTGATCGCCTGCTGGACCACCTTGCGCAGGTCGGCACTTCCCGGGGCTGCCAGTCCCGCCGGCAGCGTCTGTGCCACGGCCGAAGCGAGTGGCAGCAGTGCCAGGGAAGTCCCCAGAGCCAGAGAGCCAGCAAGGCGACGAACAAAGGGGCTGCTAGATGCGTCAGTCGTGCGTTTCATGGGTGTTCCCTTTCATGATGGCTAATGGCCCGGTGTTCTGAAAACCAGACCTGCCAGGAAATGAGATGATCTTCTTGTTGTGGCGGGTCCCATGGGTCGACGTCGCAGTCCCATGGCGCATCCCTTCCCGACTTCCTATGTCGACCCTCCCGAGGCGCCCCATCGGCCAGGCTCAGGATCGGTCGAAAGCGTCAGACACCTCATGCCATTTCATGAGGTGTCGCTTTGTAATCCAGCGTAACCGAACAAGAGAATTTGTCCACTGCTGAAGAGCGCTAAGCGGGCAGGAGAAGATCGACGCTTGATGTAGGACAAGACCGACAAGGCGGCACCGCCCCGGCCGCTACGGCAACCGCGCCGGCAAGCCACGCCCGGCGGCAAACGTGGTATCGTCTGACCGGTCCCCGAAACGGCATGGTCACCCAAGGAGAACGTCTATGGCCTCATCGGAAATCCAGAAGACCCGCGTGATCAACGAGCTGCGGGGCTTCATCAAGAAACTTCTGCAGGACCCGAAGATCCTCGAGCAGTCACTGGAGATCACCCGCCGCCAGCTCGGCGAGCCCGGTGAGGGAGATGTGATGGCGCGGATCGCCAACGAGATCTCCGACACCACCAGCGTGCACATCCCCGAGGATCCCCAGGACCACTCCGAGGCCGACCGGCTCTTCCTTGAGCTGCTCAGGGAAGTGGTCAAGGAGGAGCAGGCGCTCTACTGACGCCCGGCCCGCCCCGCTACCCTGCCCTCTCCCGGCCAAGAGCCGGGAGAGCAACGTCAGCGACCTGCACGACCCCCAGTACGGGGCCGGGCCTGCCCTTGGTAGCCCGCCCTTGATAGAATGGATGCACATTGTTGCTGCTGTTCCTGTCGAATGACCTATCTGCTCAAGCTCCACCCCGAGATCACCATCAAGTCCCGCTCCGTCCGCCAGCACATGATCCGCTGCCTGGCCAGCAATGTGCGCAACACCCTGCGCCAGCTGGATGAAGGCGTGCGCGTCAAGAGCGGCTGGGACGCTCTGCTCGTGAGCCTGCCCGACACCCTTCCCGCCGGCCGTATAGCGGAGATGGAGGACACCCTGACCCGAATCCCCGGCATCCACGAGGTGCTGGCCACCGAGACGGTGCGCTGCACCTCACTCGACGAGGCCGCCGCCTGGATCGTGCCGCACTGGAAGGCGGCCATCGCCGGGCATCGTTTCCGGGTCCGGGCCAAGCGCCGGGGGGACCACGACTTCTCCTCCATGGATCTCGAGCGCAACCTGGGGAGCGCCCTGCTCGCGGCCGAGCCCTCGGCACGGGTCGACCTGAAGCACCCCGAGGTCGTGGTGTCGGTGGAACTGACCCACCGGTGGCTGCAGCTGATCCGCTCGCGCCGGCCGGGCCTGGGAGGCTACCCGCTGGGGGTTCAGGGCCAGGCCCTGGCGTTGGTCTCGGGAGGGTTCGACTCGCCGGTGGCGGCCTGGCGGATGCTGCGCCGCGGCATCAAGACCCACTACCTGTTCTTCAACCTCGGCGGCCCGGCCCACGAGACCGGCGTGCGGGAAGTCACCCACCACCTCTGGCAGCGCTACAGCGCGTCCCACAACGTCGACTTCACCTCGGTGCCCTTCGAGGGCGTGGTCGCGGAGATCCTGCGCAGCATTCCCGATGGCCTGATGGGGGTGATTCTCAAGCGAATGATGGTGCGGGTGGCCAGCCGCGTGGCCGCCCGCTCCGGCATCCCGGCACTGGTCACCGGGGACGCCATCGCCCAGGTCTCCAGCCAGACCCTCACCAACCTGGCGCTGATCGACGCGGCCAGCAAGCTGCCGATCCTGCGCCCACTGGTCACCGAGGACAAGCAGGAGATCATCGACACGGCCCGCCGGATCGATACGGCGCGCTTCGCCGAACGGATGCCCGAATACTGCGGGGTCATCTCGCGCCGCCCCCACACCCGGGCGCCCACCGACAAGGTGCTCGCCGCCGAGGCCGACTTCGATTTCACGGTACTCGATGCCGCCATCGAGGCCGCCACCGTGACCCGCGCCAACCGCCTGCTGGAGGGCCAGCGGCAACCCGGCGAGGTGACCGTCATCGACTCGCTGGCCACGCTGGCCCGGATGCCGGCGGTCAGCGTGATCGACATCCGCCCCCCGGACGAGCGCGAGGCAGCACCGCTCGAGCTTCCCGAGGTGCCCTGCCTGGCGATTCCCTTCTACGAGCTGCAGGACCAGGCAGTGACCCTGCCCGGCGACCGCGACTACCTGCTCTACTGTGACCAGGGGGTGATGAGCCGCATGCAGGCGCTGCACCTCATGGATCGCGGCATGTCCCACTTCGGCGTGCTTCGTTACGCCTCCTGAGCCGCCGCACGAGCGGCGCTCGCGGAGATGTTCTCTGCCCGGCTGAGCCACTTTTTCCGGCATCCGGCGACACTACAAAAAGATGCCATCTGCAGGCGGATCTTGCCGGGGTGGCACATGGGCGGGCACTCCCTACGAGCAAACGGGCGAGGAAGACAACCGCCTTCCCCGCCCGCCGCTGTCGATAGCCGTGATCGCCCGGCCACCCTGGCCAGGTTGCTGGTGCTCAGCCGCTAGCAGATCTCTTCCCAGAGCCGTTGCTGGAAGTCCTCGGGGAGTTCCGCCACCCGACCGAGACGCGAGAGGTGGGCGTTGGCCATGTCCTTGGCGACCTCGTGGTAACAGCTGTGCAAGGAAGCGGAATCCGAGAGAGACTTGGCATCGGCAAGACAGCTCCAGACCTTGGCATTCGAGATCGCGTAGGCATTCAGGAACTCGGCCTCGACCTCTACGGCCTCGAGCACGGATTCCATCCAGGCACGCTGCAGCCTGGCCAGCGGATGCGAGGCGTCCATCCAATGATGCATCCACCAGTCGAACACCGGCTGCGAGGCCTCGGCGACACCCGCCGGCAAAGCGGTGACGGTAGAGTGAGGCGCCGCGTGAGTCATTTCGGGGGTCACTTCGGGAGTCGAGTGATCCCTGGACACTTGATTAGCGGTTGACATCTTTAACACCCTCAAGAACGAAGGATTTAGTACGCTCTTGAGTGTAGCGGCGGCCACCCCACGCGGTGAGACAATTTTGGCACGACGTTATCTTGTCGTGAATTCGCCCAACCACACCCCGCCAGCCTCGGGATGGGGCGGGCAATCGGCGGAAGCATCACTGATGTCGGGAGGCCAAAAGGTTCCGGCCCATGCGGGGCATGGGACGGGTGATTGCTCACTCGCAGGGCACCACGCGGCGCGCGGTGTCCTTGGCCCAGAGACTCTTGCCGTCCGGGGTGGTGCCGTGGGCGTTCCAGGTCTCGCTGACCTCGACGCAGTAGGAGCCGAGATCCTCGACGCGCTTCTCCGGGTCGGCGGGGCGCTCGGCGCGGATGCAGCCATGCGCGAAGATGGCTACAATCGTGGCCTGATTTTCAACAGGATACCCTGAGCCGCCATGTCGAACACCGCCCGCGCCTCGCGCAAGATCCTGGTCACCAGCGCCCTGCCCTACGCCAACGGTGCCATCCACCTGGGCCACCTGCTGGAGTACATCCAGACCGACATCTGGGTGCGCTTCCAGAAGAGCCGCGGGCATGAGTGCCACTACGTGTGTGCCGACGATGCCCACGGCACGGCCATCATGCTGCGTGCAGAGCAGGAGGGCATCACCTCCGAGGCGCTGATCGAACGGGTCTCCCGCGACCACCAGACCGACTTCTCCCGCTTCGGGGTGGCCTTCGACAACTATCACTCGACCCATTCCCCGGAGAACCGCCACTTCAGCGAGCTGATCTACACTCGGCTGCGCGACAAGGGGCATATCGCCACTCGCGATATCGAGCAGATGTTCGACCCGGTGAAGGGCCTGTTCCTGGCCGACCGCTTCATCAAGGGCACCTGCCCGAAGTGCAAGGCCGAGGAGCAGTACGGCGACAACTGCGAGGCCTGCGGCGCCACCTACACGCCGGCGGAGCTGATCGAGCCGGTCTCGGCGATCTCCGGTGCCGCGCCCGAGGTGAGAAGCTCCACCCATTTCTTCTTCAAGCTACCGGACTTCGCCGACTTCCTGAAGGCCTGGATCGACGATGACCATGTCCAGCCGCAGATCCGCAACAAGCTGATGGAGTGGTTCGAGTCGGGCTTCAACGAGTGGGACATCTCCCGCGATGCCCCCTACTTCGGCTTCGAGATCCCCGACGCGCCAGGCAAGTACTTCTACGTCTGGCTCGACGCCCCGATCGGCTACCTGGCCAGCTTCCAGAACCTGTGCGACCGCAAGGGGATGGACTTCGACGCCTACTGGGCACTCGACTCCGACGCCGAGGTCTATCACTTCATCGGCAAGGACATCGTCTACTTCCACGCCCTGTTCTGGCCGGCCATGCTGCACGGCGCCGATTTCCGGACACCCACGGCGGTCAACTGCCATGGCTTCGTCACGGTGAACGGCGCCAAGATGTCGAAGTCGCGCGGCACCTTCATCAAGGCCGCGACCTATGCCGACCACCTCAACCCCGAGTACCTGCGCTACTACTTCGCCGCCAAGCTGACCTCGCGGGTCGACGATCTGGACCTCAACCTCGAGGACTTCGCGGCACGGGTGAACAGCGATCTGGTGGGCAAGGTGGTCAACATCGCCAGCCGCTGCGCCGGCTTCGTCAAGAAGCTCGGCGGCTCTCGCCTCGCCGGCCACTGCAGCCAGCCCGAGAGGGTGGCGCGCTTCATCGCCGCGGGTGACGCCATCGCCGAGGACTTCGAGGCCCGCGAGTTCGGCCGCGCCATGCGCCGCGTGATGGAGCTGGCCGACGAGGCCAACACCTACATCGCCGAGGCCGAGCCCTGGGTGCTGGCCAAGCAGCCGGGCCGCGAACAGGAGGTGCTGGAGATCTGCTCGGTAGGCATCAACCTGTTCCGCCAGCTGATGGTCTACCTGGCGCCGGTCGTGCCGGCCATGGCCGAGCAGGCCCGCGCCTTCCTCGGGCTCGACACCCTCGACTGGCACAGCCGCCACACCCTGCTGGTGGACCACGAGATCGCCAAGTTCAAGCCGCTGATGACCCGTGTGGAGCGTGACAAGATCGATGCCATGATGGCGGCATCGAAGGAGGACCTGGTGGAAGAACAGAAACTCAAGGAGACGGCGAAGGGCCCCCTGGCCGAGGAGCCCATTGGTGACGAGATCGGCTTCGACGACTTCGCCAGGGTCGACCTGCGCATCGCCCGCATCGCCCAGGCGGAGTATGTCGAGAAGGCCGACAAGCTGCTCAAGCTGACCCTGGACCTGGGCGGCGAGACCCGCACCGTCTTCGCCGGCATCCGTGCCGCCTATGCCCCGGAGGCCCTGGAGGGACGGCTGACGGTGATGGTCGCCAACCTGGCGCCGCGCAAGATGCGCTTCGGCGTGTCCGAGGGCATGGTGCTCGCCGCCGGCAACGACGACGGCATCTATCTGCTCGGCCCCGATTCCGGCGCCGAGCCGGGCCAGCGGGTGCGCTGAGGCGCCGCCGTGACGGAGACCGATGCCCGCCCCCGGGCCGCGCTGATCGAGGTCATCGATACCGAGCTGCCCCAGACCCAGTGCGGCAAGTGCGGCCAGCCCGGCTGTCGCCCCTATGCCGAGGCCATCGTCGACGGCGAGGCCATCAATCGCTGCCCACCCGGCGGCGACGTCACCGTGGCGCGACTGGCGGCGCTGACCGGTCGCGCGCCGCAGCCACTGGCCGAGCCCGCCCAGCCACCGCTGGTGGCGTGGATCCGCGAGGCCGAGTGCATCGGCTGCACCAAGTGCCTCCAGGCCTGCCCGGTGGATGCCATCCTGGGGGCATCCAAGCGCATGCACACGGTCATCGTCGATGAATGCACCGGCTGCGAGCTGTGCGTGGCGCCCTGCCCCGTGGACTGCATCGACCTGCTGCCTCACCCCGCCTGGGAAGCCGCCGAAACCCATCAAGAGCGCGACGCCTACCTGGCACGCCGCGCCACGCTGGGTCGTCGCCGCCATCGCGCCCGCCAGCAGCGCCTGGCCCGGGAGGCCCGGGAGAGGCGCGTGGAGCGCCAGAAGCGGCTGATTCGGCAGCGCCAGCGGTCGGGGCCGGGCAGCGCTGCCGGCCCGGGCCCGCAGCGCCAGGGTCAGATGGCCGTCAACGCCGCCGAACAGGCCCTGCGCCGGGCCAGGCAGCAGCTGGCCCACGCCGAGCGCCAGGGCGAGGCCAGCGCGCTCGAGGCGGCCCGGGGGCAGGTCGACAGTGCCAGCCGGCTGCTTGCTGAAGCGCGAAAGGCGCTGGAAGGCGCTAAGCGCTCTTAAATGATTCGAGACTTGGACTGACTGCTTACCGCTCGGGGCTGATCCGGCGGCAGGCCTGCGAGGAGGCGCTGTAAACCCTTCCCTGGGCGCTACCGATGCCATCCCTGGCATAGGACCTCCTCTTCGGCCTGCCCCCGGCGCCCCCTCGCTAGGGAACGCCATGAACGCCCAGAAACGCCACGAGATCTTCGCGCGGCTGCGCGACCACAACCCCGAGCCGACCACCGAGCTGAACTGGACGACCCCCTTCGAGTTGCTCGCCGCCGTGTTGCTCTCGGCCCAGGCCACCGACGTGGGGGTGAACAAGGCCACCGCCCGGCTCTTCCCGGTGGCCAACACGCCCCAGGCGATCCTTGAGCTGGGCCTCGACGGCCTCAAGGCGCACATCCGGACCATCGGCCTTTACAACACCAAGGCCGAGAACCTGATGAAGACCTGCCGGATCCTGGTCGAGCAGCACGGCGATGAGGTACCCCGCACCCGCAAGGCCCTGGAGGCCCTGCCGGGCGTCGGCCGCAAGACCGCCAACGTGATCCTCAACACCGCCTTCGGCGAGCCCACCATCGCCGTGGATACCCATATCTTCCGCGTGGCCAACCGCACCGGGATCGCCAGGGGCAAGGACGTGGTCGAGGTCGAGAGGAAGCTGCTGCGCCATGTGCCGAAAGAGTTCCGCCAGGATGCCCACCACTGGCTGATCCTCCATGGGCGCTACACTTGCCTGGCGCGCAAGCCCCGCTGCGGTAGCTGCATCATCGAGGACCTCTGCGAGTACCCGGAGAAGACCGAGCTGTGACCGGCGCCCACGCTGGCCTGCCGCGGCGCCGCATGCCTCGCGACCCGCCGGAGTGAGCGCTCTGGCTGGCACAAGTGCCCGCCGGCTGGTTCACTAGCCGCATGACCGCCAACGAGACCCGCCCATGGAAGCCCTGAAGTATCTCCTGCTGCCGCCCGTGATCAATGCCCTGCTGATCCTCGCCGGCCTGGTCCTGGGCGCTCGCCGGCTGAGCGGCGGCCTGCTGGTCACCCTGGGGCTGGCCAGCCTGCTGGCCCTCTCCACCCCGCTGGTGAGCCACGCCCTGCGCCAGGGGCTGGAACCACCGGCCCTTGCCAGCCCCGCCCAGCTTCGCCAGGCCCAGGCCATCGTGATCCTCGGTGGCGGACGCGACTACGCCTCGCCGGAGTTCGGCTGGGGCGATACCCCCTCCAATGCCAGCTGGCGCCGGCTGGCCTATGGCGCCCACTTGCACCGAGAGACCCGGCTGCCGATTCTGGTCAGCGGCGGGCGCGTGCATGACGAGTACAGCGCCGAGGCGAGCCTGATGGCGGCGGCGCTGCGCGACGTCTTCGAGGTGCCCGTGCGCTGGATGGAGGGGCGCAGCCGCAATACCGCCGAGAACGCCCGCTACACCGCCGAGATGCTGGGGGGCGAGGGTATCGAGCATGTCGCGCTGGTCTCCCAGGCCTGGCACCTGCCGAGGGCGGTGTCGGAATTCGAGCGCGCCGGCCTGTCCGTCACGGCCGCGCCGACCGAATTCGCAAGCGCCCCACCGCCGGGTATTCAGGCCATTATCCCGCGTGCCTACCACCTCCACCAGAGCAGCCGCGCCCTGCACGAGTGGCTGGGGCGGGCCGAACTGGCCCTGCGCAACCACCTGCTGCGACGCGGTGACTGACCCCAATGTCGAAGCGCCATGCCTGCCTTGAGGCGCTAGGCTGGCCGCTACGTTCCGTCTTCTCGACACGAGGCTCGACATGCTGGACCTGCTGATTCCCTTCTCCCTGGCCGCCGCCTTCGGTGCCCTTGTCGGCTCGCTGTGCCGGCTGACGCGCTGGCCCGGCCGCGAACGCCCCCTGCTCTTCCCGCTGGTGGGCCTCGTCGCCGGCATCACCGCCTTCTTCATCCACCTGGTGCTCAACTGGGTAACCGGCGCGCCGGCCTGGTGGCTGCCGGTGCTGGTGATCCTGCAGGTCTGGCTGTGGCTGGGGCCGCTGGGTCCGAGACGCGGGTGGCACCGCAAGTAGCCACGGCCCCAGCAACTGCTGCTCCACCCCCTCGGGCGAAGAGCCGGCCGAGGGGCCGGGCCAGCGCCGGTACCGGGGGCTTGCCGAGCGAGGCGAACACCAGACGCATCACCAGCGGTGGCATGGCGGAGCCATCGGCATGATGCAGCCAGAAACGGTAGCGCTCGTGCGCCTCCTGCCAAGGTCGTCTTTGCCACCACCCGGCCGGCCACTAGACTGATCGGTAACCATGCATAAACGACCGCACACTCATAGGAGGGCACCATGGCCAAGGTGCTGGTGGTGGACGACGAACCCAACATCGTCCTGTCCCTGGAATTCCTGATGCAGCAGGCCGGTTTCCAGGTAGACACCGCCGAGGATGGCGAGAGTGCCCTGTCGTGCATCGCCGAGTCGCCCCCGGACCTGGTGCTACTGGACATCAGCCTGCCCGGCATCAGCGGCTTCGACGTCCTCGAGCGCCTGCGCAACGACCCCGCCCATGCCCGGCTGCCGATCATCATGCTCACGGCTCATGGGCGCGAGGTGGAGCGCGAGAAGGGCCTGGCCCTGGGCGCCGACGACTACGTCACCAAGCCCTTCTCGACCCAGGCGCTGGTCGAGAAGGTCAAGACGTTGCTCGCCGAGGTGTCCTGATGGCCAAGCATGGCTCCCGCCTGCCCCGCCGCCAGCGGCTGATCGGCCTGTGGCTGCTGCTCAGCGGCATCAGTATCTTCGGCGGCGCCGTGTTCGCGCTGTGGCTGGACGGCCTCGCTGGTCTCGAGGGCACGGCGCGGCTGCTGCTGTGGCTGGGCTGCTTCTCCGGGGGCGGCACCATCTTCCTGGTCGGCCTGCTGCTCGAGCGCCAGCTGTTCACCCCGCTGCGACACCTGCAGGTCCAGCTGGCCCGCCTGGTGGCCAACCCGGATGCCCGCCAGGACTACCCGCCCGAGGGCTGGCTGCGGGGGCTCGGCCCCGACCTGATGCGAGTTCGCGAGGCCTGGCGGGCCGACCGCGAGCGCCTGGCGACCGCCCATGCCGAGGGCGCGCGCAGTGCCGCCCGCATCCGCCAGGAACTCGAGACCCTGCTCCAGGTCCTCGACACGCCACTGCTGCTCTGCGACCACCACCGGCGGGTGCTGCTGTTCAACCAGGCCGCCGAGACGCTGTTCGAGGGCCATCCCGGCCTGGGGCTCGGCAAGCGACTCGACGCCCTGCTGCCGATCTCCAGCCTGGCGGATGCGCTGAGCCAGCTGCCCGACGACGGGGCGCCGCGGGAGATTCTGGTGCCCTGCGACGAGCGCTGGCTGCACGTGGTGCTGCGCCGCGTCCCCGACAGCCACCACGAGACGCTGCTGACCCTGACCGACACCACGGCGGCCTGGACCAGCGAGATGGGGGCCCGTGCCGACATCGCCGAGATGCTGCCGGTACTGCGCCGCCACAGCGCCAGCCTGACCAGTGCCGCCGACGCCCTGGTCGGCGTGCGCGACGATGCCGCGGCCGGCGAGCTCGGGAAGCGCCTCGAGGCGGTGATCGACGAGGAGAGCCGGGCGCTGGCCGCCCAGCTCGAGCGCATGGGCCGGCTGATGGAGGACATGCACCGCGAGGGCGAGCGCCTGGTCCCGCTGTGGTCCAATGATCTCTGGGCGGCCCTCGGCGAGCGCCAGGGCAACGCGTCGCTGCGCATCACCCCCATCGGCATGCCCGCCTGGCTGAAGGGCGACGCCCCGGCCCTGTTGGCGCTGCTCGACTCGCTGCTCCCTCGCCTGGCAGCGCATTCCGGCCAGGCCACGCTGGAGGGCGAGGTGTGCCTGGGCAACCGCCGGGTCTACCTGGACCTCATCTGGCGCGGGCGCCCGCTGGGCGAGAAGATACTGGACGAGTGGCGCGCCGAGCGCCTGGACGCCCTGCCCCTGGCCCCCCGGGTCGGCGACGTGCTGCGCCAGCACACCAGCGATGCCTGGAGCATCGCCGACGAGGACGGCGAGCATGCCCGCCTGCGCCTACCGTTGCCGGCCACCGAGCGGGTCGGCGCGCCGCGCCCGCGCACCCCGCCGCGCCCGGAATTCCACGACTTCGGCATCGCCGACATGCCCCCGCCGGATGCCGAACTGGCGGCCCGGCCCCTGAAGACCCTGGAGGTCGTGGCCTTCGACACCGAGACCACCGGGCTGGAGCTGCGCCGCGGCGACACCGTGGTCAGCATCGGCGCCTGCCGCATCGTCAATGCGCGACTGCTGGCCAGCGACACCTTCGACCTGCGGGTCGACCCGGGACGGCCCATCCCGCCGGCCAGCACCGCCATCCATGGCATCACCGATGACGACGTGGCCGGGGGCCCCCCGCTCAACGTGGCCCTGCCGCGCTTTCGCGACTACATCGGTGAAGCGGTGATCCTGGCCCACAACGCCGCCTTCGACCTGCTGGCCATCCAGCCCCCCGGCGGCGGCATCGCGTTCGACATGCCGGTGCTCGACACCCTGCTGCTCTCCCGGGCACTCGACGACAGCCTCGACGGCCATGACCTGGACAGCCTGGCCGACCGCTATGACCTGAGCTTCCCGCCCGGCACCCGCCACACTGCCCTGGGCGACGCCCGGGTCACCGCGGAGCTGTGGCTCTCGCTGCTGCCCCGGCTGGAGGCGCGTGGCATCGAGACGCTGGAGCAGGCGCTGGCGCTGCAGGCCAGCGCCTTCGACAAGCAGGACGCCTTCGCCTCGTGAACATGCCGCGCCTGAAGGAGCGCCTGGTCGCGCTGATCGTACTGGCGGCCCTGCTGTTCTCCCCGCCCCTGCTGCTGATCGCCGACCATGCCCCGACGGCCCCCGCCTGGCTGGTGGCCTACCTGTTCCTGGCCTGGGCCGCGGTAATCGCCCTGATGGCCTGGCTGATGGAACACCATCACGAGGAGTGACCCCGGATGCAGGCTGACACGCCATGAGAAGCAGCGTCGTGGTCCTGACCGTGGCCTTCGGCTACCTGGCGCTGCTCTTCATCATCGCCGCCTGGGGGGATCGCCGCGCCGAGCAGGGGCGCTCGCTGATCGGGTCGCCCACCGTCTATGCGCTCTCCATTGCCGTCTACTGCACCGCCTGGACCTTCTACGGCAGCGTCGGCCGCGCGGCCCAGTATGGCCCCAGCTTCCTGCTGATCTACCTAGGCCCGACCCTGGCGATGCTGATGGCCCCCTTCGTGATCCGCAAGATGGTGCGCATCGCCAGTGCCCAGCGCATCACCTCCATCGCCGACTTCATCAGCGCCCGCTACGGCAAGAGCTCGAGCCTGGGGGCGCTGGTGGCGCTGATCGCCCTGATCGGCATCACTCCCTATATCGCCCTGCAGCTCAAGGCCATCACCGTCAGCCACGCGGTGCTGGTCAACTACCCCCAGGCCGCCGAGCTGCGCCTGGCCGACGAGAGCTTCTGGGCCGACAAGTCATTCTGGGTCGCCCTGGTACTGGCGGTATTCATCATCCTCTTCGGCACGCGCCACCTGGACGCCAGCGAGCGCCACGAGGGCATGGTGGCGGCCATCGCCTTCGAGTCGCTGGTCAAGCTGGTGGCCTTCCTCTCGGTGGGGGTCTTCACCGTGTTCGTGCTCTTCAACGGCCCGGCGGAGCTCTTCGCCCGGGTCGGCGCCATGCCCGAACTGACCCGGTTGATGAGCCTGGAGGCCGTGCCCGGCGGTGCCCTGGGCTGGGTGGGCATGCTGGTGCTGGCCTTCCTGGCCTTTCTCACCCTGCCGCGGCAGTTCCAGGTGCTGGTGGTCGAGAATGTCGACGAGCGACACCTCAAGCGCGCCAGCTGGCTATTCCCGCTCTACCTGCTGGTGATCAACCTGTTCGTGATCCCCATCGCCCTGGCCGGGCTGCTGCTGGGCGACGCCAGCGGCGACCCGGACAGCTTCGTGCTCACCCTGCCCCTCTCGGCCGGGCTCGATGGGCTGCCGCTGCTGGTCTTCATCGGCGGACTCTCGGCCGCCACCGGCATGATGATCGTCGAGACCATCGCCCTGTCGACCATGGTCAGCAATCAGCTGGTGATGCCGCTGTTGCTGCGCTCGCGCCACCTCCACCTGAGCACCCGGGGCGAGCTCGCCGGCTGGCTGCTGCGCATCCGCCGAGTGGCCATCCTGCTGATCCTGCTGCTCGGCTACCTCTACCATGCGCTGATCGGCGACGCCTACAGCCTGGTGACCATCGGCCTGGTCTCCTTCGCCGCCGCCTGCCAGTTCGCCCCGGCGCTGCTGATCGGCCTGTACTGGCGGGGCGCCAACCGACTGGGGGCCGGACTGGGCATGAGCGCAGGCTTCCTGATCTGGGCCTGGACCCTGCTGATCCCGGGCTTTGCCCAGTCCGGCTGGCTGGAGGCCGGCTTCCTCGACCGGGGCCCCTGGGGGCTCGCCTGGCTGAGGCCCTATGCGCTGTTCGGGCTCGAGGGCTGGGACATCTATACCCACTCGCTGCTGTGGAGCCTGGCCGCCAATGTCGGCCTGCTGGTGGGCATCTCGCTGTTCACCCGCCAGTCACCGCTGGAGCAGACCCAGGCGGCGTTGTTCACCGAGGCCATGCACCCCGGCCTGGTGCAGACCTCGCTGTGGCAGGGCCAGACCACGCGTGGCGAACTGCGCGCCCTGCTCGATCGCTACCTGGGGGGCGCCGCCACCGCCCGCGTCTTCGCCACCCACCCCGACGAAGCCGACGACAGCCAGCCCGCGCCGCCGGGGCTGACCGCCCGCGCCGAACAGGCCCTGGCCGGTTCGCTGGGCAGCGCCTCGGCGCGGGTACTGATCGACTCGGTGGTGCGCGGCGAGGCCTTGAACCTGGAATCGATCCTCAGCATCCTCGACACCACCTCCGAGACCCTGGAGGTCAACCGTCGCCTGGAACAGAAGTCCCGGGAGCTGGCACGCACCAGCGAGGAGCTGCGCGCGGCCAACGAGCGCCTGCGCGAGCTCGACCGCCTCAAGGACGAGTTCGTGGCCATGGTCAGTCACGAGTTGCGCACGCCCCTCACCTCGATTCGCGCCTTTGCCGAGATCCTGCGCGACAGCAGCGACCTGCCCGACGAGAAGCGCCACCACTTCCTCGACGTGGTGGTGCGCGAGAGCCAGCGGCTCTCGAGGCTGATCGAGGAGATCCTCGACCTGGCAAGACTCGAGAGCGGCCGCCTGACCCTGGAGCCCCGGCGCCTGGACCTGGTGACCCTGGCCCGCCACGGCGTGGATGCGGTGCACCGACTGCAGGAGAACCGCGGGGTGACCCTGGAGGTCGAGATCGTGCCGGAGACCGCGACGGTCATCGGCGATCCGGACCGTCTGGAACAGGTGATCATCAACCTGCTCGACAATGCCGGCAAGTTTGCCGACGACGACGACCCGCAGGTACTGCTGCGCCTCGAGCGCTACAAGGATCACTACCGCCTCGCCGTGGAGGACAACGGCCCCGGCATCGCCGAGGACGAGCGTGAGCGGGTCTTCGAGAAGTTCCACCAGATCCAGCGACAGGACGGTGGCGAGGCCCGCGGTCGCCCCCGCGGCAGCGGCCTGGGCTTGCCCATCAGCCGCGGCATCGTTGCCCACCTGGGGGGGCGACTGTGGGTCGAGGAGGCGCCGCGGCTGGGCGGTGCCTGCCTGGTGATGGAGTTGCCGGAAGCGCCGGCGTAAGGCGTAAGCCGTAAGCCGTAAGCCGTAAGCCGTAAGCCGTAAGCCGTAAGCCGTAAGCCGTAAGCCGTAAGCAGAAATAAGTAATCCGTAAGACGCATAGCTGAAGCTAAGCTATCTGA
>NZ_JARANW010000038.1:0-17021 GCF_029889825.1 Halomonas sp. 11-S5
GACCAGGAGGAGGAAGCCGAGGCCGAGAACTGATCGGACTGGCCATCCATCGGTAATGACCGGACACCTTAGATCGGTATAAGGCGGACAGTTCTAATCGGGGTTGACACCTTGATCAACAAGGCGGTGATCGAGCAGGAAACCGGCAAGACCGTCTACTGGATTCTGCCTGGACCCAGAGCACTGAGCGAAGAGGTGTTCGGCACCCCGGGCGATCCCAAGCGTACCCTGGAGCCGATCCTGGCCGAGGTGGGCAAGCCGCCGATCCGTGAGCTTCTGAAGGCGTTGCCGATCCTGGTGGCGGCGCCTGAAGCGGCGCGCGAGACCAACGAGGCGGGAACCGAGTACACGGTGTTCTCGCAACCGACCCCCTTCAGTGACAAGGCCAGGCCGCTGCCCCCGGAGCAGAGCGGCCATTTCAGGACCACCCTTCTCGATCGTGTCGCCGAGGACCAGCCCGGCAAGCCGGGCGACACGCCCGACGAGGTGCAACTGGAAAGCGAGTTCCACGATCCGGCCGGCAACGCGTACCGGCTGGAATTCGATCACGTCGTACAGCCGCCCTTTCCCGGCTACGAGACCCAGGGTGGCGTCTTCATCGATGGCTACCTGCACGGCACCACGGGCACCGGTTCGCCGCTAATGCCCAAGGAGTATACCCGCGGGGCCTGGTGGGGCGTCGTTGACCTCTATGTCAACGACGAAAAGGTCGACACCAAGGTGGCTCATCTGATGACCACCGAAATCGTGCGCAAGCGCGATTACTCGTTGGCCCTGGATGAGGAGATCCCCCTGGAACGCAGCGCGCGCCACATTCCCGACCAGGAGCATCACACCCACCTGATCGTGATGCCGATCAAGCCGACGCCCGAGGGACCGGTCTTCGAGCCGGTGAACACGTCCTTCGAGCTCCCCAATGGCAAGAAGCAGCCCTTTATCCACATGATGTTCGAACAAGATCGCATCGTAGAGTGGGAACTGGGCAGCAGCTAGTCGAGCGATGACCTGTCCCGGCGGTTGCGACGAACCGCCGGGCATCATCATCCTTGCGAGCCCGCTCCCAGGCGCCATCGGCTTCAATGGGTGACATCCAAAGGTGGCCAGCCGGCTACCCGATATTGATGGGGGCGCGACACGTGCGACGAGTTCCACAACCAGGAGGAAAGCCGAGATGCCACGTCTGCTGATCGATACCGCGAAAGGCCGTATGGCCAGTATGCTGCTTGCCGTGGTCACGATGGTGGCAGGTTCTGCTGTCATGGCCAGCCAGTCGGAGACCGTCGAGATTACGATCACCGCCCAGCAGGGCTTCCAGTTCGAGCCCACGGAGCTCGAGGTACCAGTGGGTGCTGAGGTCGTCCTTGTCTTCGAGAATACGGGCATCATGGGACACAACCTGCATATTCCCGAGCTGGATGTGATGACGGAGACCATCACCCCGGGCGAAACGGATACCGTGGAATTCACAGTCGATGAAGCTGGTACTTATACCTTTCGCTGCGAAGTGCCGGGCCATGCGGAGGCGGGCATGACCGGTGAGTTGGTGGTGCAGTAGCCGGTGACGTCAGCCATCAAAGGCGGCGACATTTCCTCACACGGGGAGACGGCAGGGTTGAGAAAGCCAGGGGGAGGGAGCGGAAGCTTCTTTACCCCGCCTCATTCACCGGGCTGAGATAGAAAAGAAGATAGTGAGCAGTTTCTCTTGTAGAATCAGGATGTTCCTACCAGAACACGATTCAAGAGGACCACTCGCTATGGGTGAAAGCGTATCTCCCTGGATTCCGTCCTGCAACGGGTCCATCCGCGTTGAGCTCGACGGCCAGCGCACCACCAGCGACAGCGGTGCCTTGCTGCTGCGCGAAGCCCTCGACAACAGCGGTGTGATCGATGCGCCGGAGGACAACCTGGTCGATCGGCGCAACCCGCTGTGAATCCGTCATTCGCTGGCCCGTAGCTTCACGATGCCCGGTCAGAGCCCTCCTGAATGAGGCGGGTTGATATAATCTTCAGGGTATTGCCCAATCAGAATGACGAGATCGCCATAGAGGCGGCCAGGGAACTGCAGGGAGCCGCACCGTGGAGATCATCGACAACGTCAGCCGGCTGCTCGGCGACGACCTGAAGGACACCCTGCACCCCGGTGCCCGGCTCAAGATCGCAGCCTCCTGCTTCTCGATCTACGCCTTTGAAGCACTCAAGGATGAGCTGGAGGCGCTGATGACGACCAACCTGCTCAAGAGCTCTGTTGCCTCGTTTCGGCTGACCTTGGAGGGTCTGAGAAACAGCCATACCACCATCCTGGAGAAGATCGAGGCCTTGTCACCGCCACCGGCGACGACAACGTGCTCAACGCCCAGTCCAACGACGTCGCCTACCGCCGCGAGCAGCTGCGACGGCTGCAGGATGAAGTGGTGGAGATGGAGGACCTCAAGTCCGGCGTGTCGATCACCGACCTGGGGCTGAACGAGTTCCGCATGGACCTGCTGGGCTACATAAAGGAGAACGGCGACCTGAGCCGCATCCCCAACGGGCTACACACCGTCGTGCCCGCTCGGCCCGATAAGGGCCTGCAGCCTGGGGTCATCTTCACCCTGCGCAATCTCAATCAGCGGGTAGGTCACCATGAGAGTGGGCTGCAGCAGCAGAACCGCCTGCATCCTTTCTACCTGGTCTATATCAGCCACACGGGCGAGGTGATCAGCGACTACACCGAGGTCAAGCGCCTGCTCGACCTGGCCCGCACCGCCTGCAAGGGGCTGGGCGAGCCCGTCGAAGCCGTCTATCGCCCCTTCAACGAGGAAACCCACGATGGCCGGGAGATGCACGTTTATTCGGCGCTACTGGATCAGGCCATCCGCTCGATGATCGAGGTGAAGGAGGACAAGGACATCGACAGCCTGTTCAGCGGTGGCGAAACCACGGCCCTGGTCGATACCATCGAGGGGCTCGACGACTTCGAGCTTATCAGCTTTATCGTCATTCGCGAGGCGGGCTCGGCCATAGACACAGGCACGGGCACGGAGCGCCATGCGGCCAGCAGGGAAAGCGAGAATAAAGCACCATGACGGCACCCCGCTCTATCAGTACCCCGCCAAGACGCTGCTCGGCCGTGTGGTGGCCAAGCAGCGCATACTGGCGCATGTGCGGGCCACCGCCAAGCTCAGGGAGCGCCTGCGCAACTCGAAACAGTTCAACCGCAAGGTCGAGATCAACGCCGAACTGCGCTCGATCCGCCAGAGATTGGCCGATTATGCAATTGCCGACTATGACACCTGATCACGACCCATGGGGCACACCCGGGGCCCGGAGACACGCGACACCATGGACAAGCTGAAGATGCACTCGCCCAACCTGACCGAGGACAGTATCGCCAAGCTGGCCGAGCTGTTCCCCAGCTGCGTCACCGAAGCGCGGGATGAGCAGGGGCGAGTGAAAGAAGCCATCGACTTCGACCAGCTGCGCCAGGAGCTCTCCGACCATATCGTCGAGGGACCCAAGGAGCGTTATCAACTCAACTGGCCCGGCAAGCGGGAAGCCCTGCTGGCGGCAAATACGCCGATTGCTAAAACGCTTCGCCCCTGTCGGGAAGAGAGTGTGAGCTTTGATACCACCAAGAACCTTTTCATCGAAGGGGATAACCTGGAAGCCCTAAAGCTTCTTCAGGAGACCTATCTGGGCCGGGTCAAGTTGATTTATATCGACCCGCCCTATAATACAGGGCGCGAATTCATCTACGACGATGACTATCGCGAGTCATTTGACGACTACCTTGATTCGTCCGGACAGCGCGATGAAAAAGGTGGCAAGTTAGTTGCCAACACCGAAGCTAATGGGCGATTTCATTCGGACTGGCTATCTATGATTTACCCCCGGCTGCGGCTGGCAAAGAACCTTTTATGCGAAAACGGCGTGATCTTCATTTCCATTGATGATCATGAGGTTGACAATCTTAGAAAGCTGTGTGACGAGGTTTTCGGAGGGGAAAACTTTGTTGCACAAATCATATGGCAAAAAGTTTACGCACCAAAAAATTCTGCTTACTGGTTCTCAGAGGACCACGACTATATTCTGGTCTACGCCAAGGGTAGAGTATCATGGCGGCCAAATAAGCTGCCGCGAACGGCAGAGATGGAGGCACGCTACAAAAACCCAGATAATGATCCTCGCGGCCCTTGGAAAGCGGAGAACATAACTGCAAGAAATCGCTATGATGCAGGAGTTTACTCAGTTACAACCCCATCCGGCAGGGTGATTCCTGGCCCGCCCAGAGGTAGGTATTGGGTTATTGACGAAAAAAAATTCAATGCTCTAAATGAGGATGGAAGAATATGGTGGGGTGAAGATGGAAGTAATAGTCCAGCAGTTAAGCGTTTTCTGAATGAGGTTTCTTCTGGGCGCACACCTCAGAAAATCTGGTCTTACAAAGAGGTGGGTCACACCCAAGATGCCAAGAAAACGCTCTTAAAGTATATTGATTTCCAAGAGACGGAAAACGTTCTCAACTCGGTCAAGCCAGTTGAGCTAATACAGAGGATCCTACAGCTCTCCACATCGCCAGATGGCAACGATGTTGTTCTTGACTTCTTTAGCGGAAGCGCATCGACAGCCCATGCAGTGCTAAAGCAAAACTATGAAAATAGGGGGAGTCGCCGCTTCATCGGGGTGCAAATTCCCGAGCCGCTCCCCAAGCCTGAACCCGAGCTTGGCTCAATATTTGAAATGGGAATTAAGCGTATTAAGAACTACGCCAAAGAGGTCTCATCAGAAACGGATGACCAGAAGGCAGGCTCTCTCGATCTTGGCTTTCGCGTCATGAAGATTGATTCGTCAAACATGCGCGATATTCACTATTCGCCGGATGCTCTCAGCCAAGACCTGCTGTCGGAAAATATCGACAATATCCGCGAGGGCCGAAGTTCAGAAGACCTGCTCTTCCAGGTCTTGCTGGACTGGGGCGTAGACCTATCACTTCCCATCTCCCACCAGGAACTTGACGGAAAAACCGTTTTCTTCGTCGACGGGGCCGAGAAGCATATGTCACTGGCGGCCTGCTTCGAGCTGGATATCGACGAGGCATTCGTCAAGCAGCTCGCCAAGTATGAGCCGCTGCGCGTGGTGTTCCGCGATGCCGGCTTTGCAAGCGACAGCGACAAGATCAACGTCGAGCAGATCTTCGCCCAGAAGTCGCCCAATACTGAGGTGAAGGTGCTATGACTGAGGATAAGCATCCACAAGGTGGCCGGTTGATTCGCAACAGCACGGCGGAGTTTCTCATCTTCACCGCGCAGGAGGGTGAGCAAAGCATCGAGGCCCGCTACGAGGATGGCACCATCTGGCTTTCACAAAAGCTCATTGCCGAGCTTTTTGGGGTCACCAAGCCGACAGTCAACGAACACCTCAAGAATGTTTACCTTGAGGAGGAGCTCGCTCGGGAGGCAACCGTTAGGAAATTCCGAACGGTTCAGCAGGAAGGGCAGCGTGAGGTCGCGCGCACGCTGGAACATTACAATCTGGATGCCATTATTTCAGTAGGTTATCGCGTCAACTCGATCCGTGCGACGCAGTTCCGGCAGTGGGCAACCCAGGTGCTCAAGCGGTTCGCTGTCAGAGGCTATGTCATTGACAAGCAGCGAATGGAGAACGGCAGCTTTCTGGGGGAAGACTACTTCGAGCACTTGCTGGCCGAGATTCGGGAGATTCGGCTCAGTGAACGCCGTTTTTATCAGAAAATCACTGATATCTACGCCACCAGTGTGGATTACAACCCCGCAGCGCCGACGACCAAGGACTTCTTCGCCAAGGTTCAGAACAAGCTCCATTTCGCCATCCACGGCCACACCGCCGCCGAGCTGATCCAGGGCAGGGCCGATAGCAACAAGCCGCATATGGGCCTTACCTCACGGGGGAACGCCCCGGATGGCAAGGTGGTCAAGACGGATGTGGCCATTGCCAAGAACTACCTGGCACAGCAGGAGCTGGAGTCACTTGGGCGAATCGTCAATGCCTACCTGGATCTTGCCGAGGAGCGCGCTCGTCGCAATATCCCCATGACGATGGAGGATTGGGCAAGGCGTTTGGATATGTTCCTGGAATTCGATGATCGGGAGGTGTTGCAGGATAGTGGGAAAGTAACCGCCAAGCTCGCTAAGGCGTTTGCGGAAAGCGAATTCGAAAAGTTTCGCATCCTTCAGGATCGTCTATTCGAGAGCGATTTTGACCGCATTCTCAAGGACGGTGATACAGAGCAAGGCGGGGAGGGCGAGACTTAATGAAGCTCAAGTTCAATACTCAGCAATACCAGACAAGGGCAGTCGAGGCGCTGCGCGTGGTGTTCCGCGATGCCAGCTTTGCCAGCGACAGCGTCAAGATTAACGTCGAGCAGATCTTTGCCCAGAAGTCGCCCAATACCGACGTCAAGGTGATCTGAGCTCATGAGCATGGACGAGCAGGCGCTGAAGCAGCAAGTGGCGCAGAGCACCGAGCCCAGCGTCACCTTCCGCGACATTCACGAGCTGAAAACGCCAGAGGGTCGCGTGCTGCTGTTCGAAATACCGGGGGCACCGCGGGGCATTCCGATCGCCTGGAAAGGGCATTATTACGCCCGCGCCGGGGAGAGCCTGACCAGCCTTGGCCTGGACAAGCTGGATGCGATCCGGCGACAGACCGACACCACCGACTGGTCCGTGCAGCTGGTACCGAATGCCACGCTCGACCATCTCGACCCCGGAGCGGTCAGCAAGGCCCGAGAATCCTTTGCGAAGAAGTACGCCAACCGCTTCGAGCCCGACGAGGTGATGGGGTGGCCGTTGGCCACCTTCCTGGATCGCGCCAAGCTGACCCTCGACGGAAAGGTGACGCGGGCGGCATTGCTATTGCTGGGGAGAGAAGAAGCGGCGCCGCTGCTATCCCCCCATCCCGCTCAGCTGACCTGGAAGCTGGAGGGAGGGCCGGAGCGAGCCTATGAACACTTCACACCACCTTTTCTGCTGACGTCGACACAGCTGTATCAGCGCATTCGCAATATTCAGCTGCGGCTGCTGCCGCAAGACGAACTGTTACCCGTCGAGGTTTCCAAGTACGACCAGAAGATCGTATTGGAGGCACTGCACAACTGCATCGCGCACCAGGATTATGCCCGCAATGCTCGTGTGGTGGTGGTCGAACGCCCCGATCGCTTGATCTTCGAGAATGAAGGCAGCTTTTTCGATGGTGAGCCCAGCGATTACCTGGAGGGCCACCGGGTGCCGAAGCGCTACCGTAACCCCTTTCTAACCCAGGCCATGGCAGAGCTCAACATGATCGATACCATGGGCTACGGTATTCACGACATGTATTCCCGCCAGGCCAAGCGTTATCTCCCGTTGCCTGACTATGATCTGAGCGAGCCGGGTGCCGTCAGGCTGACCATTCATGGCGGCGTGGTCGATTCCGCTTACAGCCGCTTGTTGATTCAGAAGACTGACCTGTCCCTGGTCGATGTGCTGGCGTTAGACCGAATACAGAAGAAGCTGCCGATTGCCGATGATGCGGTGACTCGTCTCAGGCGGGCCGGCCTGATCGAAGGGCGGAAGCCAAATTTTCACGTCTCTGCCAGCGTGGCGGGGGCGACGGCCAGCAAAGCCGAATATATCCGGACCCGTGCCCAGGACGATGAGTTCTATGCAAAGCTGCTGAGGGATTATCTCGAAAAATTCGGTCAGGCGAACCGTTCGGATATCAACGCCTTGTTGCTGGACAAGCTCAGTGATGCGTTAGATCCAAAACAAAAATATAATAAAATCAGCAATCTACTTACAAAAATGAGACGGCGAGGTGTCATCGTCAATAAGGGGACTGACGCCGTGCCTTGTTGGCAGCTCGCAGATAGCCCTCAAAGAAAAACATAGAAGCATGCAGAGAGAAAATGACGAAAATTCTTTAAAATCAGTATCTTGCACCTCTCTGCATAAACGGCTTGCAGAGAGCTTGCAGAGAGAAGATCAACCAGGATCACCATGAAGCTCAAGTTCAAGACCCAGGCATACCAGACGCGGGCAGTCGAGGCGCTGGCGGACTGCTTTGCTGGCCAGCCCTTCAGCAGTGGTATCCGCTACCGCATCGACCCGGGCGAGGCCGAGACCTGATCGGACTGGCCATCCATCGGTAATGACCGGACACCTTAGATCGGTAGAAGGCGGACATTTCTAATCGGGGTTGACACGCGCATGACGTTCAGGTGGTAGGTAATCCTCCAGCGAGCGCCCCGTGGCGTCGGTGCCTGCTGAATCCAGCTTAATGTCAGCCAGTGGGGTTGAATATAATCTAACCTACTATGGGGCTGGAAAATTGCCACAAAATATTTTTTGGAGCGGGTGGGGGTGGGCCAAATTATGGGCAGGGCCAGGGGGCCCAACCCCGGGGGCTCCAAGCCCGCTGTCAGCTGGAGCCTAAACCCCTCTCCCCATCTGGCGAGATCAGTTATTTCTGACAGAGAAGTCGAAAGAGTGCTGCTCTCCGCCTACCGTTACAGTTAAGTTTAGGGTTCCTGGTGCATTACTTTCGCCAAGCTGCTCGGTGCGTATATATCCGCCATTCCTGTTTCCCGGGAAAACAGTCTCTGTAGCTAGTAAGACAGCTCTAGCATTTGCAATCTCTTGATTATGACTTTGACTTATACTGCTGATGTTTTGTTGCGTCTGAGCCTGGATGTTCGACTGTGCAACCGCTGCGGCAGTCGGGTTGTAAGTCGTACCACTGTAGGTCCCAGAGCCCTGTCCGACGTAGCCTTGCCTGCCGTAGTATTGGCTGGACATAGATCCGAAATGTTGCCGTTGGCCAGTGGCCGAAATAGACTGCCCCATGCCAGCTAATGCGGCATACATTGCCTGTGCATTTCGCTCGCCCTCCATCTCCGAAATGACTTCCTCGTGAGTGAAAACCCTTATCGGCTGCCCATTGAGTGAGGCAGTTATATTGCCTGGGCCGAAGTTGACAGGTTCGTTGTAGGTGTTTGTAAGGTAGACAAGGAAGCTTAATTGCTCGGTGGTCATTGCTAGGGAGGATGACGGAGCTACTGCCACCGAAAATTTCTTGTCAGAGAGCATTAGGGGTTGGCCGGCCACGTAAACCATTTCTTGCTCAGCCTTTGGCTGTGCTTGAATGCCCATCTGACTGGCACAGCCTGTCAGAGCCAGGACGAAAACTGCGGCTAAAAATAGTGCGCTTTTATTCATCATCACTCTTGTCCCTGGCTAAACTTATATTTTGTTGATGCCTCAGTGCGGTATTATACTGAGAAGCTCACCATGGCCCATGAGAATAGTACTTCGCCTTGTGCGGGGCCAGTGCTCAGATTCTCATCTACCCGGACCCGCCTGGCTACTCCACTGGCGGGGAGAGTTCGTTACCACAGTCGGCCGAATATCACCTATATGTCACCTAGTCTAACAGCCAACGAAAAACCGCCACCCGGGATATCCGTAAGCGGCTGTTTTTATGGACTATTCTGGTGCCCCCATCAGGATTCGAACCTGAGACCTTCCCCTTAGGAGGGGGACGCTCTATCCAGCTGAGCTATGGGGGCACGACGGGGCGCATTATAAGCGCCTGAACCGCCGAGATAAACCCGCCGTGGCCCGGGGCCTTGTCGCGGACCATGAGTCCGGCGGGAATCCCGGGTAGAATGCGCGGCAAACCCGCGACCGGTGGCCGGCATGTCAGACCCCGCTTCTCCTCTTTCTCCGGCTGGTGATCGTCACTTCGACGGCCTGGCCGACAAGTTCGCCGCGAGCCTCTATGGCGGGGCCCGCGGCGAGCTGCGTCTGGCACTGCTCGACCGCCTGCTGCCCGAAATGCTCGACTTGCACGGTCAACCACTGCTCGACGTGGGGGGCGGCCTGGGTCAGCAGGCCGAGTGGTTTGCCGTGCGTGGCCACGCCGTGACCCTGGCCGAGCCCTCCGGGGAGATGCTGGCCCGGGCTAGGGAATCGCTGGCGGGGCATGCAGTGAGCTTGTTGCAGGCCCCGCTCCAGGCACTGCCCGAGCTGGCGCCCGGCCCCTGGCCGCTGATCGCCTGCCATGCCGTGCTGGAGTGGCTGGCGGACCCGCGCCGGGCCCTGGCCATCCTGGCCAATCTGCTGGCACCGGGCGGGCAGCTCTCGCTGATGGTGTTCAACCGCGATGCCCTCAGGCTCTCCAACGTGGTCAAGGGCAACCTGGAGAAGGCCCTGGCCGACCGGCTCGAGGGCAAGGGGCTGCGCAAGCGGTTGACGCCGATCTCGCCGCTGACCCATGGCCAGGTCGAGGCCTGGAGCACCGAGAATAGGCTCACGATCCGCGAGGTGGCGGGCATCCGAGTCTTTGCCGACTACCTGCGGGAACCGCCGGAGAACGAGAGCGACCGCGAGCAACTGCTGGCGCTGGAGCAACGCTACTGCCGCGTCGACCCTCACTGGCGGCTGGGCCGCTACCTGCTCTATACCCTGGAGCGCCCCATACACTCCTCCGAGGAGGCCACCGCATGAGTGCCGAGACGCCCGTCTGCCAGCTGCTGGCGCGACAGAACGCCGACTACCGCGGCTGGCTGTGGGTGGCGCCGCCCCGGGACACCTGGCTGGAGGCCGGGGAGGGCAGCCTGCTCTCTGCCGATCAGGGCCTTCTCGCGGCCTGGTGGGACCATGGACTTCCAGCGCACTCACCCTTCGAGGGCGTCGAGTTGGCTCCGCCGGGGGCGGTGCTGTTTTGGCCGAAGAGTCATGCCCTGGGCGAATGGTGGCTGCTGTGGCTCTGTGCTCACTTGCCGCCGGGCACCCCGCTGCAGTTGGTGGGCGAGAATCAGGGCGGCATCAAGCGGGTGCTCAAGGCGCTCGCCGCCCTGGGGCTCGGCTGTCGCAAGCGGGACAGCGCCCGCCGCTGCGGCCTCTACGCCACCCGGCTGGACCGGGTGGGCATCGACCCGGACGAGGCCTGGACCGCCTTCGAGGCTAATCTGGGGAACGATACGCTGCGTCTGGTCAGCCATCCGGGCGTGTTCGGCCATGGCAAGCTGGATGACGGCACCCGGCTGCTGCTGGAGCAGCTCCCGAGACACTTGACGGAAGGGCGCTCGGCGCTCGGCGATGTTTTAGATATGGGCTGTGGCGACGGCATCCTGGCCGCCTGGCTGGCCCGGCAAGGGGCGCGGGTCACGGCAGTGGACGTCACTCACTTCGCAGTGGAGGCGACCCGGCGCACCTTGGCAGCAAATGGTCTCGAGGGCGAGGTCGTGGCCAGCGACGTCTACTCGGCGCTGGGGGGGCGACGCTTCGACGCCATCGTCAGCAACCCGCCCTTCCACCAGGAGCGGGCGATCGACTATGGCCCGGCGGGGCGGCTGATCCTCGAGGCGCCCGACCACCTGCGACCCGGGGGTCAGCTGCTGCTGGTGGCCAATGCCTTCCTGCCTTACCCGGATCTGCTCGAGCGCGCCTTCGGCGGGTTCGAGATCCTCGCTGATGACCGACGCTTCCGGGTCTATCGGGCGGTCAAGGTTCGATCGACGGCCTGATCAGGCCTGCGGGTCGCGATAGGTGATCTCGGTGATCACGTAGGTGGTCTCGCCGCCCGGGGCGGCCACCGTCACCTCGTCGTCCAGCGCCCGGCCGAGCAGTGCCTTCGCCAGCGGGGCGTCGACGCTGATCCAGCGCTTCGTGGTGTCGGTCTCGTCGTGGCCGACCAGGCGGATGCGCATCTCCTCGCCTTCCTCGTCCTCCAGGGTGACGAAGGCGCCGAAGAAGACCTTGCCGGTATCCGCCGGCAGGCGGTCCACCACGGTGAGCTCGTCGAGGCGCTTGGTCAGGTAGCGGATGCGCGCGATGACCCGGTTGAGCTCCTTCTTGTTGTAGGTGTAGTCGGCGTTCTCGCTGCGATCGCCCAGCGCTGCCGCCTCGCCGACCTTGGCCGAGAGGGCGGGGCGCTTGACCCGTGAAAGATGGTCGAGGATGCCGCGCAGCCGCTCGGCGCCCTCGGCGGTGATCAGGTTGCTCTTGGGTTCCTGGCGCGGGTCCTTGGCGGGGTCCCGCCAGCGCGTCATGTTGCGGCCTTTCATGGCGTTCCTCGCAGTCTCGTGTCTGGCGGCGAACATACGCCACGCGAGCGGTGCGGCCAAGGGGTTCGCAGCCGGGCCCGCGGGATTAAGCTCGCCCGCGGTTGGCATTCCCGCTCCCGGTCACGATAATGAAGCCTTTGCGCGACCCGGAGACCGGCATGAGCGAGACCTGCCCGCCCGCAGACGATCAGGACCTGACCCTCGCGGTGCCCTTCACGGCCGCCGATGTCGACATGGCCGAGCGTCGCTGCCTGCACCAGGGCTTCTTTCGGCTGGAGGAGCTCCACCTGCGCCATCGCCTCTTCGAGGGCGGCTGGAGCGGCAGAGTGGTGCGCGAGGTGCATCACCGTCACGATGCCGTGGGTGTGCTGCTCTACGACGTGGAACGCGACACCGTGGTGCTGGTCGAGCAGTTCCGTGCCGGTGCCCTCGACGACCCCGACTCTCCCTGGAAGGTGGAGGTGGTGGCGGGGCTGGTCGAGCGCGGCGAGAGTGTCGCCGAGGTGGCGCGCCGCGAGACCATGGAGGAGGCCGGCTGCGCGGTGGGCGAGCTGATCGAGCTGCACACCTACTACCCCAGCCCCGGCGCCTGCGACGAGCGGGTCACCCTGTTCTGTGGCCTGGTCGACAGCCGTGGCCTCGGCGGCGTGCACGGGCTCGACGAGGAGCACGAGGACATCCGCGTGCACGTGCTGCCGTTTACCCGGGCCTGGGAACTCCTGCAGGCCGGTCGACTCGACAATGCCATGTGCCTGATCGCCTTCCACTGGCTGGCCGGTGAACGCGCATCGTTGCGAGCAAGGAGGTAGCGTGCCGAGAAACGCCTATGTCACCGACCTGAAGACCCTGCAGGGCGAGTGCACTGCCAACTTCATTCGGCTGACCCGGCTGCTGGGCGACCTGGAGGTCGGCGAGACCCGCGAGGTCGAGCTGCACAACCATGGCCGTCGCCTAGGGGCCCTGTGCCTCAAGCTCCAGGAGCGAGCGCCCTATACCAGTATCGTGCGCGTCTCCCAGCGCGGGGTGCTCGATACGATGATCGACACCCCGCGCATGCGCGTGCATCTCTACCACGACGTGCGCATGGCCGAGGTCACCGACTTCCAGCGCCAGCGCCACTTCGATGGACGCTACCGCTATCCCAACTCGCGCATGCACCAGCCCGACGAGAAACTGCAGCTCAACCGCTTCCTCGGCGAGTGGCTCGACCATGGCCTGGCCCATGGCCACTCCCTGGACCTGCCCCAACTGCCCTGACTAAAAAGCTGCCCTGACTAAAAAGCTGCTCTGACCAAAAAGCTGCCCTGATGAAGAACGCCGCACCGATCCGACTGGTCCAGATTACCGACTGTCACCTGCAGGCCGACCCTGCGGCTCGTGCCCGGGCGGGCTTCCCGCTGCGCCAGCTGGAGGCGGTGGTGGCGGCGGTGAACCGCGAGCGGCCGGGGATGGTGCTGGTCACCGGCGACATCAGCCAGGACGAGTCGGCTGCCTCCTACCGGCTGGCGGAGCAGGCGCTGTCACGGCTCGATGCGCCCTGGTTCTGGCTGCCCGGCAACCACGACCAGCCGGCGCTGATGGCCGAGCGTCGCGAGTTGCCCGATGCGCTGGACCTGGGCAACTGGCGGGCACTGCTGCTAAATACCCGCGTCAGCGGCCGGGCCGGCGGCGAGCTGGGAGAGGCGGCCCTGGCGACCCTGGCCGAGCGTCTCGCCGCCGACGACCGGCCGACCCTGCTGGTGATGCATCATCCACCGCTGCCTGTCGGCTCGGCCTGGCTCGACGAGATCGGCCTGGCCGATGGCGAGGCCTTCTGGCGGGTCGTCGCCCCCCATCGCCAGGTGCGGGCGGTGTTGTTCGGCCATGTCCACCAGGCCTTCCATGGCGTGCATGCCCTGGCCGACGGCGAGGTGCCGGCCTACGGTTGCCCCTCCACGTCCGACCAGTTCCTGCCCGGTTCCTCGAGCTTCGCCCTCGACGAGGCCT
Source organism: Halomonas sp. 11-S5 (assembly GCF_029889825.1). Classification (NCBI taxonomy): domain Bacteria; kingdom Pseudomonadati; phylum Pseudomonadota; class Gammaproteobacteria; order Oceanospirillales; family Halomonadaceae; genus Halomonas; species Halomonas sp. 11-S5. Next base: position 14,051 of record NZ_JARANW010000038.1, read on the forward strand.
CGCGTCCGGGTTATCGCCTCATCGAGTTACGGGATGGCGAGCTGGAGACCTGGGTGGAGCGCGTCGAGGCGTGAGGGGAAAATAGCCATAGTGGCTATAAAAAGATAAGTGGCTATAAAAAGATAGTTATTAATTCTTTTGGGTTATTATTGGCCCGGCGTTACCCTGTCTCGCATGATCTCAACCGCCCAACGTCATGCGAGGTAGCCGGGCCATGAGCAGTCTTCACGCACCGTCACGCGAGAGCGCCGTCGAGGCCGGCCTGGCCCCGTCGCCCGAGCGTCAGACTCATCTCCAGCAGCTCGAGGCCGAGTCGATCCACATCATCCGCGAGGTGGTGGCGGAGTTCGCCAACCCGGTGATGCTCTACTCCGTCGGCAAGGACTCCTCGGTGATGCTGCACCTGGCGCGCAAGGCCTTCTATCCCGGGCCGCCGCCCTTCCCGCTGATGCACGTCAACACCACCTGGAAGTTCCGCGAGATGATCGAGTTCCGCGATCGCATGGCCGCGGAATCCGGCATGGAGCTGATCGAGCACATCAACGAGGAGGGGCGCGCCGCCGGCATCAACCCCTTCGACCATGGCTCGAGCGGCTATACCGACGTGATGAAGACCGCCGCCCTGAAGCAGGCGCTGGACAAGTACGGTTTCGATGCCGCCTTCGGCGGCGCGCGCCGCGACGAGGAGGCCAGCCGCGCCAAGGAGCGGGTGTTCTCCTTCCGCGACCGGCACCACCGCTGGGATCCCAAGAACCAGCGCCCGGAGCTGTGGAACCTCTACAACGCCCGGGTCAACAAGGGCGAGTCGATCCGTGCCTTCCCGCTCTCCAACTGGACCGAGCTGGACATCTGGCAGTACATCCACCTCGAGGGCATTCCCATCGTGCCGCTCTATTACGCCGCGCCGCGTCCGGTGGTGGAGCGTGACGGCATGCTGATCATGGTCGATGACGAACGCATGCCGCTGGCCGAGGGCGAGGTGCCCGAGGAGAAGTGGGTGCGCTTCCGCACCCTGGGCTGCTACCCGCTGACCGGCGCCGTGGAGTCTCGGGCGGACACCCTGCCCGAGATCATCCAGGAGATGCTGCTGACCCGCACCAGCGAGCGCAGCGGCCGCGCCATCGACCACGACCAGGCGGGCTCCATGGAGAAGAAGAAGCGCGAGGGGTACTTCTAATTCGCTTAAGGCGAATTAGAAAGCCGGAAGCTCTAAGCTTGAAGCTGTAAGACAACCCAAGAGGAACTCCTGGCGGGGTTCGGAAAGCTTCAGGCATGCAGGTCACCGGCAAGGTTATCCAACGAAAGATATTCAGCGGTGAGTCAGGGAGCTCCGGGGTTCTTCCGGCTTACAGCTTCCAGCTACAAGGTGTGTTATGGCACATGCATCGGATTTGATCGCAGACGATATCGAAAGCTATCTGCGTGAACACGAACAGAAGGACCTGCTGCGCTTCATCACCTGCGGCAGCGTCGATGACGGCAAGTCGACCCTGATCGGGCGGCTGCTGCACGACTCCAAGATGATCTTCGACGACCAGCTGGCGGCGATCACCCAGGCCTCGAAGAAGAGCGGCACCACCGGCGAGGCGGTGGACCTGGCGCTGCTGGTCGATGGCCTGCAGTCCGAACGGGAGCAGGGCATCACCATCGACGTGGCCTACCGCTTCTTCTCCACCGACAAGCGCAAGTTCATCATCGCCGACACCCCGGGCCACGAGCAGTACACCCGCAACATGGCCACCGGGGCCTCCACGGCGAGCCTGGCGATCATCCTGATCGATGCCCGCTACGGGGTGCAGACCCAGACCCGCCGGCACAGCTTTATCGCCGACCTGCTAGGCATCAAGCACCTGGTGGTGGCGGTCAACAAGATGGACCTGGTGGGCTTCGACCAGGCGCGCTTCGACGAGATCGTCGCCGAGTATCGTGCCTTCGCCGAACAGCTGGCCGCGCCGGACATCCACTTCGTGCCGCTCTCGGCGCTCGAGGGCGACAACGTGGTCAATCGTAGCGAGCGCACGCCCTGGTACTCCGTCGATGGACAACCAGGCCCGGCGCTGCTCGAGCTGCTGGAGGGCATCGAGGTCAGTCGCGATCGCAACCTGACCGACCTGCGCCTGCCGGTGCAGGTCGTCAACCGGCCCGACCTGGACTTCCGGGGCTATGCCGGCACCCTCGAGGCGGGCATCCTGCGGCCGGGCCAGGCGATCAAGGTGTTGCCTTCCGGACGGACCTCGACCGTGGAGCGCATCGTCACCTTCGACGGCGACCTGGAGGCCGCCTGGCCGGGCCAGGCGATCACCGTGACCCTGGCGGACGAGATCGACGTCTCCCGGGGCGACTGGATCGTCGCCGCGGACGCCGAGGTGGCCATGGCCGATGCCTTCGAGGCCGACATCGTCTGGATGCATGACGAGGCGCTCGCCCCCGGGCGCCAGGTCGACATCCGCCTGGCCGGGCGCTCCGTGTCGGGGCAGGTCGGCGAGATCCTCCACCAGGTGGACGTCAACAGCCTGGCGCGCCACCCGGCCGAGCGCCTCGAGCTCAACGCCATCGCCCGCTGCCGGGTCGAGCTGACCGCCGAGGTGCCGCTGGATGACTACGGTACCAGCCCGGGCACCGGCAGCTTCATCGTCATCGACCGGCTCACCAACGTCACGGTGGGGGCGGGGATGATCCGCGGTGTCGCCCGTGCAGGTGGCCGGCCGACAGGCGAGGTGGACTGGGCCGGCTTCGAGCTGGAGCTCAACGCCCTGGTGCGCAAGTACTTCCCCCACTGGGAGGCGAAGGATATTCGCGAGCTGTTGCGGTAACTCCTCGTGATTGTCCTGAAAAGGGGCTCCAGGGACAGGTCGTAGCAGCGTAGACATCATGGATTGACCTGCCCCTCCTCAACGTCGTGGGTTACGTTGAGGAGGGACCTAAACGCAGAGCCACTATTGAGGGAGGCAGGTCATGACACAGTCTAACG
>NZ_JARANW010000039.1:0-14930 GCF_029889825.1 Halomonas sp. 11-S5
TCGAGCAGTGCCTGCAGGCGTTTGGCATGGATCGAGGGGAGTGATGAGGTCAGCAGAGTATGCAAGAATCGAGGGGCCTGCATGGGTCCTCCTTAGGCATATTGTTTGTTTCGCAATTAACAACATGCCGACCCATGCAGGTCTTTTCAATCATATCATCCTGATTTTCTTATCTATTTCGTGGGGATCCCTCAGGGACAGACCCTCATTCTTTCCGGATAAGATCATTGTTCCTGTTTCCGGGCGTCTGGAGGGCTGGGTAGAGCTTGAGAGCCCCAGTGACGAAGCGAACCTAATAGCGGGCGAGGCTTGGTTAGTTTCTTAGCGGGAGTAAGATATATGGGCTCCTGCCAAGCATTACTTGGCTGGCGTTTTTTAACAACTCGTGCTGTCGGCTTCAGTCCTGACTCTTCCCATGTTGCTGATAATGACTGCAGCGGTTTCGCCATGTGCATTGCATATGCTGAAGGTTCCGTTATAACCGCTGGCTCGACCCAAGGGGGAGAAGCGCACAGGGCGATCATCCCGATTGAAACTGACGTCCTTGGTTGGGCCATCCAGCAACCTCAACACAATATCATCAGTCAGGTCACCGCCCGATGCTTCTCCCTCCACGACCACCCAGGGATGCGACCAGTCATCGAAGGTGCAGGTGTCGTAGTCGGGCCCGGGGCTCGAACAGACGGAAATCGTCGTCCGCCTCGTCACCGCCGTATTCCTCGCCAGTGCCAGCGCCGTCTTGATGCGCATCACCTCGGCGGCGACCTCGTTGCGGGCGGTGAAGCGCTGAAAACTCGGGATGGCCCAGGTGACCATGATGGCGAGCACGGCAATGGCGACGATCAGCTCGATCAGCGTAAAGCCGTGCTGGCGAGAAGAAGAAAGAGGGAAGTTGACAGCAGGGCGCATGGTGCCCTCCCGGCGGTGGCCTGTTCGATGGGTCCTTTCTTCAGGCTAGCCGGGAGGTAATGCCGCGCCGTAGGCGATCGCCGACAGCGGCTGTGCGCTATCATTGCGGGAGGTTGGCGAGGTCATCCTCAGTCGAGAGGGCTAGTCCCCGCCCTTGTCGTTGTTCCCTTCTTGCTGCTTCTCTTCCTTCTGCTCTTCTTTCCTTTCTGCCAGGTACTTGTCGCGGTGATCGCCGGAGCAGAACCAGTCGCCTCGCTCACGCAGGGCGTCGTCCTCGGGCAGGTGCACCTGGCACCAGCTGCAGCGCACCATGCGATTGCCCTGGTCGTCGCCTTCCTGTGGCGGGCCTTCGCGGTCGAGTTTCCATTCGCGGTACATGCCGTAGAGCTTCAGGCCGGCGATGAATATCACGGCGAAGATGATCAGGCGAATCAGCAACAGGTTCATTCCTTTCGGGACTCCCAGGTAGGGGTGGCCGGCTTTGCCACTCGGCCGCCCTTGCGGGACAATGGCGGATATCCATCGATTCTCGAGAGATTTCCAAGCCCATGCAAGACCTGACCCTGGTGATGGCTCAGCTCGACCCGCTGGTCGGCGACATTCCCGGCAACGCCGACCTCGCCATCGAGACCGTGCGCGAGGCACGCATCGAGCATGGTGCCGATATCGTGGTGCTGCCCGAACTCTTCCTGAGCGGCTACCCGCCGGAGGACCTGCTGCTGCGCCCCTCCATGGAGACCCGCCTGCGTCATGCCCGGGCCCACATGGCCGAGAAGATGGCCCGCGACGTCATGGTCATCGTCGGCTACCCGGGGCGCCGCGAAGGGCAGAACTGGAACCTGGCCGGGGTGCTCTACAACGGCGAGTGGCTCGACGAGTACGCCAAGCAGGCGCTGCCCAACTACGAGGTGTTCGACGAGCAGCGCTACTTCGCCACCGGCAACCAGCCGCTGGTGGTGGAGCACAAGGGCGCCAGGCTCGGCATCCTGATCTGCGAGGACATCTGGAGCGAGAAACCGGTCCGCCAGGCCCGTGATGCCGGCGCCCAGATACTGGTCACCCTGAATGCCTCGCCCTTCCACCAGGACAAGCCCGCCGAGCGCCTGGCGCTGCTCGAGGCGCGGGCCCGCGAGGTGGAGCTGCCCATCGTCTACGTCAACCAGATCGGCGGCCAGGACGAGCTGGTCTTCGATGGCGGCTCGGCCTGCGTCGATGCCAAGGGCGAGCTGAGGGTGCAGGCGCCCCACTGGGCGGTGGGCCTGATGCCGGTGCAGTTCGTGCGCGACGCCCACCACTGGGTGCCCCAGCCGGGCGAGACCGAGCCCGAGGTCGAGCCGGAGGAGAACCTCTACTGCGCGCTGGTCACCGGCCTGCGCGACTACGTCAACAAGAGCGGCTTCCAGGGCGTGGTGCTGGGGCTCTCCGGCGGCATCGACTCGGCGCTGTCGCTGGCCATCGCCGTGGATGCCCTGGGCCCGCAGCGCGTCCATGCGGTGATGATGCCCTACCACTACACGGCGGACATCTCGAAGCAGGACGCCGCCGAGCAGGCCGAGCTGCTCGGGGTCGGCTACGAGGTGCTGCCCATCGAGCCGATGGTCGAGGCCTTCATGGCGACCCTGGCCGAGAGCTTCGCCGGCACCGAGCGGGACACCACCGAGGAGAACCTGCAGTCGCGCTGCCGCGGCGTGCTGCTGATGGCGATCTCCAACAAGAAGGGCCTGATGGTGCTGACCACCGGCAACAAGAGCGAGATGGCGGTGGGCTACGCCACCCTCTACGGCGACATGGTGGGCGGCTACAACGCCATCAAGGACGTCTACAAGACCTGGGTCTACCGCCTGGCGCGCTGGCGCAACACCCAGTCGCCGTCGATCCCCGAGCGGGTCATCGAACGGCCGCCCTCCGCCGAGCTCGCCCCGGACCAGCAGGACAGCGACACTCTGCCGGGCTACGACGTGCTCGACGCCATCCTGGTGCGCTACATCGAGGGCGACATGAGCGCCGAGGCGATCATCGCCGCCGGCTTCGAGCACGAGGACGTCTACAAGGTCGTCAAGCTGGTGGATCGCTGCGAGTACAAGCGCCGCCAGGCGCCGGTGGGGGTGCGCGTCACCCGCCGCGGCTTCGGCCGCGACCGCCGCTACCCGATCGTCAACGGCTGGCAGCCGGGGGAGTGACAGCACCGAGCTAAAAGCGCCGAGCAGCCAAGCTGCTTGGTGACGGGCAGCCGGTGTTGAGATCGTAAATAGAAACCCCGCCGACTCTACAATCGGCGGGGTTTCTTATGGACGCCTGATCCGCAACCGGCATCATGCTGCTCGGCGCTCGGCGCTCGGCGCTCGGCGCTCGGCGCTCGGCGCTCGGCGCTCGGCGCTCGGCGGCGTCAGGCCGAGAGAGCGTCGGCCTTGACGTGCTCCGGGCGGAAGGTGCGGCCGCGCAGGCGCTCGTGGTTCGGGGCGTTGTCGATCAGCACCTGCAGGGTCTCGCGGGCGCGGTCGCGCATCTCCAGGCCCAGGTAGCCCTCCACCATCACCGCCAGGGCGTCATGGGTGGCCGCGGACTGCGGGTAGTGCTCGATCACCCAACGGCCGCGCTCCACGGCGGCCAGGTAGGCCCCCTTGCGCAGGTAGAAGTCGGCCACGTGCAGCTCGTGGCGGGCCAGCACGTTGCGCAGGTAGACGATGCGCTGCTGGGCGTCCGGGGCGTACTGGCTGTCCGGGTAGCGCTGGATTAGCTCGCGGAAGTCGCCGTAGGCATCGCGGGTGGCGCCCAGGTCGCGCTTGGCGATGTCGATCAGGCGCAGCCGCTCGAGGCTGAAGCGCCCCGCCTGCCAGGCGGCCAGGCCACGCATGTAGTAGGCGTAGTCCGCCTGGGGGTGGTCCGGATGCAGGCGGATGAAGCGGCTGGCGGCGGCGCGGGCGCCTTCCCAGTCGTCGGTCTCGTAGTAGGCGTAGATCAGCTCCAGCTGCGCCTGCTGGGCATGCTCGCCGAAGGGGTAACGGGTATCGATGGCCTCGAGCCGGTTGATGGCGGTGGTGTAGCGGCCATCCTCCAGGGCCTCGCGACCCTCCTCGTAGAGCTGGCGCTCGGCGACGCCCTCGAGTTCGTCATCCTGGGAACCGTTGCTGGCGCAGCCGGCCAGCAGGACGCCGGCCAGCAGCAGGGACGCCAGACGGGCGGGGGAGGTGATAACGCGCATCGTGATCCTCGTGTCTAACAACCTGGACGGCCGTGGTAGAATCGGCCTCAATCCGCCCACTATAAAGCACCTTGCAGCGAAACGCAGTCATCGCTCCCGGTGCGCAAAGAGCCCTGTCCCGACCCATGTCCCAGACCTTCGAAGCACAGCATCGCGTTCCCGAACGCATGGCCGGCCTGCGCCTCGACCAGGCCGCCGCCGAACTCTTCGCCGACCTTTCCCGGGAGCGGCTCAAGGCCTGGATCAAGAGCGGGGCCCTGACCCTGGACGGCCGACTGGCCAAACCCAAGGACAAGGTCTACGGCGGCGAGGCCCTGGCGCTGGCCGCCGAGATCGAGGACGACACCCGCTTCGAGCCCGAGGACATCCCCCTGACGGTGGTGTACGAGGACGGCGAGGTGCTGGTGATCGACAAGCCGCCGGGCCTGGTGGTGCATCCCGCCGCCGGCAACCCCGACGGCACTCTGCTCAATGCCCTGCTGCACCACGACCCGGCGCTGGCGGCTATCCCCCGGGCGGGCATCGTGCACCGCCTGGACAAGGACACCAGCGGGCTGATGGTGGTGGCCAGGACCCTGGCCGCCCAGACCGCCCTGGTCGAGCAGCTCCAGGCGCGCAGCGTCTCGCGGGAGTACGATGCCGTGGTGGTCGGGGTGATGACCGCCGGCGGCACCGTGGACGCCCCCATCGGCCGCCACCCGCGCGACCGCAAGCGCCAGGCGGTGAACGCCTCGGGCAAGCCGGCGGTGACCCACTACCGGGTGGTGGAGCGCTTCCGCGCCCATACCCATGTGCGCTGCAAGCTCGAGACGGGCCGCACCCACCAGATCCGCGTGCACATGGCCCATGCGCGCTATCCGCTGATCGGTGACCCGGTCTACGGCGGGCGCCTGAAGCTGCCGGCCGGCGCCGGCGAGACCCTCAAGGAGATCCTGCGCGAGTTCTCGCGCCAGGCGCTGCATGCCCGCAAGCTGGCCTTCGTGCACCCGGCCAGCGGCGAGCGAATGGCCTTCCGCGCGCCGCTGCCGGATGACCTGCTGATGCTGCTCGACTACCTGCGCGAAGACCGCGAGACCATGCGCTAAGGACCCCGTGATGAGCGATACCTTCGACCTGCGCCCGACACCGATCCTGCCCGACTGGCCGGCGCCGGAGAGCGTGGGCGCCTTCGTCACCACCCGCGAGACCGGCCCCAGCCAGGGTCCCTTCGCCGCCTTCAATCCCGCCGAGCACCTGGGCGACAATCCGGACCACGTGGCGCTGTGCCGCCGTCAGCTGGAGAAGGAGGTCGGCGACGGCCGCTCGCTGCTGTGGCTCGACCAGGTGCACGGGGCCCGGGTCCAGCAGGCCTACTCCGGCGCCCGGCCCCAGGCGGACGCCGCCGTGGCCACGAATCGTGACTACGCCTGCGTGGTGCTCACCGCCGACTGCCTGCCGGTGTTCCTCTGCGACCGCCGCGGCGAGCGGGTGGCGGTGGCCCATGCCGGCTGGCGCGGGCTGGCCGGCGGCGTGATCGAGGCCACCGTGGGGGCGATGGGCCTGCCGCCGGAGGAGCTGATGGCCTGGCTGGGCCCGGCGATCTCCAACGCCCAGTTCGAGGTCGGCCCCGAGGTGCAGCAGGCCTTCGTCGGCGTGCACCCGGAGGCCGAGGCGGCCTTCGATCCCAGCCCCTACCGGCTCGGCCACTACATGGGCGACCTCTACAAGCTGGCGCGCCTGCGCCTCGAGCGCCTGGGCGTCGCCCATATCAGCGGCGGCCACTTCTGCACCGCCTGCGAGTCCCGCTTCTACTCCTACCGCCGCGACGACGGCCTCACCGGCCGCATGGCCAGCGTGATCTGGTTGCGCTGAAAACAGCGCCGAGCGCCGAGCTGCAAGCGCCAAGGAACCCCTGGCTTGCTTCCTGCGCTTTCGAGCTATCCTGCTTGGCCGCTTGGCCGCTTGGCCGCTTGGCCGCTTGGCCGCTTGGCCGCTTGATCAGCGTCAACTCCTCACCCCCTTTCCCTGGCCGCCGACTTGAAAGCCGGCCACGCTGACTCCATTGAGTCTGTCAAGACACATTGACAGGGCCAAACGGTGCGTCCGACCGCGCCGTCACCCCGATGGAGGAAAGCGAATGCGATTCGACAAGTTCACCGCCAGGCTGCAGAACGCCGTGGCCGATGCCCAGTCCCTGGCCGTGGGGCGCGGCCATAACCAGCTGGAGCCCGGCCACCTGCTGCTGGCGCTGCTGGAGGCCACCGATACCGGCGTCAAGGCGCTGATCCAGAAGGCCGGCGGCGATGCCGCCCGGCTGCGTGACGGCCTGGTGGGCCACCTCGACGACCTGCCCAGGGTCGCCAACTTCGACGGCGAGGTGCAGCCCTCCCGCGACCTGATCAAGCTGTTCAACCTCACTGATCGCGAGGCCCAGAAGCGCGGCGATCAATACATCGCCAGCGAGCTGGTGCTGCTTGCGGCACTGGAGATGGGCCACGCCGTCAGCAAGCTGCTCAAGCAGGCGGGTGTGACCCGCCAGTTGCTGGAAAGTGCCGTGGACAGCGTGCGCGGCGGCGAGAAGGTCGATGACCCCAACGCCGAGGACCAGCGCGAGGCGCTGGAGAAATACACCCTGGACCTCAACGAGCGCGCCGCCAGCGGCAAGATCGACCCGGTGATCGGCCGCGACGACGAGATTCGCCGTACCATCCAGGTGCTGCAGCGGCGCACCAAGAACAACCCGGTACTGATCGGCGAGCCCGGCGTGGGCAAGACCGCCATCGTCGAGGGCCTGGCCCAGCGCATCGTCGACGGCGAGGTGCCGGAAGGGCTCAAGGACAAGCGCGTGCTGTCGCTGGACATGGGCGCGCTGCTGGCCGGGGCCAAGTTCCGCGGCGAGTTCGAGGAACGCCTCAAGTCGGTGCTCAAGGAGCTGTCCCAGGAAGAGGGGCGGGTGATCCTGTTCATCGATGAGCTGCACACCATGGTTGGCGCCGGCAAGGCCGAGGGCTCCATGGATGCCGGCAACATGCTCAAGCCCGCCCTGGCCCGCGGCGAGCTGCACTGCGTGGGCGCCACCACCCTGGACGAGTACCGCAAGTACATCGAGAAGGATGCCGCCCTGGAGCGCCGCTTCCAGAAGGTGCTGGTGGACGAGCCCTCCGAGGAGGACACCGTGGCGATCCTGCGCGGCCTCAAGGAGCGCTACGAGGTGCACCATGGCGTCGACATCACCGACGGCGCGATCATCGCCGCGGCCAAGCTCTCGACCCGCTACATCACCGATCGCCAGCTGCCCGACAAGGCCATCGACCTGATCGACGAGGCCTCCTCGCGCATTCGCATGGAGCTCGACTCCAAGCCCGAGGAGATGGATCGCCTCGACCGCCGGCTGATCCAGCTGAAGATGGAGCGCGAGCATCTCAAGAAGGAGACCGACGAGGCCTCGAAGAAGCGTCTCGAGAGCCTGGAGGAGCAGATCGAGGAGCTTTCGCGCGAGTACGCCGACCTCGACGAGATCTGGAAGGCCGAGAAGGCCAGCATCCAGGGCGCGGCCCAGTTCAGAGACGAGCTCGACAAGGCGCGCATCGACCTGGAGCAGGCGCGCCGCCAAAATGACTATGGCCGCATGTCGGAACTCAAATATGGAATAATTCCCGAACTCGAGCAGAAGATCGCCGAGAGCACCGAGGGCGAGGCCGACACCGCCAGGCACCAGCTGCTGCGCTCCAACGTCACCGAAGAAGAGATCGCCGAGGTGGTCTCGCGCTGGACGGGCATCCCGGTCGCCAAGATGCTCGAGGGCGAGCGCGACAAGCTGCTGCGCATGGAGGAGGCGCTGCACGAGCGGGTGATCGGCCAGGACGAGGCGGTCACTGCGGTGGCCAACGCCGTGCGCCGCTCCCGCGCAGGCCTCTCGGATCCCAACCGGCCCAACGGTTCCTTCCTGTTCCTCGGCCCCACCGGGGTGGGCAAGACGGAGCTCTGCAAGTCGCTGGCGAACTTCCTCTTCGATACCGAGGAGGCGATGGTGCGCATCGACATGTCGGAGTTCATGGAGAAGCACTCCGTGGCGCGGCTGATCGGCGCGCCTCCCGGCTATGTCGGCTACGAGGAGGGCGGCTACCTGACCGAGGCGGTGCGTCGCAAGCCCTACTCGGTGCTGCTGCTCGACGAGGTGGAGAAGGCCCATGCCGATGTCTTCAACATCCTGCTGCAGGTGCTGGAGGATGGTCGCTTGACCGACGGCCAGGGCCGCACCGTGGACTTCCGCAACACGGTGATCGTGATGACCTCCAACATGGGCTCGGACATCATCCAGCGCATGGGCGGCGACGACTCGGACTATGCGCAGATGAAGGAGATGGTGATGGCGGTGGTCGGCGACCACTTCCGCCCCGAGCTGATCAACCGCATCGACGAGGTGGTGGTCTTCCACGCCCTCGGCCAGGCGCAGATCCAGGCCATCGCCGAGATCCAGCTCGACCGCCTGCGCGCGCGGCTCGCCGAGCACGAGCTTTCTCTCGAAGTCAGCGAGGCGGCGCTGGTGCTGCTGGCCGAGGCGGGCTTCGACCCGGTGTTCGGCGCCCGGCCGCTCAAGCGGGCGATCCAGAGCCGCATCGAGAACCCGCTGGCCCAGGACCTGCTGGCCGGGAAGTTCTCGCCGGGCGAGGTCATCCATGTGGAGGCGGAAGGCGACCGGCTGGTGTTCCAGAGCTGAGGCCGCACGCCGTAAAGCAGCGTCACACTGCGCCACAAAGCGTTACCTTGCCGCCCGGGCGACCGGCCGGCAACGGTCTATACTTTTCTTCAGGTTGCGTCCTGTAACCCCCTTGCCTGTCCCTCCCCGCGAGTGGACGGGCTCTTTTATGGGGCCCGTTGTGCCATATTCGGCTTGCCGGATGGCCGATCATGGGCTACCCACGCCGTTTCCGCGGTTGACACTTCCACAGTGCTAATGGAATCTTGACCCTTCCTGATACGGGCGCGGACTCCAGCGGGCAATCCCCCATTCCCGCGCGAAGGGTGGGCCGAGCGCCTCTACCCGCCGAAGGACTTCCGAATCCGGGCCAACCGCCCGGGTCGGCCAACGCCCCCGACGCGGTGAACCGCCGTGAAGGGAATCGCTGATTCATGTCGCAATGCATCAGCGTTCCCGAAAGAGTGCAGGCCCCAACAGGGCTTTTTGCCAGGGTTTGGCATCAGGTGCCGGCATGGCCGGCAGCGGCATACCGCCGCACTCGACTTCGTGTCCACGCGGTGGGCGCGGATCGCACTCGAGACCTCCAGGGGAGATACATCTGTGGAACTGCTTTCCGGCGCAGACATGATTGCCCGCTTCCTCCAGGACGAGGGCGTCGAATACATCTATGGGTATCCCGGGGGGGCGGCGCTGCACATCTACGACGCGCTGTTCCGCCAGGACAAGGTCAAGCACATCCTGGTGCGCCACGAACAGGCGGCCACCCACGCCGCCGACGGCTACGCCCGGGCCTCCGGCAAGCCGGGCACGGTGCTGGTGACCTCCGGCCCCGGGGCGACCAACGCCGTCACCGGCATCGCCACCGCCTACATGGACTCGATCCCCATGGTGGTGCTGTGCGGCCAGGTGATGAGCCACCTGATCGGCGACGATGCCTTCCAGGAGACCGACATCGTCGGCGTGACCCGGCCGATCGTGAAGCACAGCTTCTCGATCAGGCACCCGACCGAGATTCCCGAGGTCCTCAAGAAGGCCTACTACCTGGCAGCGACCGGCCGGCCCGGGCCGGTGGTGGTGGACATTCCCAAGGACATGACCGCACCCACCGAGCGCTACGAGTACGTCTACCCGAAGAAGGTCAAGATGCGCTCGTACAACCCGGTCACCCGCGGGCATACCGGCCAGATCAAGAAGGCCGTGGAGCTGATGCTCAAGGCCCGGCGCCCGGTCTTCTACACTGGCGGCGGCGTGGTCACCGGCAACGCCAGCGAAGGGCTGACCGACCTGGTCCAGCGGCTGGGCTATCCCATCACCACCACCCTGATGGGCATCGGTTCCTACCCGCAGAGCGACCGCCAGTGCCTGGGCTGGCTGGGCATGCACGGCTCCTATGAGTCGAACATGGCCATGCACCATGCCGACCTGATCATCGCCATCGGCGCGCGCTTCGACGACCGCGTCACCAACAACACCTCGAAGTTCTGCCCCACCGCCAAGATCGTCCATGTGGACATCGACCCCAGTTCTATCTCAAAGACCGTACGCGCGGATGTGCCCATCGTCGGCCCGGCCGGCAGCGTGATCAACGAGATGATCAGCCTGGTGCAGGGCAAGGAGATCGCCAACCCCGAGGCCCTGGCCGACTGGTGGAAGCAGATCGACGGCTGGCGCGAGGAGCGCCGCGACAAGCTCTATGAGCCCTCCCGGCCCGGCGAGCCGATCAAGCCCCAGGAGGTCATCGAGGCGCTGTGCCGGGTGACCCGCGGCGAGGCCTACGTGACCACCGACGTCGGCCAGCACCAGATGTTCGCGGCCCAGTACTACAAGTTCGACAAGCCCAAGCGCTTCATCACCTCCGGGGGGCTGGGCACCATGGGCTTCGGCTTCCCGGCGGCCATGGGCATCAAGCACAACTTCCCGGAGGAGCAGGTGATCTGCGTCACCGGCGAGGGCAGCTTCCAGATGATGATGCAGGAGCTGTCGACCTGTAAGCAGTTCGGTGGCGGGGTGAAGATCGTCAACCTCAACAACGCCTCGTTGGGCATGGTGCGCCAGTGGCAGGACCTCAACTACAAGTCCCGCCATGCGCACTCCTACATGGAATCGCTGCCCGACTTCCAGCAGTTGATCGGCGCATATGGCTTCACCGCGCTGCGGGTGGAGACACTGGCGGATCTCGAGCCGGCACTGGAACGTGCTTTTGCCGACACGCACGAGCTGGTGTTCCTCGACGTTCTCGTCGACCCGCACGAGCACGTCTATCCGATGCAGGTGCCCCTGGGCTCCATGCGTGACATGCTGCTTTCCAAGACGGAGCGGACCTGATGCGCCATATCATCTCGATTCTGATGGAAAACGAACCGGGCGCCCTGTCACGCGTGGTGGGGCTGTTCTCCCAGCGCAACTTCAACATCGAAACGCTGAACGTGGCACCCACCGAGGACCCGAGCCTGTCGCGGTTGACCGTGACCACCGTGGGCGACGACCGGGTGATCGAGCAGATCACCAAGCACCTCAACAAGCTGATCGACGTGGTCAAGCTGGTGGACCTGACCGAGGGCAACCACATCGAGCGCGAGCTGATGCTGATCAAGGTCAAGGCGCTGGGCTCGGCCCGCGACGAGGTCAAGCGCACCGTGGACATCTTCCGCGCGCAGATCGTCGACGTGACACCGAGCCTCTACACGGTGCAGATCACCGGCGACGCCGGCAAGCTGGATGCCTTCCTGCAGGCCATGGCGCCGGTGGGCATCCTCGAGGTGGCGCGCACCGGGGTGTCGGGGATTGCTCGCGGCGATAAAGTGCTGTCTCTATAAATGAGACACGCATCTGCCAGAATGCAAAGGCCGCCCTTCGAGGCGGCCTTCGTGATTGGGGCTCAGCGCTCCACCACCTCGTCCCAGAGGGCGGCGATCAGCGGACTCTTCAGACGGCGCTCGAGCACGCAGAGCCCGACGTCGTAGTGGGGCAGCTCCGGCTTGACCGGCAGGACCCTGACCCGCTCCGCCAGGGGGCTGGTATCGAGCACGATGCGCGGCACCACGCCGACGCCGAACCCCAGACCCACCATGCTGACGATGGCCTCGTGGCCGGCCACCTGGGCATAGATCCGAGGCGCCACGCCCAGCGCGCGAAACCAGGTGTCGCTGTATTGGCGCGACAGGCCGGCCTCGGAGAGGATCATTGGCACGTCTCGCCACTGTTCGGCGGAGGGCGACTCGGGCGTGGGGGGAATCCAGTCATGGGCTTCGTGGGGCGCGATGAACACCAGCGGCGAGCGCGTCAGCGACTTGAAGGCCAGGGCATCGGGGGCCTGGCGCGGCCGCGGGGTGATGGCCATGTCCTCGTTGCCGGCCAGTACCCGGGGCAGGGACTGGGCCGGGTCTCCGGTGTGCAGCTTGAGCTCGATGCCCGGATGGCGGGTGCGGAACTCGCTGAGCAGCTCGTAGAGGAAGCTGTAGCTGGCAGTCACCGAGCAGTAGATGCTGATTTCGCCGGTGAGGGTGCGCGCCTCGCTCATCAGCGATTGGCGCAGCCGTTGCCACTCCTCCAGGGTGTCCCGGGCATAGCCCTGGAAGGTGCGGCCCTGACGGGTCAGCACCACATGGCGGTTGTCACGCTCGAAGAGGCGCACGCCCAGGCTCTCCTCGAGCTGGCGGATGGTGCGCGAGAGCGTCGAGGGACTGACGTGGCAGGCCTCGCTGGCGCGGCCGAAGTGCAGGGTCTCGGCCAGGGCGAGGAAGTGCTTGAGGGGGCGCATGTCCATGTCGGCAGTATTGCATATTTCGGGATGTGACATTGCAAATATCGCGTTTTACGCAACACGAGAGCTGGCGTAAGCTGACTCCATTGGCTGCAACGAATTCTCTATATCACAATCCGGCGCCGCGACAGACGGCGCGGGTGGCCATCAACGCTGACCTCGATTCCACGCTATTATTTTCAGGAGACCCCCTATGCGCGTCTACTACGACAAGGACTGCGACCTCTCCCTTATCCAGGGCAAGAAGGTGGCCATCGTGGGCTACGGTTCTCAGGGCCATGCCCACGCCAACAACCTCAAGGAGTCCGGCGTCGACGTCACCGTCGCCCTGCGCGAAGGCTCCTCCTCCGCGGCCAAGGCCGAAGCCGCCGGCCTCAAGGTCGCCTCCGTCGAGGACGCCAGCAAGAACGCGGACGTGGTGATGATGCTGGCACCGGACGAGAACCAGAAGGCCATCTACGAGAACCAGATCGCGCCGAACCTGGCGCAGGGCGCCACCCTGGCCTTCGCCCATGGCTTCAACATCCACTACAACCAGATCGAGCCGCGCAAGGATCTGGACGTGGTGATGATCGCGCCCAAGGCCCCGGGCCACACCGTGCGCTCCGAGTTCGTGCGCGGCGGCGGCATCCCGGACCTGATCGCCATCCACCAGGACGCCACCGGCAACGCCAAGGAGTTGTCGCTCTCCTACGCGGCGGCCATTGGCGGCGGTCGCAGCGGCATCATCGAGACCACCTTCCAGGACGAGACCGAGACCGACCTGTTCGGTGAGCAGGCCGTGCTGTGCGGTGGCGCGGTCGAGCTGGTCAAGGCCGGCTTCGAGACCCTCACCGAGGCGGGCTACGCCCCGGAGATGGCCTACTTCGAGTGCCTGCACGAGCTCAAGCTGATCGTCGACCTGATGTACGAGGGCGGCATCGCCAACATGAACTACTCCATCTCCAACAACGCGGAGTATGGCGAGTACGTGACCGGCACCGAGGTGATCAACGAGCAGTCCCGCGCCGCCATGCGCAATGCGCTCAAGCGCATCCAGACCGGCGAGTACGCCAAGATGTTCATCAACGAGGGCAACAGCAACTATCCCTCGATGACCGCGCGTCGCCGTCTGAACGCCGAGCATCCGATCGAGCAGGTCGGCGAGAAGCTGCGCGGCATGATGCCGTGGATCGCCGCCAACCAGCTGGTCGACAAGTCGAAGAACTGATCTCCCGATCCGTTACGGCTTGAGCGAGGGCGCGGGTTTCCGCGCCCTCGCTGCGTCTGGTCTCGCCATCGTGAGTCGTCGGGCGCTCTGTGTGTAGAATGGGGTGACACCCAAGCCGATGGAAGAGACAGATGAATCGGGATTCGCACCACAGCGAGCAAGAGCCGGACCAGCCGAGAGACGAGGACCTGGCGAGCACCTTCATGCGCGAATCGGAGGTGATCGAGGAGGCCGAGGAGGGCGGCAGGAAGGTGCGGCGCAAGGGCGTCTACCTACTGCCCAACCTCTTCACTACCTCGGCCCTCTTCTCCGGCTTCTTCGCCATGGTGGCCGCCATCAACGGTGACTTCACCACGGCCTCCATCGCCATCTTCATCGCCATGGTGCTGGATGGCCTGGACGGTCGGGTGGCTCGCCTGACCAACACCCAGAGTGACTTCGGCGCGGAGTACGACAGCCTCTCCGACATGCTCTCCTTCGGCGTGGCGCCGGGCCTGGTGGCCTTCATCTGGATCCTGCAGGACATCGGCAAGACCGGCTGGGTGGTGGCCTTTCTCTACGTGGCCTGCGCCGCGCTGCGCCTGGCGCGCTTCAACGTGCAGATCGGCAGCGTCGACAAGAAGTGGTTCATCGGCCTGCCCAGCCCCTCGGCGGCGGCCCTGGTCGCGGCTAGTGTCTGGACCTTCCACAGCTTCGATGCCGATGCCTTCGGCTTCAAGCTGCTGATGCTCTTCGTGGTGGGCGCCGCGGGGGTGCTGATGGTCAGCAACATCCGCTACTACAGCTTCAAGGACGTGGACCTCAAGGGGCCGGTGCCCTTCGTCTTCCTGCTGGCTATCGTGCTGGGCTTCGTGGTCATCTCCATCGAGCCCTCGGTGATGTTGCTGCTGCTGTTCGGTGCCTACGTGGTCTCCGGGCCGGTGATGGCGGTGGTGCGCAAGCTCAAGCATTCACCGTCCACGGACTGAACCGGGTCGCCCTCCCCACGACGCCCGCTTCGCGCGGGCGTTTTCGTCTCTGCCGGCGCGCCAAGTCATCCACAGGCGGTCGGCGCGACATATTTCTTCCCGAGGGTCTTGCGCGGTCCCGTGGGAATCCGTAGAGTACGCACTCGCTGCCGGCAACGGGCAACGTTGCAGGCGGTGATGAGTGGCAGAAGTGCTTG
>NZ_JARANW010000004.1:0-233040 GCF_029889825.1 Halomonas sp. 11-S5
CGCAGGAACACCTCGACCACGCTGATGCCCATGGCAATCAGTACCAGCCAGGCGGCGCCGTGGGCGCCCCGGGCCACCAGGCGGTCCAGGGCGGTACGTTCGGGGCCGAGCTCCTCGACCGTGTCGGCGGGATCACGGTTCGCGGATGAGAACTTGGTCATGACATGTCTCGATCAAAAGCCCCCGAGCCACTCTGACCCGGGGGTGGTTACCACGCGAAGATCACTACGTTTAGAGGAGGTTGCGCGAGCGCAAGAAAGCCGTCGCAGAGTCGTAGATCTTCTGAGTCATATCATTTTTACTCGCCCACTCGGCCCATTCTTGCTCGGCGGCTTGGCGAAACTTCTTACGCTCCTCGGCCGGCAGATCATAGGGATGGACGTCGGGATCTTCCTGTAGCTTCTGCAGGGTCACGACATCCTGTGCCTTGAGACGCGCGATCAAGTCGTAGGCCATGCCGTCGAAGGCAACTTCCAGCGTAGTCTGGAGTTCGGAAGGTAGTCCGTCCCAGATCTCCTTGTTGACCGAGACCGCGATCATCGGCATGGAATGGAAGCCCGGGTAGAGCGGATAGGGGGCGAAGGCGTGGATGCCCATAGCGTCGTTGTTGGAGAGCACCGTGGAGTCGGCGGCATCGATCACGCCCTTCTCGAGCGCGGTGTAGACCTCGGAGCCCGGCAGGTTGACCGGCGATGCCCCGATGCGTTCGAAGATGTTGGAGACCATGCCCTGAGGGGCGCGGATCTTGAGGCCATTGAAATCATCGAGTGTCTTGATGGGAACGGTGGAAGGGATCGATTCGAGTGGGAATGTCGCGGCCCCGATCAGGTGAGTGCCATAGGGGTTGGCCAACTCGTTGTAGAGCTCCTCACCACCGCCATGCTTCATGTACTCCAGGAAATCGTAGGGATCGCTCCAGGCGCCCACCAGGTTGCCCAGCATGCCGAAGGCCGGATCCTGGCCGGAGAAGTAGCTGGGGTCGGTCATGTGGCCCTGGAGGATGCCCGAACTCACCGCGGTGAGTGTCTCGGTCGGGCCGACGATGGAGTTGATCGGAAGGATTTCGATCTCGACACGACCATTGGTCATCTTCGTGACCTTGTCCGCCCATTCCTGCTTGATCTTGAAACTAGGCTCGCCGCTGGTCTCGGAGGCCTGGAATTGCCACTCGTACTCCGCCGCCTGGGCGGTCGACAGGCCGAGTAACAGGGCCGAACCCGTGAGCAGCAGGCATGACGTGCGTTTGAGCATGGTTCTCTCCAGAGGGGATGTTGTTGGTTGTGTGCTGGCATGGGGTCATGTGTGACGCCCTTAATGTTGAACATTTGGGTAGTTTGTTCAACATATACTTTCGTATGTATCGACTGCGAGGGTGTCAAGCGTTACCTTCGTCGCAATCGATCCCCCAGGTGCATGCCGGCCGGCTGCGCCCCAGGCAAGGAGCAATAGAGATGACCGCCCGCAAGCGCCCCCTGCGCAGCGCCGAATGGTTCGGCAGTGCCGACAAGAACGGCTTCATGTACCGCAGCTGGATGAAGAACCAGGGCATCCCCGACCATGAGTTCCAGGGCAAGCCGATCATCGGCATCTGCAACACCTGGTCGGAACTGACGCCCTGCAATGCCCACTTCCGCAAGCTGGCGGACCACGTCAAGCAGGGCATCCTCGAGGCGGGCGGCTACCCGGTGGAGTTTCCGGTGTTCTCCAACGGCGAGTCGAACCTGCGGCCCACGGCGATGTTCACCCGCAACCTGGCGAGCATGGACGTGGAGGAGGCGATCCGCGGTAACCCCATGGACGGCGTGGTGCTGCTGGTGGGCTGCGACAAGACCACTCCGGCATTGCTGATGGGAGCGGCGAGCTGCGACCTGCCGACGATCGTGGTGACCGGCGGGCCCATGCTCAATGGCAAGCACCAGGGCAAGGACATCGGTTCGGGCACCGTGGTCTGGCGGCTCTCCGAGCAGGTCAAGGCCGGCGAGATCTCGATCCACGACTTCATGGCCGCCGAGGCCGGGATGTCGCGCTCGGCGGGCACCTGCAACACCATGGGCACCGCCTCGACCATGGCTTGTATGGCCGAATCGCTGGGTACCTCGCTGCCCCACAACGCGGCGATTCCCGCGGTGGACTCGCGGCGCTACGTGCTGGCCCACCTGTCCGGTAATCGCATCGTCGAGATGGTCGACGAAGACCTGCGGCTATCGCAGGTGCTGACCCGCGAAGCCTTCGAGAATGCCATCCGCACCAACGCCGCGATCGGCGGCTCGACCAACGCGGTGATCCACCTCAAGGCGATCGCCGGGCGCATCGGCGTCGACCTGGCACTCGACGACTGGACGCGGATCGGCCGTGGCACGCCGACCCTCGTCGACCTGCAGCCGTCGGGGCGCTTCCTGATGGAGGAGTTCTACTACGCCGGCGGCTTGCCGGCGGTGCTGCGCCGACTCGGTGAGGCCGACCGACTGCCCCACAAGCACGCCCTGACGGTCAATGGCCGAAGCCTGTGGGACAACGTCGTTGACGCCCCGCTCTACAACGAGGAGGTGATCCGCCCGCTCGACAATCCGTTGCTTGAGGATGGCGGCATGTGCGTTGTGCAAGGCAACCTGGCCCCGAAGGGGGCGGTGCTCAAGCCCTCGGCGGCGAGTCCCGAGCTGATGCAGCATCGCGGCCGGGCGGTGGTGTTCGAGGATTTCGATGACTACAAGGCACGCATCGATGACCCCGACCTCGACGTCGATGCCGACAGCGTCCTGGTGATGAAGCATTGCGGGCCGCGGGGTTACCACGGCATGGCCGAGGTGGGCAACATGGGCCTGCCCGCCAAGCTGCTGGAACAGGGCATCACCGACATGGTGCGTATTTCGGATGCGCGCATGAGCGGCACCGCCTACGGCACCGTGGTGCTGCACGTGGCCCCGGAGGCCGCCGCCGGCGGCCCACTGGCGGCGGTGCGCAACGGCGACTGGATCGCGCTCGACTGCGATAGCGGCCGGCTACACCTGGAGGTCGGCGACGAAGAGCTCGCCACGCGGCTGGCGGAGAGCGACCCCACCGAGCGGTCGCGGCGCATCGCCAGCGACGGTGGCTACCGCCAGCTGTACATCGAGCATGTGCTGCAGGCGGACGAGGGGTGCGATTTCGACTTCCTGGTGGGCTGCCGGGGCGCCGAGGTGCCGCGCCATTCACACTGAGACCGGAGGCACCATGACAACCAAGCGACCCCGCATCGCGCCCGACCAGCTGCGCTCGCGCTGGTGGTTCGACAACCCTGACCACCCGGGCACCACGGCGCTGTGCATCGAGCGCTATATGAACCAGGGCATCACCCTGGAGGAGCTCACCAGCGGCCGGCCGATCATCGGCATCTGCCAGTCGGGCTCCGACCTGACGCCCTGCAATCGCCACCATGTGGCGCTCGCCAAGCGGGTCAAGGACGGTATTCGCGCCGCTGGTGGGGTGCCCTTCGAGTTTCCCATGCACCCCATCCACGAGAACGTGCGTCGTCCCACCGCGGCGCTGGACCGGAATCTGGCCTATCTGGGCCTGGTGGAGGTGCTGCACGGCTATCCGCTGGACGGCGTGGTGTTGACCACCGGCTGCGACAAGACCACCCCGGCCGCGCTGATGGCTGCGGCCACGGTGAACATTCCGGCTATCGTGCTCTCCGGCGGACCCATGCTCAACGGCTGGCGCGGCGCCGAGCGAGTGGGGTCGGGCACGATCGTCTGGGAACTGCGCAAGCGGCTCGCCGCCGGCGACATCGACTACGCCGAGTTCCTGTCGCGAATCACCGATTCCGCCCCCTCGGTGGGTCACTGCAACACCATGGGCACCGCCTCGACCATGAACTCCCTGGCCGAGGCACTGGGCATGAGCCTGCCCGGCTCGGCGATGATCCCCGGCCCCTACAAGGAGCGCGCCATGGTCGCCTATCAGACCGGCGAGCGGGTCGTCGAGATGGTCTGGGAGGACCTGCGGCCTAGCGATATCCTCACCCGCGCGGCCTTCGAGAACGCCATCGTTACCTGCTCGGCGCTGGGGGGGTCCTCCAACGCACCCATTCATGTCAACGCCATCGCCCGCCACGCCGGTGTCGAGCTCGACAACGACGACTGGCAGCGCCTGGGCCACGCCATCCCGCTGCTGGCCAACGTCATGCCCGCGGGGGCCTACCTCGGCGAGGAGTTCCATCGCGCTGGCGGTGTGCCGGCGGTGATGCACGAGCTGCTGGCGGCCGGCGAGCTCCACGGTGAGGTGCTCACCGTCAATGGCCAGGCGCTGGCCGCCAACCTGGCCGACCGCGAGACCCAGGACGCCGAGGTGATCCGCCGCTACGCCAATCCGCTGGTGGAGCATGCGGGCTTCCTCAACCTCAAGGGCAACCTCTTCGACTCGGCGATGATGAAGACCAGTGTGATCTCGACGGACTTCCGCGAGCGCTTCCTCAGCGACCCGGACGATCCCGAGGCCTTCGAGGGCAAGGTGGCGGTGTTCGACGGCTCGGAGGATTACCATGCGCGCATCGACGACCCGGCGCTCGGGATCGACGAGCGCACCATCCTGGTGATGCGCGGCGCCGGCCCGGTGGGCCACCCCGGCGGCGCCGAGGTGGTCAACATGCAGCCGCCGGAAGCATTGATTCGCCGTGGTATCGAGTCGCTGCCATGCCTGGGCGATGGCCGCCAGTCAGGCACCTCGGGGTCGCCGTCGATTCTCAATGCGTCGCCGGAGGCGGCCACGGGTGGGCCCTTGGCGCTGCTCGAGAGTGGTGACCGATTGCGGGTCGACCTGGGCCGTGGTGAGGTCGGGTTATTGGTGGACGAAGCGGTTCTTGCCAAGCGTCGCGAGCAGCTCGATGCTGCCGGCGGCTACCATTATCCGGCACACCAGACCCCTTGGCAGGAGATTCAGCGCACCCTGGTGGAGCCGCTGGATCGTGGCATGGTCCTGCGGGGCGCCGACAAGTATCGCGATGTGGCTCGCCGCACTCCCCCCAGGGATAACCACTGACTGAAGCTCACCGTGCACGGTGCGAAGCGCATGTCGGCTGCGCCACCCTGTCATTGCCATTAACATAATGTCATGGTGTCATACCAGGGTGGCGGTAAGGTTCTGTCGCATCACGCTGCCATCTTTGAGTGAGTAGTGGCCTTGCTTAGGTAACCGTCCTGTCCGTTACTGTCGCCGGCGAGTCGAGACCCAGATTCACTGAGTGTCGCGCTCACTGGAGGTCTGAGCGAATGCAAATCGAGCCGTGAGAGGGGCCTCATGCCTGACGTGACACGAATTCCCAAGCACAAGGCCCATGGCCATATCGCGATGGTTCACCTGGGGCTGGGGGCCTTTCACCGCGCTCAGCAAGCGGTCTACCTCGAGCGGTATCGCCAGCGTACCGGCGATACCCATTGGGGCCTGAGCAGTGCCAACCTTCGTTCTAGTATCGACCTGGTGGATGACCTGCGCACGGCGGGATATGGCTATCATGTGGCCGAGTACGCCGACAGCGAGACCGTGACCCTGCGCGAGATCGGGGTAATCGAGGAGGCGCTGTTTACCGGCCGCGATGCCAAGGGGTATTGGGGGCGCGACCTCGAGGCCCTGCTATTGCGCCTGGCTTCGCCCGAGACCCGCATCGTCACCCTCACCGTCACCGAGAAGGGCTACTTCCTCAACCCGGCCAGCGGCGAGCTGCTCGTTGACGACCCCATGATCGCCGCCGATATCGCCACACCCACACAGCCGCGCACCGCGCCTGGGATCCTGGTGGAGGCGCTGGCGCGGCGTCGCGAGGCAGGCCTGCCGCCGTTCACTGTGCTCTCCTGCGACAATATGCCGGACAACGGCAAGCGGACACGCAACGCTGTAATCCTGCTGGCCAAGCGTCGCGATGCTGCCCTGGGCGAGTGGATAGAATGCGAGGTGGCCTTTCCCTGCAGCATGGTCGACCGTATCGTGCCGGCCATGACCGAGGCTGATTTCAAGCGACTCGAAGCCTTGGGGGTCGATGATCCCAATGCCGTCGTCAGCGAATCCTTCATCCAGTGGGTCATCGAGGATGACTTCCCCCAGGGGTGCCCCGACTGGGCGGCCGATGGAGTGGAGATGGTCGCCGACGTGGCGCCCTTCGAGATCATGAAGCTGCGCATGCTCAACGGCAGCCACTCGCTGCTGGCCTATCTGGGGCCGCCGGAGGGCATCGAGACAGTCTTCGAGGCGGTGAGCCGCGACGACCTGCGCAAGCTGCTGCGTCGCTACATGCGAGAGGAGGCGGCGCCGACGCTGGCCATGCCCGAGGGCGTGGATATAGCGGCCTACGCCGACTCGCTGCTGGCGCGCTTCGCCAACGACAGCCTGCGCCACCGCCTGCACCAGATCGCCATGGACGGCAGCCAGAAGCTGCCGCAGCGCTGGCTGCAAGGCACCCTGGCACGCCGCGAATCTGGGCTGGCGGCGCCCTGCACGGCGCTGGGCCTGGCCGCCTGGATCCGCTATACCGCCGGCAGGGACCGACAGGGTCAATCCTATACAGTGGACGACCCCCTGGCGCCGCGCTTCGCCGAGCTGCACGCGCGTCATGGCCAGGCCCCCGGGGCGCTGGTCACTGCCTTCCTGGCCATGGACGACGTGGTGCCGCCGGCCCTGGCGGCCGACGCCGCCTTTGCCGACGCGGTACTCACGGCCTATCGTTCCCTGACCGAACAGGGCCTCGATGGGGCGCTCGAAGCCCTGGCAGGCAGTAGCGAATAAAGAGGCCTGAGAGGAGATCCCCATGGAACCTACCTGGCGCTGGTTCGGCCCGAAGGACCCTATCCGCCTCGACGAGATCCGTCAGACCGGGGCTACCGGCATCGTCACGGCGCTGCACGAGGTGCCCAACGATGACGTCTGGTCACTGGCGGCGATCCGCGAGCGCAAGGCGCTGATCGAGGCCGCCGGCCTGACCTGGTCGGTGGTGGAGAGCGTGCCGGTCCCCGAGGCGATCAAGCAGGGCCGCTCCGAGCGCGATGCTCTGATCGCCACCTACTGCCAGACCCTGCGCCACCTGGCGGCCTGCGGCATCGACACCGTCTGCTACAACTTCATGCCGGTGCTCGACTGGACGCGTACCGACCTCGCCTGGCCGCTGCCGGACGGCGCACTGGCGCTGCGCTTCGACCAAGTGGCGTTTGCCGCCTTCGATCTCTACCTGCTCGAGCGTCCCGGCGCCGAAGCGGAGTATGGTGAGGACGAACAGCTAGAGGCCAGGCATTTCCTCGATGGCCTTGATGCGGCCGGTCGCGACAGGCTGGTCAATACCCTTATCGCTGGCCTGCCGGGGGCCGAGGAGCACTACACCCTGGAGCGCTTCCGCGGCGTGCTGGAGGACTATGCCGAGATCGACGCCGCGCGGCTGCGCGAGCACCTGGCGTACTTCCTGCGCGCGATGATCCCGGTGGCCGAGGAGGTCGGCATCCGCATGGCGATCCACCCCGACGACCCGCCCCGGCCGATGCTGGGGCTGCCGCGGGTGGTCTCCACCCCCGAGGACGCCGAGTGGCTCCTCGACGCCGTGCCCAGCCCGGCCAACGGCCTGACGCTGTGCACCGGCTCCTACGGGGTGCGCGCCGACGTCGACCTCGCCGACATGGCCCGGCGTTTCGGGCCGAAGATCTACTTCGCCCACCTGCGCTCGACCCGCCGCGAGCAGCGCGATCCGCGCTCCTTCCATGAGGCGCCGCATCTCGAGGGCGACGTCGACATGGTGGCGGTGATCCAGGCCCTGGTGGAGGAGGAGCGGCGCCGCGAGCGCGAGGGCGGCCCGCGTCTGCCGCTGCGCCCCGACCACGGCCACCATATCCTCGACGATCGCCACCGCGACACCGCTCCGGGCTATCCGCTCTATGGTCGGCTACGTGGCCTGGCCGAACTGCGCGGGGTGGAATTGGCGGTACGGCGGTTGACGGCCTGACTGCCCCCACGCCAACGGGCCCCGTCGAAATCGACGGGGCCCGTTGCTTCCAAGGCAGGTCACGAGGCGTCTCAGCGAGCCAGCCAGCCGCCATCCACCGCCAGGGCGTGGCCAGTGACGTAGGCGGCGGCATCCGAGCAGAGCAAGATCACCGCGCCGGCCAGGCCCTGGCCGAGCCCCTTGTTGCAGCCGGTGACCATGGCCACCCGGCCATGCAGGTCAAAGCGAGGCATGGGCGGTCTCCTGGGTGGCGAGCCGGGCCACCGCCGCGGGCAGCTCACCGGCATGATGGATGGCGACGGCGCCGCCAGGCGTCGTCTCTTCATCGGGGAAACGGTTGAGGTGGATGACCCGCATGCCGGCGGCCAGTCCGGCGGCCACGCCCACGGCGGCATCGTCGATCACCACGCAGCGCTCGGGGGGCTGGCCCATGGCCTCGGCGGCCTTGAGGTAGAGGCCGGGGTCGGGCTTCCAGACGTTCAGGGTGTAGGCACTGTAGAGCTTGTCGCCGAAGTGGCGGGCCAGGCCGCTGCTCTCCATGGCGCAGCGGATCTTGCGCGCCGGGCCGTTGGAGACCACCGCCTTGGGGTGGGCGCCCAGGGTCGTCAGCGCCTCCGGCATGCCGTCGATGGGCAGCAGCTCGGCGCGCATGCGTCGCTCCATCAGGTGACGCATCTCGCCCTCCAGCGTCGGGAAGCGTCCCTCGGCAAGGGCGCCGTGGCGCTCTTCCAGGGCCTCGATGATGGTCTGGAAGCGCACGCCGCGAAACTCCTCCAGGTACTGCCGGGCGGAGAAGGGCAGGCCAAAGGCCGGCAGGATGTCACCCATCACCTCGGCGAGCAGGATCTCGCTGTCGACCAGGGTGCCATCGGAGTCAAAGAGCAGGCAGAACGGTGGGGTCATGGGGTCCTCGCGGTCGGTGAAGGGAGAGACGCCGGCCCATCTTAGCAGGGTCCGGTGGGCAGGCTCAGACGAAGTCTAGGATCGCCCGATCAAGCGCCTCGGCGCGTCTCCCAGGCATCTTCGTTGACCAGGCTGATGGGGCGTTCGCCGGAGAGCGCCAGGATGAGATTGTCCACCGCCCGCTGGGCCATGGCGTCGCGAGTCTCATGGGTCGCCGAGCCAATGTGCGGCAGGGCCACCACGTTGGCCATGTACGGCAGCGGCGACTCCGGTGACAGCGGCTCCTGCTCGAAGACGTCGAGGCCGGCGGCGCGGATGCGCCCCATCTCCAGCGACTCGATCAGGGCCGCCTCGTCGACCACTGGGCCGCGGGCGATGTTGACCAGGATCGCCGAGGGCTTCATGCGCGCGAGCTCATGGGCGCCGATCAGGTGGCGGGTGGCCTCGGAGAGGGGCACGGTGACGCACACGAAGTCGGACTCGGCGAGCAGTTCGTCGAGCTCGCGGCGCTCGGCGCCCAGCTCCGCCTCCAGGGCCGGCTTGGGCGAGGCCATGGCGTAGCGCACCCGCATGCCGAAGCCCAGGGCGCCGCGCCGGGCCACGGCGGCGCCGATGCGCCCGAAGCCCACCAGGCCGAGGGTCTTGCCATGCACGTCACTGCCGAAGTGCGCGGGGCCAATGCTCTTCTGCCAGTCGCCTCGCCTGACGAAGTCGGCCAGCTCCACCACCCGGCGCGCGGTGGCCATGATCAGCGCGAAGCCGGTGTCGGCGGTGGTTTCGGTGAGCACATCCGGGGTGTTGCAGAGCAGGATGCTGCGCTGGGTCAGCGCCGCCACCGGATAATTGTCGTAGCCCACCGAGACGCTGGCGATGGCCTCGAGGTTGGGGGCCTCGTCCAGCAGCTCGGCGGGGATCGCCACGCTGGAGCCGATCAGTCCATGGGCCTCGTGCAGAGCGGCCCGGAACTCTGGGTCGTCCGCCGAGGCGAGGCCGTGGAACTGCTGGACCTCGAACTCGCGGGACAGCTGGGCCAGCTGGACCTCGCTCAGGCGGCCGTAGGCCAAGATGCGCTTCTTCATGTCGGTCTCCTCACTGCGGGGTGGATGCCAGTCGCTCGAGGTGGGTGCGGTCGGGCAGACCCTCCATGTCGCCGCGTACCTGCACCGCCAGGGCGCCGACCAGGTTGCCGCGGTGTAGCGCCTCGCGGGGCGAGAGGCCGTCGAGCAGGGCGCTGATCACGCCCACCGCGAAGCCATCTCCGGCACCCACGGTGTCGACCACTTCGGCCACCGGTACACCGGGCACGGTGAAGTCCGCCTGCTCGCCGCCCAGGCTACCCCGATAGTAGCTGCCCTGGGGACCTAGCTTGATGATCACCGCCCGAGCGCCGCGCTCCAGGTAGAAGTCGGCGATTGCCTCGGGGCTGTCCCGGCCGGTAAGCAGCCGCCCCTCGACCAGGCCGGGCAGCACCCAGTCAGTGCGCGCCGCCAAGGCGTTGAGCGTGTCGCGCATCTCGGCCTCGCTCTTCCACAGGCTGGGGCGCAGGTTGGGGTCGAAGGAGAGGCTGGCGCCGGCGTCCCGGGCCCGGTCGAGCATGGTCTCGGTGAGCTCGCGGCAGCTCGTCGAGAGCGCCGGGGGAATGCCGGTGGCGTGCAGGTGGCGCAGCGCCGAGAAGTCGACGCCGTCGGTGTCGCTCGGCGACAGGTGGCTGGCGGCGCTGCCGCGGCGGAAGTACTCCACGTGAGGATCGGCGCCGCCCTTGGCGCGTTCCTTGAACACCAGGCCGGTGGGATGCTCGGCGTCGGTGCGCAGGTGGCGGCAGTCCAGCCCTTCGGCCTCCAGGGCGCGGCGAACGAAGGTGCCGAAGCCGTCGTCGCCGACCCGGCTCAGCCAGCCCACATGGAAACCCAGACGGGCCAGGCCGATGGCCACGTTAGTGTCGGCGCCGGCGATGCGGCGCTGGAAGTGCTCCACGGCGGCGAGCTCGCCGGCATCTTCGGCGACGAACATCGTCATGGCTTCGCCGAAGGCGAGAATCTCGGGAGGGTCGGATGGCTGGGTCATGGCAGTCTCCTGTGGGGGGCGGGGTGTTAGAGGCGGCGCAGTCGCGCCAACTGTTCGGTTGTGATGGCCACCAAATCCTGGCCCTGCAAGGGATATTCGATGGCGCGCGTCAGGCCGGCCGGTAGCCGCTCGCGGCGGATCTCCACGCCGTCGGCGCCGGCCGCGTTGAGCCATGGCAGCACCGCGGCCTGGCCGTGGGTAGTGATGGCGTCGTGGCCGTAGGCAGAGGTGGCGACCAAGGTGGCGGGTGTATCCTCCGCGCCGGTCAACAGTGGTGGGAACGATACCATTCGAGGGCTGGAAGATGTGGCAGACATGGGGCTCCTGCAGGGTTGGATGAATCAGCCGCGGGTGGAACCGCGCGGGATGAGGCTGGCCTGGAAATGCACCCTGCGCGCCGGCGTCGTGCGGTCACCTGCCTCGCGGCGGCGCATCAGACACGCCACGGCGGCGCGACCGATCGCCTCGGTGGGCTGGGCCAGTGTCGTGATGCCCGGAGTGACCAGCTCGCACCAGTCGAGCTCGTCGATGCCCATCAGCCCGGTCTCGCCGAGGCGGACGCCGACGTCGCTAAGCTCTCGATCGAGCAACACCAGGGGAATGCCCTCTTCCACCAAGGCTTGCAGTTCGCGGTCTGAGCTGCCGGCGGCGTTGAACACCAGGCCCTCGACTTGGTAGGAGGCGAGCAGGGCGAGGTGCTCGCGCTCCTGGGCCGGGTCGTTGTCGGTATTGCAGACCATCAACGACAGGCCGCGCTCGCGGCGGCCTGTTCCACGCCATGCATGACCGCCACCGAGAAGGGATTGCGAATGTCTGCCACCAGCATGCCGATCAGTCCCGAGTGGCCCCCCTTGAGGCTACGGGCCATCTGGTTGGGACGGTAGCCGAGACGGCGGGCAGCGGCGGCAATGCGCGGCCGCCGCCCACCATCGACCAGCGAATCGGGGCGGCAACTTTCAGGTCACCCTGGATCAAGGTCATTCATCCTGTGTCAGACGTCCGCCTGGAAGCCCTGACGCTTCAGGTACTCGAGGCTCGCCGTGACTTCACCAATGGGACACATCACTCCCTGGGCGCAGGCATCGAAGAAAACAAGGCGACCCGGGGGAGTCCGGGTCGCCCTGCTATGGTTGGTATGAGCGACTCAGTTGCGCCCGACGTATTCATCCAGGTTGTCAGGGGTCACCAGTTCGAAGGGTACCCACACGGCATTGTCAACATCCTCGCCTTTGATCAGCCGATGCAGGGTGTCGACGGAGCCCGCGCCCTGGGCAGGGCCGTTCTGGAAGACGGTGACATCCAGCTCGCCGGCCTGCATCGCGGCCAGGGCATCGCTGGTGGCATCGATACCGGCGACAATCACCTCATCCATGTCGTGGCCGACATTCTTCAGCGCCTGGATGGCGCCGATGGCCATTTCGTCATTGTTGGCAATCACCGCGTCGAACTCGAGACCTGACGTCAGCCAGTTGGTCATCAAGTTGTTGCCTTCGATACGCTGGAAGTCGGCATCCTGCTGCTCGACGATCTCGAGCCCACTGCACTCGGGGGTGGCAATGACGTCATGGATGTCCTGGGTACGGACCTGGGCAGCGTTATCACCCAGGGTACCCATCATCACAAGCAGCTTGCCCTCGCCATCGAGCTGTCGGCAGACCTCCTGGGTCTGCAGGGTGCCGGACTCCCTCTCGTCGGAGCCGACGAAGGCCTGTTTATCGGGAAGCGACTCGATGTCCATGGGCTGGCGATTCACATAGACCAGCGGGATGCCTGCCTCGGCGGCGGCACGGCTCATGGAGCTGGTGGAGTCCGAGTGCACCGGGTTCACGATGATACCGTCGACGCCGGAGGCGATGAAGTTCTGCACCTGGCTGAGCTGCCGGCCGATGTCGTTGCGGGCATCCTCGACTTGCACTTCCATCCCCTGCTCCTCTGCCGCCAATTCGAGACTCTCGCGCAGGCCGATGATGAAGCGCTCATTGAGGTTGAAGAAACTGACGCCGATATCGAGCTCTTCGGCCAGGGCAGGGCCGGTCATCAGAGCGGCGGCGAGCGGAATAAAGATGAGTTTTTTCATGGTCTTGCTCCTTTCTTGTAGTCTTCGTTATGGGGTGGTCTTACTTGCTGATGGTCTGTTGCAGGGCGTCGATGGAGGACTGGATACCTGCCTCAGTGGACATGGTGAAGTCTTCCATCTCGAGGCTGACCCAGTCGTTGTAGCCCAGCATGCGCACGACGGAGAAGAACTCCTTCCACCACTGGAGGTCGTGGCCAGCGCCGACGGCGACGTAGTTCCAGGCGCGGTTGGCCACGTCGGTGACCTCCCGTAACTCGAGCAGACCATTCACGTCGGCCAGGCCACGCTCGATTCGAGTGTCCTTGCCGTGCACATGATGGATCGCATCGCCCAGGGCCCGGGCCGCGGCGATCGGGCAGGCCCCCTTCCAGAACAGGTGTGACGGGTCGAGGTTCATGCCGACCATCGGCCCCACTTCGTTACGCAGGCGGAACAGGGTCTCGGGGTTCCAGACCAGCATCGCCGAGAAGTTCTCCAGTGCGATTTTGTCGACGCCCACTTCCTTGCTGAGCTTCACCAGGCGATGCCAGTAGGGGAAGGCGCAGTCCTCCCACTGGTAGCGGTCGCGTTCGGGCATCTCCTCCGGCCAGCTCTTGGTATAGACCAGCCAGTTCGGCACGCTGTCGCCCGGCGCCGCGGCCGGCAGGCCGGACATGGTCACGATCTTCTTGACGCCGATCTCGCCGGCCAGGCGGAAGGTCTGTTCGATCTCCTTGCGGTGCCGCTCGCCCAGCGCACCGGGATCGAGCGGGTTGCCCGAGCAGTTGAGCGCGGCGATCTCGAGCCCACGTGCCTCGATCTCATTCAGCTTCTTCTTCAGCAGGCTCTTGTCGGCCAGCAGTTCGTCGGCGCGGAAATGCGGCGCAGGCGACCAGCCGCCGCCGGTCATCTCGATGCCCTCGACACCCAGCGCCACGCATTTGTCGAGCATCTCGGTGAAGGAAAGATCCCCCATCGCGTCGGTACAGATGGAAAGTTTCATGATATGGCCTCGTGTTTTATTGGAAATCGACCCAAGCCGAGCCTGCATCGGCGGAACGTACACAGTTCTCGAGCCAGCGCACGCCTTCGGTGCCAGCCTCGATACCCGGGTAATGGTGGGTCTTCAGGAAGGCGTCGTCGCCACGCTTCCTGGCGTCGATCGCCTGGGCGATCCACAGATAGATGTTGGCCCAGCTGTCACCGAGCCCCTCGGTATGCAGCGCGCCCATGCGATCAATCGCGAGGGACTCCTCCTCGAGGTAGGGCATGCCATGGTGCAGGGTGCGAGGCGGCTCGTCCTGCACTTCGTAGATCAACTGGTCGGGATGGGCATCGGACCACTCGACTGAGGCCCGTGAGCCGACGAAACGGTAGCGCTGGGAACCCATGTGACCGGCGTTCACCGATGACACCCACAGGCGGCCGCGAGCGCCGTTAGCGTAGTGGGTCAACACGGTCGCGTTATCTTCGAGCGGCTCGCGGGTGGGAATGAAGGCCTTGCGGTCGCAGAGCAGCTTGTCGATCTTCATATGCGGCAGCACCACCTCGGAGAGGTAGTAGAGGTGCGTGCCGATATCGCCCAGCACGAAGGTGGGGCCGGCGGTCTCCGGGTTGGTGCGCCATTTCACGGCCTCGCCCGCGTCCGTATCGTCGCCCGAGTTGAAGCCATGGGTATATTGCATGTCGACGATACGGATATCGCCCAGCATGCCCTTCTTGACCATGGCGGCCATCTGGTGGACCAGCGGGTGACCGCTGAAGCCGTAAGTGACGCCCACGATCAGACCCTTGTCCTCGGCGAGTTTCGCGACCTCGTCGCACTCGGCGACGGTGAAGAACAGTGGCTTCTCGCAGATCACGTGCAGGCCGGCTTCCAGGCAGGCCTTGGTGATCGCGTAGTGGGTGAAGTTGGGGGTGGCGATCGACACCACCTCGACGCCGTCGTCGCGCGCGGCTTCGCCGGCGATGAGTTCCTGGTAGGTCGCGTAGCAGCGATCCTCGGCGACACCCAGCTGGGTGCCGAAATCGCGCCCGCGCTCGGCGTCCAGGTCGAAGGCGCCGGCCACCAGCCGATAGGCCGTGTTGTCGCGCAGGGCGCCGGTGCGATGCTTGTAGCCCACCTGGCCGGTGCGGCCGCCGCCCACCATGCCCCAGAGCAGGGGGCGTTCGATCGTCTTCTCGCCGTTCAACATGGCAATGCTCCTCTTGTGAATTGTGTTGATGCGTCTACGTCCAACCACCTTTTCGCGTGCTCGCAACAATTTGCAACCGGGTGCAAGTTGCGGCAAAAAAATTGATGGCTTCATGCCACCAGCGTCAGGCGAGGCTCCATCTGCTAGTATCGAAACGGGTCTGCACCCGGTTGCACAAAGACTAGAATGGAACAAAAATTCCGTCAAGGTGAAATAATGATCAAAAAGTCTAAAGGCAGGGAGGCGGCGGGTGGCACCCACAAGGTGACCGCCAGCGATGTAGCCCGACGGGCCGGTGTCTCCAAGTGGACCGTCTCGCGGGCCTTTACCGAGGGCGCCTCCATTTCTCCCAAGGCTCGCGAGAAGGTTCTGCAAGCAGCGGCGGAACTGGGCTATCGGCCCAATCTGCTGGCCCGCGGCCTGACCAAGCGTCAGACGCGCATCGTGGGTCTGGTCGTGGACGAGATGGATAACCCCAACCTGCTGGGCCTGCTGAACGAAACGAGTCTGCAGCTGCAGCGGCGGGGCTATCTTTCCATGCTGCTCAACATCAGCGAGGAGGACCGGGAGGGGGCCGCCATCTCACTCGCCGATCAATTCCAGGTGGACGGCTTGATCTTCCTGGGGACCGTGCTCACCGAGGAGCTAGTCCGCTTGGCACACGACATCCGCCACATCCCGCTGGTGGTGCTCTACCGCAACTGTGAGGATCCCGACATCCAGGTCGTCTCCACAGATGGTTATGCCGCCGGTCGGGAGATCGCCGAGCTGCTGGTGACACAGCAAGGCTACCGGCGAATCGGCTATATGGCAGGCCCGAGCAGCGAGACCACCCGTTTGCGCCGCCTGGCAGGCTTCCAGGAAGGGCTTGCCCAGCATGGGGTGGATGCCATCGAGCTGCTGGAGGCGGGGCATTATCAGCGTGAGCGAGGGGTCGCCGTGCTGGCGAATTATCTGGAGGCGACGCCAGCGGCGGAGCGCATCGAGGCGCTGTTCTGCGAGAACGACATCCTCGCCATCGGGGCCTTGGACGCCCTCTCCGAGCGCGGCCTGACCGACCGGCTGGCAGTGGTCGGCTTCGACGACATCGAACTCGCCGCCTCGCCACGCTACGCGCTGACCACCTACCGGCAACCCCTGGAGTCCCTGGTCAGTGAGGCAATACGACGCGTGATTGAGCGGCCGGATGCCGAAACCCAGCATCTGCAGCGCGGCGAGCTGATACTGCGTCGCTCCCACCGGGTCGCCACTCAGGCCGCCGAATGAAAGACGCCGAAGCCTCCGGCTCCGGCGTCTTCCGGGTGATCCGCAGAGCGCAGGCTCAGTGCGTCGGCATGGTGAAGTGGTTGGTCTCCTCGCGGATGCCGCTGGGCCAGCGTTGAGTGATGGTCTTCATGCGGGTATTGAAGCGCACACCATCGGGGCCGTGCATGTGCAGCGGACCGAACAGGGAACGCTTCCAGCCGCCGAAGCTGTGGAAGGCCATGGGCACCGGGATCGGCACGTTGACGCCGACCATGCCGACCTGGATCTGCTCGCAGTACTGGCGGGCGGCGTCACCGTCGCGGGTGAAGATGGCGGTGCCGTTGCCGAACTCATGATCGTTGATCATCTTGACCGCGTCATCGAAGCTGGCGGCCCGGGCGATGGCCAGCACGGGACCGAAGATTTCCTCGCGGTGGATGCGCATGCCCGGCGTGACGTGATCGAACAGCGACCCGCCGAGGAAGAAGCCGTCGCCCTCGATGCTTGCGTCGCGGCCGTCCACCACCAGCTCGGCCCCCTCGTCCGCACCGGCCTGGATATAGCCCTTGACCTTCTCCAGGTGCTCGCGGGTGATCAGCGGGCCCATGTCGTTGTCGGGGCCGTCGACGAGGCCCGGGCCGATGCTCAGCTTGTCGAGTTCGGCGACCAGCTTCTCGCGCAGTCGGTTGGCGGTCTCCTCACCCACCGGTACGGCCACGGAAATGGCCATGCAGCGCTCGCCGGCACTGCCGTAGGCGGCGCCCATCAGCGCGCCGACGGCCTGGTCCAGGTCGGCATCCGGCATGATCACCATGTGGTTCTTGGCGCCACCCAGGGCCTGGACGCGCTTGCCGTGGGCCGAGCCGGTGGCATAGATGTACTCGGCAATGGGGGTGGAGCCGACGAAGCTCACCGCCTCGACCCGCTCGTCGGTGAGCAGCACGTCGACGGCCTCCTTGTCGCCGTTGACCACGTTGAAGACGCCATCGGGCAGGCCGGCCTCGGTGAGTAGCTCGGCCAGGCGCATCGAGGTGGAGGGGTCCTTCTCGGAAGGCTTCATCACGAAGGTGTTACCGCAGGCCAGTGCGATGGGGAACATCCACATCGGCACCATGGCCGGGAAGTTGAACGGCGAGATGCCCGCACAGACGCCCAGCGGCTGCATCATGGAGTAGCTGTCCACCCCGGTGCCGACGTTCATGGAGTGCTCGCCCTTCTGCAGGTGCGGGATGCCGCAGGCGAACTCGACGACCTCCAGGCCACGGGTCACCTCGCCCTTGGCGTCGGAGAACACCTTGCCGTGTTCGCTGGCGATCAGTCGCGCCAGCTCGTCGGCATGCGCCTCGACCAGCGCCTTGAACTTGAACAGGATGCGCGAACGCTTGAGTGGCGTGACCTTTGACCAGCCGGCGAAGGCCTCATGGGCGACGCGTACCGCCTCGCGGGTCTCGTCGGCGGTTGAAAGCGCCACCTGCAGGCTCTGCTGGCCGGTGGCGGGGTTGTAGACCGGCGCGGTGCGCTCGCTCTGGCTGGCCACGGCCTGGCCGTTGATGAAGTTGCCCAGAATGCTCATACGGGAGTGTCCTCTTGATCGTCAGTCGGGTTATTCGGTGATTGGAAGTCCGGCCTCGGCACAGAAGCGCTGCAGGTTGTCATGCCCAAGGCGCGCATAGGTCAGCGGATGCGCCACGGCGGGGTCCTGCTCGGCCTCGACCACCATCCAGCCCTCATAGCCGCTCTCGCGCAGCCCCTTGAACAGGGGGACATAGTCGATGTAGCCGTCGCCCGGCACGGTGAACATGCCGTTCAGCACGCCGTCCAGGAAGCTGAGGTCACGGTTGCGCACGTCCTCGAGCACTTCCCGGCGGATGTCCTTGCAGTGCACGTGAACGATGCGGTCGGCATATTGCTGTTGCGCAGCCACGGGGTCGCCGCCGGCACCCACCAGGTGGCCGGAGTCCAGCAGCAGGCCCACGGAGGGCTTGGTTTCGGCCATCAGCCGCTCGATCTCCGCGGGGGTCTCGATCACCGTGCCCAGGTGATGGTGGTAGGCGATCTGTACGCCCTGCTCCAGGCAGTAGTCGGCCACCTGGTTCAGGCGCGGAATCAGCGTCTTCCAGCCTTCTTCGCTCATCCGTGGCGAGTGGGACAGCGGCGTCTCACGCTGTCCATGGATGCAGTGTGTCACCTCGCAGAACACCATCGCCGTGGCGCCCAGCGACTTGAGCAGGTGCAGGTGCGGCTTGAGCGCCTCGATCTCCTCCTCGGCGCTGCGGGTCAAGAGCTCGCTGCTGTACCAGCCGGACACCAGGGAGAGGCCTTGCTTGTCGAGGATCGGCCCCAGCACCTCGGGGTCGCGGGGGAACTTGTGGCCCAGCTCGAAGCCGGAGAAGCCGGCCTGTCTGCCCTCGGAGAGACACACCTCGAGCGGCGTATCACCACCGAGAGACGGCATATCGTCGTTGGTCCAGGTCAGCGGGTTGATGCCCAGTTTTACACTCATGGCGAACTCCTGAGATCGGTCGTCGTGATCGAGATTTAGAGATTCTTGAATTGGCGGGCCTTGTAGGCCTCGTAGCGCGCACGGGCCGCCTTGACCTCGGCGCGCGGGGAGACCTCGGGCACCGCCACGTCCCACCAGGCACCGCCATCCTGGGTGTCGGCCAGCGCATCGGTGTCGATGGCGATCACGTAGCTCACGTCGGACGCCTTGGCGCGCTCAAGTGCCTTCTCGAGCTCGCCGATGTTGCCCACCTGCTCGGCCTTGGCACCCAGCGAGGTCGCGTGAGCGGCGAAATCGGTCTTGGGGGCGCCACCCTCAACGCTCAGGCAGTCGTCGAGCATGTTGTTGAAGCCGGGGCCACCACAGAACTGCTGCAGGCGGTGGATACAGCCGTAGCCACGGTTGTCGAGTACCACGGCGATGATCTTGTGGCCGAGCATCACCGAGGTGGCGATCTCGGAGTTGAGCATCAGGTAGGAACCATCGCCCACCATGACGAAGACCTCGGAGTCGGGCAGGGCCATCTTGGCCCCCAGGCCGCCTGCCAGCTCGTAGCCCATGCAGGAGTAGCCATACTCCATGTGGTAGCCGCGGTCGAAGCGGGTGCGCCAGAGCTTCTGCAGCTCGCCGGGCAGGCCGCCGGCGGCACACACCACGATGTCGCGCTCGCCAGCGGCGCGGTTTACCGCTCCCACCACCTCGGCGTCACACGGCAGGTTGGTGCCACGATCGGCGGTGACGCGCTCCACGGTCTGGTTCCAGTCGGTGCGCAGCGAGGCGGCCTGCTCGATCCAGCCACCCTCGGGTTGCCACTCTTCCAGGCCTGCGGTCAGCTCCGGCAGGGTGATCTTGGCATCACCCACCAGCGCCTGGCCCTTGTGCTTGACGGCATCGAAGGAGGCGACGTTCACGCTCAAGAGCTTGGCCTCGGGGTTGATCATGGCGCGGGAGCCGGAGGCGAAGTCGCCCAGCCGGGTGCCCACGGCGATGATCAGGTCGGCCTCGGCGGCCAGGGCGTTGGCGGCCGCACCGCCGGTGACGCCGATGGTGCCCAGGTTCTGCGCATGATCCCAGGGCAGGGCGCCCTTGCCGGCCTGGGTCTCGCCCATCGGCAGGTGGTGGCGGGAGACGAAGGCGTCGAGCTCGGCCAGGGCGCCCGAGTAGTGGGCCCCGCCTCCGGCGATCACCAGCGGTTTCTTCGCCTGGCGGATCAGGGCGATGGCGTCCGCAAGTTCCTGGCGGTCGGCGGCCTGGCGACGCAGGCGGTGCACCTTCTCGTCGAAGAAGTGCTCGGGGTAGTCGAAGGCGAAGGTCTGGATGTCCTGGGGCAGCGCCAGGGTGACCGGACCGCACTCCACCGGATCGGTGAGTACCCGCACCGCCTGGGGGAGCGAGGTGAGCAGCTGCTCGGGACGGGTGATGCGATCGAAGAAGCGGCTCACCGGCTTGAAGCAGTCGTTGGTGGTCAGGGTGTGGTCGTGGAAGTTCTCCACCTGCTGCAGCACCGGGTCGGGCATGCGGGTGGCGAAGGTGTCACCCGGCAGGAAGAGCACCGGCAGGCGATTGACGTGGGCCACCGCGGCAGCGGTGACCATGTTGGTGGAGCCCGGTCCGGCCGACGCGGTGCAGGCCATCACCTGGCGGCGATTGAGGGTCTTGGTATAGGCGATGGCGGCATGGGCCATGCCCTGTTCGTTATGGGCCCGGTAGGTGGGCAGGCTCTCCCGGGCCTGGTACAGCGCTTCGCCGAGGCCGGCGACGTTGCCGTGGCCGAAGATGGCCCAGACCCCGGGAAACAGCGGTTTGATCTCGCCGTTGACGTCGACCTTCTGGGCCATCATGTAGCGGACGACGGCCTGGGCCATGGTGAGTCGGATAGTCTTCATATCAGTAGCCCTTCAACAGGATCGTTCGGGATCAGGCGCGCTGGCGCGCCTGCCAGGTTTCCACCAGCTCGAGATAGTTGGTCTTCACGGCCTCGATCAGCTGCTCGTCGTCGTAGTCGCCGCGCAGCCACTGGCGGCTCGGCTCGCCGAAGATGGTGCGGCCCACCGCGAAGCCCTTGCAGACATCGACACCGGCGCTGTCCATGATGCCCTTCTTGAGTTCCTCGGCCGGCGCGTCCAGGCCGAGCATGACCACACCGCGACAGTGGGGCGCTCGCTCGGCGAGGAGGTCGCCGATGCGCCGCCAGGCGTCCGGGGTCTGGGGGGGCAGCTTCCACCAGTCGGGCTGCACGCCCAGGTTGTAGAAGCGCTGCATGGCGTTGAGGTAGGTGTCGTCATCCTTGGCCAGGTCGCGTGGCGGAATGATCTCCAGCAGCAGCTCGTTGCCGGACTCGCAGCAGGCGCGATAGAGCTCGATCACCTGGCGCTCCTGGGCGCGGCGCAGTTCCCCCTGGTCCTCGGGGTGGTAGAACACCAGGCACTTGACGATATGCTCGCGCGGCCAGGTCTTGAGCCGCGAGCCGATGCTGCGACCGCCCTCCAGCTCGATGGGGCGCGAACTGGGCAGCTCCACGGGGCGGCCGATCCACCAGCCGCGGCCGGTGACATCGTTGAGGGCGTCCTGACCGTAGGTGTCATCGATCAGCACGCCGACCTGGCTGTCGCCTAGGTGCTCACTGCCGCGCTCGGTGGCCTGGACCAACAATCGCTTGAGCGTGTTGATGCGGGCCGGAGCGGCGCCTTCCTCGCGGGCCATGTCGAAGAGCTGCTTGCGGTGGTCGAAGGCCAGGATGCAGAGGTCCTTCCACTGGGTCGGCAGGCGCTGGGTGGTGACCCGGTGCAGGTGGTTGAGCCGTGTGTCCAAATCGGGACGCGGAATCGACTCGGCACGCGCCAGGTAGTCATCGAGTTCCTCGGCACTGGGGATGGCCGGGGCGCAGCCATGGCGCGAAACCA
Source organism: Halomonas sp. 11-S5 (assembly GCF_029889825.1). NCBI lineage: Bacteria > Pseudomonadati > Pseudomonadota > Gammaproteobacteria > Oceanospirillales > Halomonadaceae > Halomonas > Halomonas sp. 11-S5. The sequence continues at coordinate 21,824 of NZ_JARANW010000004.1, forward strand.
CCAGGGCGCCACAGGCATTGGCGTAGGCGCAGCTCTGAGCATGGGACTCGCCGCGCAACCAGCCGCGCAGGAAGCCGCTCATGAAGGCGTCGCCGGCCCCCAGCACGTTGAGCACATCGACGCGAACCCCGGTATGCACCTCGAAGTCGGCTTCGCTATCGGGGATCTGACCCTCGAGCACCGTGCAACCCTGGGCGCCGAGCTTGAGCACGATGGTGGCATCGGTCAGCCCCCGGATCGTCTTCAGGGCGGTGATGGTATCGGTGCTGCCGCCGGCGATATGCACCTCCTCCTCGGTACCCACTACCAGGTCCAGGTCGGGCAGAATGGTCTGCAGGTGGCGGCTGACCCCCTCGTTGGAGACGAAGCGGGTCTCGCCATCGCCCAGGGTGGTCAGGCCCCACAGCACCGGCCGATAGTCGATATCCAGGATCACCTTGGTGCCGGCCGCCTTGGCGTACTCGATGGCGGTCTTGCTGGTCTGGTAGGTCTGCTCGGTGGAGAAGTGGGTGCCGGTGATCAGCAGCGCCCGGCTGGAGGCGATGTACGCCGGATCGAAGTCAGCGCTGTCGACCGCCATGTCGGCACAGTCCTGGCGGTAGAAGATCAGCGGGAAGGTATCGCGGTCCTTGATGCCCAGGATCACCAGGCCGGTGAGGCGCTCGGCGTCGGTGACCACATGGCTGGTGTCGACCCCGGCCCGGGTCAGCTCCTCGCGCACGAAGCGACCCATGTGCTCGTTACCCACCCGGGTGAGCATCGCCGACTTCAACCCCATGCGGGCGGTGCCATAGGCGATGTTGCCGGACGAGCCGCCGAGGTACTTGGCGAAGCTGGTCATGTCCTCGAGGCGGCTGCCGATCTGGTCACCATAGAGGTCGACGGCGGCACGCCCCAGGCAGATCAGATCCAGTGTCTTGGTGTCATTCATGGGATCACATCCTACGCTTGGCCAGTCGCGAGCCCTGCGCGGATGTCACAGCTCCGCGGCTCGGCCGGTCGGTTTGTTGGAAACGGGGTTCGCGTTCAATTTGTCTGTTTCATTGAAGATCAGTTTAGAACGAAGATTCCATCCAATCAATAAATGGAAAAGATGATTCGTAGTGCTTTGGTCGCATTGGGTGACGCTGGTCGACGAGAAGGGGAAGACCGGGACGGCACGAGGCGCTCGACAAAAGAAGCGGCCCCGGCCCTGCCAGGGGCCGGGGCCGCTCATGGACGGCCGAGAGGCAGGCCTCAGGTGTAGAAGGCCGGCCGTTCGGGCATCTCGATGACCTCGATGCCGCCACTCTCCTGGGCCTTGACGCAGACATCGCCGGCGATGGCCGCCGCATAGCCGTCCCAGGAGGAGGGCCCGCCGATCTCGCCGGCGGCGGCGCCGTCGATAAACGACTGCAGTTCCACGTCGAACGCCTCGCTGAAACGTTTCTTCCAGTCCTGGAGGATCTCGTTGGAGCGCTGGCCGGCCTGACGGAACTGCAGGCTCTGGGGTTCGGGCAGGCGGGCGATGCCGTCCTCGCCGACCACGTCGCACTGGATGTCGTAGCCGTAGCGACAGTTGACGAACACCTCGACGTCGATGCGCACGCCCTTGACCGTCTCCAGCAGCACGATCTGGGGGTCCTCGACCTTGCTGTGGGCATGGCGCGTCTTGCGCGGGAAGAGCACCTGGGCACTCTTGTAGTCGTCGTCCAGTAGCCAGCGGAAAGTGTCCAGCTCGTGGATCAGGGTGTCGTGGATCGCCATGGGGGTGATATAGCGCTCTGGCACCTCCGGATTGCGGTGAGCCGCATGGATCATCAGGGTTTCACCCAAACGGTCGCTATCGATGGCCTCCTTCATCATCCGGTAGCCGCTGTCGTAGCGGCGCATGAAGCCGACCTGCACGTGCCGACGTCCTGCCTTGATCTCGGCATCGATGATGTGGCGGCAGCCCTCGGCGGTGGTCGCCAGGGGCTTCTCGCAGAACACCGGTTTGCCGGCGGCGATAGTGGCCAGCACGTACTCCTCATGGGTCGGCCCCCAGGAGGTGACCAGCACGGCATCCACGTCGTCGGACTGGATCAGCGACTGGCCGTCATCGAAGACGCGGGCCTCGAGTCCCAGGCGGTCGACCACGGCCCGCGCCTGATCCAGGTTGACGTCGGTGACGGCGACGATCTCGCCGCCGGTGAGCTGCTGGGTGATGCGGCGGGAGTGCTCCTCGCCGATCATCCCGGTGCCGATGACTCCGATTCTGACTGTCATGATGTTGTCTCCGGATTATTTCCAGTATGTGTCGACGTAACGCTGGATCTCGTTGCGCATGAAGCGAGAGGAGTCCTCGGCCTTCTCCTCCCAGGCGAAGACGCAGGCGGTCATGATGCCGTCGAAGCCCACGTCGGCCAGGGTCTTGAAGAACAGGTCCCAGTTGACCTCGCCCTCGCCGATGTTGAGGTGCTGATGGACCCGGGCGGTGGAACCCGGCGGGTTGATGATGTAGCGCAGCCCGGAGGACGCCTTGTGGTTGAAGGTGTCCGCCACGTGGACGTGGGCCAGCACCGGCGCGCAGTCGCGAATCATCTGCTCCATGTCGTCGCCGAAGTGGAAGGTGTGCGGCGCGCAGAAGAGGAACTTGACGTTGTCGGAGTTGACGGTGCGGATCATGTCGACCGCGGGGTGCAGCGTCTCGACGAAGTCATCCGGGTGCGGCTCGACGTTGAGCTGGATGCCCTCACGCTCGAAGATCGGTACCAGCTCCTCCATGGAGCGCCACCAGGAGGCCTCGCTGGACTCGGTGGTCGCCCCGCCCTGGCAGCAGCTGGAGCAGCTGCCGCGCTCGGGGTGCGGGCCGCGTCCCATCTCGGAGTTCATGGTGTCGACGCCCAGTTCCACGGCGACCTCGATGGCCTTCTTCCAGTACTTCACCGCGGCCTGGCGCTCGTCCTCATGGGGGCTCGCCCAGCGATACATGGGCAGCAGGGAGGAGAGTTGGACGCCGTGGTCCTTGAGCGACTTCTTGAAGGACTGGAGGCGCTCGGGATAGACCCGCGGATGCACGAACCAGTCGAGGAAGTCGGCGCGCGGGGACAGTTCGATGTGTTCATAGCCCAGGTCGGCGGCGAGCCTCGGCAGGTCATCGAGGGGCACATGGCGGTGCATGAAGGGGTCGAGGGCGATCTTCATGATGAGAATCCTCCTGTGGAATGTTGGATCAGCGTGCAAGGCCCGCTTGGACGAATTGCATGCTGTCATGTAGCGCAGCCACCGGATCGGCCAACGCATGGACCGGCTCGGCGAAGGGTTCGAAGGAGACGTAGCCGTCGTAGCCGTCAGCCAGCAGGCGGCGCAGCTGGCCGACGTTGTTGAGGCGATCGCACTCGCCGACCAGGTAGCGATGGGCATCCAGCATTTCCTCGAAGCCGATCGCCGGGTCCTCCACACCCGAGATATGCACCAGGCCGGTCATGTCGGCAAAGAAGGCCGACTCGCCGGCCCCCTGATGGTGGAAGGTGTCGTGGACCAGGCCGAAGCGCGATTCCAGTCCCAGTGATCGGATCGCCTCGACCGCCTCGGCCTTGGTGCGCAGCGAGGAGATCGGGAACCCCAGCGGCTCGACGAAGCCTTGCAGGTCATAGCGACCCAGGATGGTATCCAGTTCGGTCAGCGCCTGTTCGAGTCCGGCTCGCTTGTCTTCCGCACTGGCGGAATAGTCGGCATCCACCAGTGGACAGAGCACCAGGCCGTGGCCACCGACGGCATCCACCAGTTGCGCCAGCTCCTGTGCCTTGGCGGCACGCTCCTCGTTCCAGATATTGAAGGGATAGAGGGCGTTGATACTGAGTACCTCGATGCCCAGCTCTCGGGCACGCTGCCCGGCGGCACGCGCCGCCTCAAGATCGAGGATGCTGTTCTCACCCACATCGTTGCGCAACTCCACGGCACCGACACCCATCTCGGCGGCGGTCTCGATCAGCTGCTGCGGGGTCCAGCGGGGACAGACCATATGATTCAGGGAGAACTTCAGTGCGTGCTGTGTCATGGCGGCCTCCAGGTGACTTGGCAGTGTCGTCGTAACCCATCGCGGGGCCGTATCGCCCAGCTGGCAGAGGGGTACGCTGTCCAGGGTTTCAGGAAGACTAGAATACATATTCCAACCAATCAACAAACAGAATATTCCATCTTGCCCGCTCCAGCTCCGATAGATTCGACGGCTTCCCCTGAGAATCAGCATGTTGAATGAAGGTGGCGGGATTGACCGAGGGACGGGCCTTCGACCAAAGCAGCAGCTACCCGACGTGATCGAGCGGGCCTCGGCCGCCCCCTCATTGCCAGAGCCGGCATTCTAGACTAACGTTCAAATGGAATTTTTATTCCTAAAAGTCTATACTAGAAGAACAGGATCCAATGTATTGCGAGAAGCCACCCACGAGGCGGACACCATGAGCCAGACACCGCAGGATTTCTCAACACTGGAAGAACGCATCACGGCCGACTATCCCTCGCTGAGTCGTCGTCTGCAGCAGACGGCCCGTTTTCTCCTGGATCATCCCCAGGAGATCGCGTTCGCGACGGTGGCAAAGCTGGCCGAACGGGCCGGTGTCACCCCTTCCACTCTGATCCGCTTCGCCAATCACTTCGGTTTCTCCGGCTTCTCGGAGATGCAGCAGCTGTTCCGTGCACGCCTGGTCGACGAGCTGCCCAACTACAACGAGCGCATACGTGCCGTGCGCAGCGCCACCGGCGAGACACCCGACAGCACCCAACTGCTGTGGGAATTCGCCGAGGCCAACCGCGAGGTGCTGGACCAGCTTCCGGGACGCACCGACCCGCGCCTCCTGGAGCGTGCCCTGGATATCTTCGAGCGTGCACGCGCCATCCACGTGATGGGGGCGCGTCGCAGCTTCGTGGTGGCCAGCTACATGACCTATGCGCTGCACCACATCGACAAGCGCACCTTTCTTGTCAACGGCCTGGGGGGCATGTATGGCGAGCAGGTTCGTGCCATCGATGCCGAGGATGCCCTGCTGGTGGTGAGCTTCTCGCCCTATGCCCAGGAATCTCGCGATGTGGCCGACGAGGCCCGCAGGCGCGGTATCCCGCTGGTGGTGATCACTGACTCCAACTTGAGCCCGCTGGCGCGCCTGGCCGACGTTACGCTGGTGGTGCACGAGGCCGAGGTCAAGAGCTTCCGTGGCCTGACTGCCTCGCTCTGCCTGACCCAGACCCTGGCCATCTCCCTAGGCGTCCGCCAGGACAAGGCGCGCGAGCGCAAGGCCGAGGACGACGGCGCCGAACGTGCCTGACGCCGGTACCAATCCTTGAATTCCATCCACTGCTACGCACAGGAGCGACCCATGAGTTCACTACTGGTACGCCCCCACGAACCCGATGCCCAGGGCACGGTGCTTGACGTCACCCCCGAGTCCGCGAACTGGGGGCATGTCGGTTTTCGCGTCCACAAACTGGCCAAGGGCCAGAGCATCGAAGCTTCCACCGATGAGCGCGAACAGTGCCTGGTGCTCCTTTCGGGCCATGCCACTGTCACCAGCGGGGAGCACCGCTGGGAAGACATCGGCGAGCGAATGGACGTCTTCGAGAAGATTCCGCCCTACGCCGTCTATCTTCCGGACGGCGTCAGCTACAGGGTGGAGGCCACGACGGACCTAGAGCTGGCGGTCTGCAGTGCCCCCGGGCATGGCAATCACGCCCCGAGGCTGATCCGGCCCGACCAGGTGAAACAGAGCACCCGCGGCGGCGGCACCAACACGCGTCACATCCAGGACATCCTGCCGGAGACCGAGCCGGCCGACAGCCTGCTGGTGGTAGAGGTTTATACACCGGCCGGCAACTGGTCCAGCTATCCGCCCCACAAGCATGATGTGGATAATCTCCCGGAGGAATCGATCCTCGAGGAGACCTACTATCACCGGATCAATCCCTCACAGGGTTTTGCCTTCCAGCGGGTCTACACCGACGACCGCTCATTGGATGAGACGATGGCCGTGGAAAACGGCTGCTGTGTGATGGTGCCTTACGGCTATCATCCCGTGGGTGCTCCCCACGGCTACGAGCTCTACTACCTCAACGTGATGGCAGGCCCCAAGCGGGCCTGGAAGTTCCAGAACGATCCGGTCCATGAGTGGATCGCCAAGCTGTAAGCGATATCTCTCCCCCTCGGTGGGCTGTCCGCCCTGACGTCTCTCTTTTCCCCGCCTCGGCGGGGTTTTTTTCGCCCGACAACGAACAGTAGGCCGCCATAACAGGCCCAGGGAAAAGGAAACAAACGTTTCATATATACTAAAGTATAGAACGTTCCTTTTTGCATTTTCCGTATTTAGAATCTACATTCCATATACGGGCTTACACAGACCCTGTGTTCCACCAGCCACGCTGGCAACAAACACAACGACAAATCTTCAGGAGAATGCCCATGAAACGCCTACTCCTTGCCGCCGCCGTCTTCGCCACCTGCTCCAGCCCCGCCATGGCCCAGTCGATCGGCGTCTCCGTTGCCTGGTTCGACGACAACTTCCTCACCACCATGCGTAACGCCATGGAGGCCGAGGCCGAGGCTCAGGGCTACGATATCCAGTTTCTGGATGCCCAGGGCGACATCGGTCGTCAGCTCAGCCAGACCCAGTCTCTCGCCGCCCAGGGCGTCGACGCCATCATCATCAACCCGGTCGACACCGCCGCTACGGGCATGATGACTGACGTCGCCGTCGGCAATGACATCCCGCTGGTCTACGTAAACCGTCAGCCCGAGGGCAGCGATCTCGATCACGATAACGTCGTCTTCGTCGGCTCGGACCAGAAAGTCTCCGGTGAAATGCAGATGGAGGCACTGGCCGAGAAGCTCGGCGGCGAGGGCAAGGTCGCCATCATGCTGGGAGAGCTGTCCTCGGGGGCGACTCACCAACGCACCAACGGGGTTAAGGAAGTCGCTGCCGAGTATCCCGGTATCGAGATCGTCGCGGAACAACCCGCCGATTACCAGCGCACCAAAGCCATCGACTTGATGACCAACTGGGTGGTCGGTGGCCAGCAGATCGATGCCATCGCCGCCAACAATGACGAGATGGCCATCGGTGCCCTCAACGCCATGCGCCAGTTGGGCATTTCACCACAGGACATCCTGGTAGGCGGCATCGATGCCACTCGCGATGCCCTAGAGTCCATGCAGAACGGTGAACTGGCGGTCACCGTCTTCCAGGATCCGATTGGCCAAGGCGGCGGCGCCGTCAAGTCGGCGATCGATCTGGCCGAGGGCAAGGAGGTCGAGAATATCACCTTGGTGCCCTTCAAGCTGGTTACTCCCGAGACTCTTGAAGAATTCCTTGCCAATCAATGAGGTGTTCAGCCCACCCGGCGGTGGGCTGGTCCCGAAGCCTGCGGAGGACACAGCATGGCGACAATGACTGCTGAAGACCTGACCCCCGACGCCGCCGAGTTCATTCTCGAGGTGGCCGATGTCCGCAAGACCTTTCCCGGTGTGGTCGCCCTGGACAACGTTCAGTTGCGGGTTCGCCCAGGCACAGTACATGCCTTGATGGGCGAGAACGGCGCCGGCAAGTCGACCCTGATGAAGATCATTGCCGGGATCTACATTCCCGACCAGGGTGAGGTCCGCCTGAATGGTAAGCCGCTGCACTTGCACGGTCCGCTGGACGCCCTGGAAGCCGGCATTGCCATGATCCACCAGGAACTCAATCTGATGCCCTACATGAGCATCGCCGAGAACATCTGGATCCGCCGTGAACCCCTCAATGCCTTCGGCATGGTGGATCATGGCCGGATGTTCAAGAACACTGAAGCTCTGTTCGATCGCCTGGGCATCGACATGGACCCGGAAATGGAGGTCCGCCGTCTCAGCGTGGCCGGCCGTCAGATGATCGAAATCGCCAAGGCCGTTTCCTACGAGTCTAACGTCTTGATCATGGATGAGCCCACCTCGTCACTGGCTGACCGAGAGGTGGAACACCTGTTCCGGATCATCAAGGACTTGCGGGCCCAGGGGAAGGGGATTATCTACATCACCCACAAGATGGATGAGGTGTTCGAGATCGCCGACGACATCTCGGTATTCCGCGACGGCCAGTTCATCCACTCCGCCGCGGCCAGCGACATGACGGCAGACGAGATCATCAAGCTGATGGTCGGTCGCGAGGTCACCCAGATGTTTCCCAAGGAGAATGTGCCGATCGGGGATGTGGTGCTGTCGGTAGACAGGCTCAGCCTGGAAGGTGTCTTCAAGGACATCAGCTTCGAGGTTCGCGCCGGTGAGATCCTCGGGCTCGCCGGCTTGGTGGGATCGGGACGCACCAATGTCGCCGAGACTCTGTTCGGTGTGACCCCACCCACGTCAGGCCGTATCTCCATCGATGGCAAGGAAGAAATCATCAGCTCGCCGCATCAGGCCATGCTGCGCGGTCTGGCGCTACTCACCGAGGATCGCAAGGAAACGGGCCTGTTTCTCGGTCTCTCGGTTGTCGAGAACATGGAAATGGCCGTGCTGCGTGACAGCTACACCCGGGCAACCTTCGTCGAGCAGGATCGACTCGACCAAGAGTGTGATTCGATGAAGGAACGATTGAACGTCAAGACCCCCTCCATGGATGAGCGCATCGGCAACCTCTCGGGTGGCAATCAGCAGAAGGTGCTGATCGGCCGCTGGCTGATGACCAAGCCGCGCATCCTGATCCTCGACGAACCTACCCGAGGGATCGATGTGGGCGCCAAGGCCGAGATCCACAAGCTGGTTACTGAACTCGTCCGGCAAGACGTGGCCGTGATCATGATCTCTTCCGAACTGCCCGAAGTGCTGGGCATGAGCGACCGCATCATGGTGATGCACGAAGGCAGGGTCACCGGCTTCCTCGACCGCAGCGAAGCCAATCAGGTCAACATCATGGAGCTTGCCTCGTCACCGGTGGAACCGCCGGTCGTCGAGGACTGATTATCTTCCCGGACACGGGTGCCAATGAGGTAGAAGACAATGACCAAGACAATGGAAACCACTGATCACCTGGAGGTGGTCAAGAAGCGTAAGAAGAAGATTCCCACCGAGGTAAGCATCTTTCTCGTCCTCGTCGGCATCGCGATCCTCTTCGAGATCCTCGGCTGGGTCGTGCGTGGTGACTCCTTCCTGATGAATCCCCAACGTCTGCTGATCATGATCCTGCAGATGTCGATCATCGGCATCATCGCCATCGGTGTGACGCAGATCATCATTACCGGCGGCATCGACCTCTCGTCGGGGTCGGTACTAGCGCTGACGGCCATGGTCACCGCCAGCTTGGCGCAGCAGTCTGACTATGCACGGGCCGTCTATCCCGCACTGACCGATATGCCCTGGATCATCCCACTTATCGCCGGTGTTGTGGTGGGTGCCCTGTGTGGGTTGATCAATGGTGCCCTGATTTCCTTCGCGATGATTCCGCCGTTCATCGCCACCCTGGGCATGATGGTCAGCGCCCGTGGCGTGGCTCGCGCTTATACCGACGGCCAACCGGTCAGCATGCTGAGTGACGATTTCACCTGGATCGGCTCCGGTGCCAATCCGGTGATCATCTTCCTGGCGGTCGCGGTGATCTTCCATATTGCGCTGAAGTACACTCGCTATGGCAAATATACCTATGCCATCGGCGCCAATCCCCAGGCCGCCCGTGTCTCCGGTATCAACGTGCGTCGCCATCTCGTCATGGTCTACACCATCGGTGGCCTGCTTGCCGGCCTGGCCGGTGTCGTGGCGTCGGCCCGCGCCGGTACCGGTCAGGCGGGCATGGGCTTGATGTACGAGCTGGATGCCATCGCGGCAGCCGTCATCGGCGGCACCAGCCTGGCCGGCGGTGTGGGGCGTATTGCCGGCACCGTGATCGGGGCGCTGATCCTCGGGGTGATGCTCAGTGGTTTCACCTTCTTGGGCGTCGATGCCTATTACCAGGATATCGTCAAGGGCGCGATCATCGTCGCCGCCGTGGTGGTTGACCAGTACCGCCAGCGCAAGCGCAACAAGACCGTCTGATCGACCTTCCCCCCACCTGATATCAGGAAATTAATTGGCTGATAATCAGGTGGGGAGTTGCATCTCTTTTTTATTGGCTCTTCGTCCGTGGGTGTAGAATTCTCCCCACGAGACAACGATCGACTGGAAGACGAGGCTCACCATCGCCACGGCAAGGATGCCCGCATCGAGCGTTGCAACCGGCAACCTGGATGCCGAGGCCCACGATGTCGTCCCAGCGTCCGAGTGGCCCAAGATGATTCGCTCCAGTCGACTCTACCTGCTGACCTTCCTTGGGCTGATCGCCTGGTGCCTCGCCATCGGCAGCATCCTGCCGACCCGATGCGCCTTGTCTTCTGGCATCAACTCGCCATAGGCCTCGATACCAAACGCCTCGCCGATTGCCGCAGCGGTGTGCCTTCCTTGGGGGTCACATCTACCGTACCGACGCTGGCATTGGCGCTGACGTCCTCTATACCATCCAGCTTCGCGATGGCCGTCTCGACCCTGCGCTCACAGCCGCCACAGACCATGCCCTCGATACGGAACCGATAGGTGTCTCCAGCGGTGATGCTTCGCGATTGATCAACCATGGGGATCCTCGAGCATTGCGTTCAGGGCTGTTTCTCCGCAGGATATTCCCTACAGCCACTAGAGGTTCAAGCTGTGAATGTAGACACCACTGGCTTCGAGACTTCGAGTCTGTCGATCGGCACGCTGGCCCATCGCGCGGAATGCAAGGTCCAGACGATCCGTTACTATGAGCAGATTGGCTTGCTGCCACCGCCCGAGCGGAATGCCGGCAACCAGCGGCGCTATACGGAAGACGCCGTCAAGCGACTGACTTTCATTCGTCATGCCCGCGACTTCGGCTTCACCGTAGAGGCGATACGCGAGCTGCTCGATATGTCGGATCAGCCTGACATGCCCTGTGATCACGTCGACGGCCTGGCCAAGCGCCACCTGGAGGAAGTCGAAGCGAGGCTGGCGCGCCTTTCTGTCTTACGCGATGAGCTGCGTCGCATGATCCTGCTGTGTCAGGGAGGCAACGTCGGAGAGTGCCGAATCATCGAGGTACTCAGTGACCATCGGCTATGCCGATATCACGGCCATGACGCCGATGGCAATGCCCGCGACTAAAACATATATGAACCTTTAATAGGATAGCTACATGGAAACCGCCTCACCGATTGTCCTGGCGTTTGTTGGCAGCCTGTCAGCCGGGTTGCTCACTGCTGTTGGGGCACTTCCCGCATTGTTCGGCAAGGTACCCGACCGCGCTTTCCGCGATCTGGCGCTGGGCTTTGCAGCCGGGGTGATGCTATCAGCTTCCTTTTTCTCGCTGATAATTCCTTCCTTGGATGCAGCGGAGCTGCTCTATGGTGGCACGACTTTGCCAGCCACCATTGCCGGCCTCTCGATTCTGTTGGGCATTGGAGCGGTCGCACTGTTGAATGAACGACTTCCCCATGAGCATTTCCAGCAGGGACGAGAAGGGCCCGAGGCCGATTCACTGCGCCGAGTGTGGTTGTTCGTCATTGCCATCACCATCCACAATTTTCCGGAAGGGCTTGCTGTAGGCGTTGGCTTCGGCGCTGGCGGATACGAAAAAGGGTTGCCGTTGGCGTTAGGGATTGGCCTGCAGAACATGCCGGAGGGGCTGGCGGTGGCGGTTTCTCTGCTGGGTGAAGGATACTCCAAATGGAGGGCATGGATTATCGCCTCACTGACCGGCCTGGTCGAACCCATCGGCGGCTTGCTGGGGGCAAGCGTCGTGAGCATATCCCAGCCGCTGCTACCTTGGGGCTTGGCGTTCGCCGCCGGTGCCATGCTCTACGTTATCAGCCACGAAATCATTCCTGAGACCCATCGCAACGGGCATCAGAACAAGGCGACGTTTGGCCTTTCGGTCGGCTTGGTTATCATGCTGTTTCTTGATGTTTCACTTGGGTGAATGGAGAAAATTCCCAGGACAGGAGGTAGCCCAGCATGCGCTCCAATTCGATACATTACCTCCCCCTGGCTGGCTGTCGCACCTTATCCCTACATGTAGAAGCCCGCACCTCCGATTCATGAACCCAGGCAGCAGCGATCCGTAAAGGCCTGACGCCAGCATGAATGTCGTTTTGTGTGGATTTTTCGTCGTTCTTGGTCAAAACGCCACGTCAAGATGACCGCACACTGTAGGCACATCCTCGTTGAGCCACAGGAGGCCGAACGTGAACCGCCATGTCATCCTGACCTGCGCCGTCACCGGCGCCGGCGATACCACCGGCAAGAACCCCAATGTGCCGGTCACCCCCAGGCAGATCGCCGACGACTGCATCGCGGCCGCCAAGGCCGGCGCCAGCGTGGCGCACATCCACGTGCGCGACCCCGAGAGCGGCGCCGTCAGCCACTCCGTCGACCACTTCCGTGAGGTGATGGAGCGCGTCCGCGAGGCAGACGTCGACATCGTCATGAACATCACCGCCGGCGGCGGCGGCGACTGGATCCCCGGCGCCCAGGACCCCACCCGCGGCGGCCCGGGTACCGACATCCAGACCCCGGCCCAGCGCCACGAGCCGGTGGGCGCGCTGCTGCCGGAGCTGTGCACCCTGGACTGCGGCAGCCTCAACTTCGGCGACATGGTCTACGTGAACCCCGCCGACTGGCTGCGCGAGCACGCCCGCCTGGTGCAGGCCGCCGGGGTCAAGCCGGAGCTCGAGTGCTTCGATCTGGGCCACGTCTGGTTCGCCCGGCAGTTGCAGCAAGAGGGCCTGATCGACGGCGACCCCCTCTACCAGCTCTGCCTGGGCATTCCGTGGGGCGCCGAGGCCGACACCGAGTCCCTGCTGGCGATGCGTAACAGGCTGCCGGCGACCGCCAACTGGGCGGCCTTCGGCATCGGCCGCCAGCAGATGCCCATGGTCGCTCAGGCGATGCTGCTTGGCGGCCACGCCCGGGTCGGCCTGGAGGACAACCTCTACCTGAAGAAGGGGGTGCTGGCGACCAACGCCCAGCTGGTCGAGAAGGCCGGGACCATCATCGAGCAACTCGGCGGCCGCGTGATGACGCCGGCCGAGACCCGCGCCCACCTCGCACTGCGCGATCCGCGCACCGGCCAGATCGTTGAACGGGCCGCAGGAGGTGAGGCATGAGCCAGCAACTCTCCGTGATCGGCACCGGGGTGATCGGCAACGGCTGGATCGCCCGCGCCCTGGCCCGCGGCTGGGACGTGGTGGCCTTCGACCCCGACCCCGAGGCCCCCGCGCGCACCCGCGCCTTCGTCGCCAATGCCTGGGAATCGCTTGAGCGCCTGGGCCTGGCCGAGGGTGCCAGCCCCGAGCGGCTGACCTTCGCGGATAGCCTGGAATCCGCCGTCCAGGGTGCCGACCTGATCCAGGAAAACGTGCCGGAGCGCCTGGAACTCAAGTGCGAGATCCTCGCCGCCCTGGACGCCGCCACCGAGGATGGCGTGGTCATCGGCTCCTCCACCTCCGGCTTCAAGCCCAGCGACCTGCAGCGCGACTGCACCCGGGCGCCGGGCCGGGTGATCGTCGCCCACCCCTTCAACCCGGTCTACCTGCTGCCGCTGGTCGAGCTGGTCGGCGGCGTGGCCACCGAGCCCGGGCATATCGAGCACGCTCGATCCCTCTACCAGGACCTGGCCATGCGCCCGCTGGTGGTGCGTCGCGAGATCGAGGGGCATATCGCCGACCGCCTGATGGAGGCGCTATGGCGCGAGGCGCTGCACCTGGTCAACGACGGCGTGGCCACCACCGAGGAGATCGATGCCGCCGTGGTCTACGGCTGCGGCCTGCGCTGGTCGCTGATGGGCACCTTCCTGACCTTCCACCTGGCCGGCGGCGAGCCGGGCATGCGCCATATGCTCGAGCAGTTCGGCCCGGCGCTGAAGCTGCCCTGGACCAAGCTCGAGGCCCCGGAGCTCACCGATGAGCTGATCGACAAGGTGGTCGAGGGCTGCGAGTACCAGGCCGCCGATCGCCCGGTGGCCGAGCTCGATCGCCGCCGCGACGACTTCCTGGTCGAGCTGCTCGATCTGGTGCAGAAGTACTGGCCCGAGGCCGAGGGCCTGGAGGGACGCATCTGATGGTGATCCTGGAGAGCCGCGTCGCCCCCGAGTGGGTCGACTACAACGGCCACATGAACGACGCCGAATATGCCCGGGTCTTCTCCCTGGCGGTGGAGGCGCTGATGGACCATATCGGCCTGGACGAGGCAGGCCGGGCGCGCCATGGCTACACCCTCTATACCCTGGAGACGCACCTCTGCTACCGCCGCGAGGCCCACGAGGGGCAGCCGCTCAGGGTCGCTCTGACCCTGCTGGATCGCGATGCCAAGCGGCTGCACGTCTTCTTCGAGCTGCTCGACGAAGAGGAGAGCCTGCTGGCCACCAGCGAGCAGATGCTGATGGGCATCGACAGCGACGCCGGCCGCCCGGCGCCGTTCCCGGCGGCCGTGGTGCCCGCCATCACGGAGCTTCCCCATGTTGATCGCGAGGCCTGGCCGGAACTGGCCGGGCGCACCATCGGCATCCGCCGCTGAGCGAACCCTCGTGGGAGGTGAGTCGGATCGGCCCTTAGAGCGTCATGAAGGCCGTGTCCTGCCGGTCGCTGAACTGGTAGACCTCGTAGGGCGCCTGCTGAGGGCCAGGCATGCCGGGTGTACCGAGGGGCATGCCGGCCAGGCCGATGCCATCGATGTCCGGCCGTTCCTCGAACAGCTTCTCCACCGCCGCCAGCGGCACATGGCCCTCGATCACGTACTCGCCCATCTCGATGGTGTGGCAGGCGCCGAGTCCGTAGGGGAGGCCAGAGGCTTCCTTGATCTGGCCGAGATCCCTGTCGTCGATGACGGTGACCGCGATGCCCATCTCCTCGAGATGTCTGGCATAGCCATCGCAGCAGCCGCACTGGGGATTCTTGTAGAGGGTCGCCTCGGCCGGCAGGGCGGCCTGGGCGCTGGTGGCGCCGAACAGCAGGGCGCCGGCGAGCAACATGGACGTGGTGGGGCGATTCATGAGCGGTCCTCCCGGTGGGAATGGTTGGATGAGACGAGGTACTTGATGAGCGAGGCGATGCCGAGGCCAAGCAAGAGCGTGATGGTCAGCGGCATCAGCCAACCCATCCAGCTCATTGAGCCCATGAGGGCGAAGCATTCGTTGCTGAACATGGTAAGACTCCTGACAGAGGGGGAGGAATTGCCGGTAACGGGCAGCCAGCAGCGTTACCGAGGTGCTGGCTGCATGGTCAGGATCTTGGCGGTTGGCACGGCGGTGAGGAGGTGTGCTCGACCACGGCCGGATTGGATATGCCGGCCAAGGTGTCAGAGTGCGCGCTGGTGACGAGGGGCGACTCGGTCAAGGCCACACAGGCGCTGCACTCGGGGTCAGTGTCATCCACGATCTCGACCTGGGCCGTCGAGCAGTCGGAAGCGCAGGCGTCCATGGCCGCATGGCCGGCCAGGCTGGACATCGACAACAGCACCGCGAGCAGCAACGCCAGTAGGCGTCCTCCTCGGATGAGATGTGGGTGCCTGGCCTTGCCGGTCATGCTGATGTCCTCATCATCGATACGTCATTCTGTGCCAGTTTTGCGAGTCGCCACATTGATCCAGCGCAAGAGAGCGGGATGGCTGAGAGGTGCCCGCCAGGCGGCGGGCGCCGGGTGTCATTGTTGGCTATTGGGGGAAGAGGCGCCCTGCCTCAACTGTTCGCGCTGCTCGTCGCTCAGCAAATCGAGCATGGCGTTACGCATGCGTACCATCTCACTTATCATCTCGCCCTGAAGCTCGGCCATCTGGCCATGAAGAGACTTCACCTCTTCGGGGTCGGGCGCCTCGGCGTGCATCTCTTCCATAAGCGCCATGCGCAGGTCCATCATTTGCCCCATGCGTTCGAACTGGGCGGGACGATGCTGCTGCATCAGTTCACGCATCTCGCTACGCTGCTCGGGGCCGAGTCCCTGCATCATGCCGTAGCCCATCATCATGCAGGGGCCCATACCGCCCTGACCGTAGCCCATCATGCCGGGGCCCATACCGCCCTGACCATAGCCCATCATGCCGGGGCCCATACCGCCCTGGCCGTAGCCCATCATGCCGGGGCCCATGCCGCCCTGGCCGTAGCCCATCATGCCGGGGCCCATGCCGCCCTGACCGTAGCCCATCATGCCGGGGCCCATGCCGCCCTGGCCGTAGCCCATGCCGCCTTGCTGCATGCCTTGAGCAGAGGCAGCGCCGCTTGCGGCGACCCCCATGCTGGCGGCCAGAATGATGGCGAGAAACTGCTTGTTCTTGACCATGGTATTTCCCCTCATCTTGCTGGTGGTAGAAAAGTCGTCTTCCCCGGTTGGGCAAGGCGTGGGCTAGCTTTCGCTATGAGCTTACAACCTATGGGTAGCCCCAATGTCAAGGCGTGAGATGAATTGACACTATTTTTTGCTGAGTTCAGCCTATTTTCAGGTTTATACGTTACAAGTGAACCTTCCCGACTCGACTCAAAGAGGTCATATCATGCGCAAGACACTGCTGGCTCTGGCACTGGGCCTGACCACGACGACTGCCTTCGCTGGCGCTGGGCACGGCGGCTCCAATGCCCTGGTTAGCGATGAAGACGTCGATCGCACCGTTCGGCTCGAGGCGGGTG
The DNA here is from genome assembly GCF_029889825.1 of Halomonas sp. 11-S5. Lineage (NCBI taxonomy): Bacteria > Pseudomonadati > Pseudomonadota > Gammaproteobacteria > Oceanospirillales > Halomonadaceae > Halomonas > Halomonas sp. 11-S5. The sequence goes on from NZ_JARANW010000004.1 coordinate 38,458, forward strand.
ACATGTGGTTCGACTCCGAGAATCTCGACATCGCGCCAGGCGACACCATCAAGTTCGAGATCGTCAACACCGGCAACCTCGAGCATGAATTCGTCATCGGCGATGCCCACGCACAGCAAGAGCATCGCGAAATGATGCAGGCGATGACGGGAAGTGGCCACGGAGATGGCGGGAATGGTGGCCATGGCATGGCCGAGGGGGAGCAAGTTGCCAGCATGCCATCCGTGACCATCGCGCCGGGCGAGACGGCAGAACTCATCTGGACCGCCCCTCAGAACGTCGACGGCCTGGAGTACGCCTGCAACATCCCGGGGCACTACGAGGCCGGCATGTCCGGAAACATCGATCTCCAGGGATGATTCTCCCGCATGAAACTGTTGCTCCTCGAAGATGACGACCTGCTCTGGCGGGTTTCTTGACGGGCTTCGGTGAGAAAGGCCTTGACCCTTGGGTGACCCAAGGGTTCTAGGATGAAACCAATAAGAGGGGGGGGGGATGTGCCCATCCGTCAGTGAGCGCAGGGTTCGAGTTATCTCTTGGTACCGCAAGGAGGTTGATACCCATGAGCACTGTCACTTCGGCGTCTTCTGCACAGCACGAGACGGCTCGCGTCTTCCGCATGAAGACCAGGGAGCACCTCTGCCCGTTCGTCTCCCTGACCGAGAACCTGATCATGATGGCCATGGGCATCTGGATGCCCCTGAAACAGCTCGTCCTGTGATGACAAGGAGATATGGATGACCGACTCCACGGATCGAACTCCTGAGTACGAGGAAGGAAGCCTCACGCTAGTCGGTGCGATTGCCCTGGGCACAGGTGTGATGATCGGGGCAGGCATCTTTGCCCTGACGGGACAGATGGCGGAGATGACGGGGCGCCTGTTCCCGCTGGCCTTCCTGTCGGCTGCCCTGATCGTCTCTTTCAGCGCCTATTCCTATGTCAAGATGTCACGTGCCTATCCGTCGGCAGGGGGCATCGGCATGTATCTGCAGAAAGCCTATGGCCCGACGCTCCCTACCGCCTTCCATGCGTTGCTGATGTATTTCTCCATGGTGATCGCCCAGAGCTTCCTGGCGAGAACCTTCGGCTCCTACACGCTCGAGCTTTTCGATGTGGAGAACAGGTCACTGCTTGTCCCCTCGTTGGGCGTTGCCCTGTTGCTTTCCGCGTTCCTGATCAACCTCTCTGCCAACAAGTGGATCCAGGGCGTTGCGTCAGTACTTGGCGTCATCAAGATCGGCGGCATCATCGTGTTCGGGGTGGTCGGTGTCCTGGTCGCCGACGCCTTGGAGATGGAGGCCTCGTCTTCGGCTCCTGAAGGGTCTCTTTCAGGCTTCCTGGGTGCGACCGCGTTGGGCATCCTGGCCTTCAAGGGCTTCACGACCATCACCAACAGCGGCTCGGAGATCCAGGATCCCCATCGCAACCTGGGCCGGGCGATCATGATCTCGATCGCCCTGTGTGTGGTGATCTATGCGCTGGTGGGCTTCGCTGTCGCCAGTAACCTGTCGCTCGGCGAGATCATCGCGACGCAGGATTACTCGTTGGCAGCCGCCGCCCGGCCCGCGCTGGGGGAGGCCGCCGTCTGGTTCACCGTCATCCTGGCCATGCTGGCCACGGCAGGCGGCATCATCGCCAGCGTGTTCGCGGTGTCGCGCATGCTGGCGATGCTGACCGAGATGAAGCTGGTGCCCCATCGCCATTTCCACATGCCGGGCAGCATCCAGAAACATACCCTGGTCTACACCATCGTCCTCGGCCTGCTGTTGACGGTGTTCTTCGATCTCAGTCGCATCGCGGCGCTTGGCATCATCTTCTATCTGATCATGGATATGGCGATTCACTGGGGGGTATATCGTCATCTTCGGCATGATGTCGGCGCCAACCCTGCCGTTCTGGTCGTCGCCCTATTGCTGGACGCGGTCGTCCTGGCGGGGTTCATATGGGTGAAGGCAACCACCGACCCGATGGTTCTCGTCGTTGCCGTTGCAGGGATGGCGCTCATCCTGATCGGCGAATGGTTTTTCCTGTCATCGCGTGAATCGTCGGACGATAACGGCCATTCGCATTCCCACTGACCTCCCCGGGAGTCGGCAGATGGACATCAAGAGCATCGGCATATCGATCCACTGGGCCCGCCAGTCGCACCGACACCTGCCTTGGCAGACGGGGAGGGTGAGTGATGTCTGATAACGCTTCCCACCGGGTGGTCAAGGATCCGGTCTGCGGCATGGATGTCGACCCGCACGAGACCGAGCACCGGGCCTCCCACGCCGACACGACCTGGTACTTCTGCTCCGCGACGTGCCGGGAGAAGTTCGAGGTCGACCCCGAGGCTTACCTGGGCGACACGCCAGCGGCCGAGCCGGCGCCGCCCGGCACGATATATACCTGTCCGATGCACCCCGAGATCCGCCAGGAGGGGCCGGGGGACTGTCCCATCTGCGGCATGGCGCTGGAACCCGAGACGGTCAGCGCCGATACCGGGCCTTCCGAAGAGCTGACGGACATGACGCGCCGCTTCTGGATCGGTCTTGCCCTCGCCCTGCCGGTGCTGGTGCTGGAGATGGGTGGCCACCTCTTCAGGCTCGATCACCTGGTCGCGCCTCAAGTTTCGAACTGGATCCAGCTGCTGCTCGCCACGCCGGTGGTGGCCTGGGCGGGCTGGCCCTTCTTCGTGCGCGGCTGGCGCTCCATCGTGCGCCGAAGCCTCAACATGTTCACCCTGATCGCCATCGGTACCGGGGCGGCGCTGGTCTACAGCCTGCTGGCGACGATCGTGCCGGGCATCTTCCCCGCGACCTTCCGCCAGGCCGATGGCTCGGTGGCCGTCTACTTCGAGGCGTCGGCGGTGATCGTGGTGCTGGTGCTGCTGGGGCAGGTCCTGGAGCTGCGGGCCCGGGAGAAGACCTCCGGGGCGATCCGCGCCCTGCTCGACCTGGCCCCGGCCACCGCCCGACGCCTCGACGATGACGGCCAGGAGGAGGAAGTCTCCCTCGACAAGGTCGAGGTCGGCGACCGCCTGCGCGTACGGCCTGGCGACAAGGTGCCGCTGGACGGCGAGGTGCTTGAGGGACGCTCCAACATCGACGAGTCGATGGTCACCGGCGAGCCGCTGGCGGTGCGCAAGGAGGCTGGCGATGGCGTGATCGGCGGCAGTATCAACGGCCAGGGCTCGTTCATCATGCGCGCCGACAAAGTGGGGCGCGACACCATGCTGTCGCAGATCGTGCAGATGGTGGCCAGCGCCCAGCGTAGCCGGGCGCCCATCCAGGGGCTGGCCGACAAGGTGGCCGGCGTCTTCGTGCCGGCGGTGATCCTGGTGGCCGTGGTGGCCTTCATTGCCTGGTCGCTGTGGGGGCCGGCGCCGCCCATGGCCTTCGGCCTGATCGCCGCGGTCAGCGTGCTGATCATCGCCTGCCCCTGCGCGCTGGGGCTGGCGACGCCGATGTCGATCATGGTGGGCGTGGGCCGCGGTGCCCAGGCCGGCGTGCTGATCCGCGACGCCGAGGCGCTAGAGCGCCTGGAGAAGGTCGACACCGTGGTGGTCGACAAGACCGGCACCCTGACCGAAGGCAAGCCGCAAGTGACCGAACTGCGCCCGGCGGAAGGCGTCGACGAAACAGAGCTGCTGCGGCTGGCCGCGGGGCTGGAGCGCGGCAGCGAACACCCCCTGGCGCAGGCGATCGTCGAGAAGGCCAGGGAGGTGGGCGTGACGCTCTCTGAGGCCACGGAATTCGACTCCCCCAACGGCAAGGGCGTGACCGGGCGGATTGACGGCCAGCGTATAGCGCTCGGCAATCGTCTGCTGATGGAGAGCGAGAAGGTGGCCCTGGCCGAACTGGAGGAGGAGGCCGAGCGGCTGCGGGGCGATGGCGCCACCGTGATCTTCGCCGCCGTGGACGGCCGCCTGGCGGGGCTGGTGGCCATCGCCGACCCGGTCAAGGAGACCACCGAGGCGGCCATCCGCGCCCTGCAGGCGGACGGTATCCGGGTCGTCATGCTGACCGGTGACAACCGCACCTCCGCCGAGGCGGTGGCGCGCCGCCTGGGCATCGACGAGGTCGAGGCCGAGGTGCTCCCCGAGGACAAGGGCCGCGTGGTGCAGCGCCTGCGTGATGAGGGGCGTGTGGTGGTAATGGCTGGCGACGGCGTCAACGACGCCCCCGCCCTGGCGACCGCCGACGTCGGCATCGCCATGGGCACCGGCACCGACGTGGCCATCGAGAGCGCCGGCGTGACCCTGCTGCGTGGCGACCTCATGGGTATCGTTGAGGCGCACCGGCTGTCGCGGGCCACCATGCGCAACATCCGCCAGAATCTCTTCTTCGCCTTCGTCTACAACGCCGCGGGGGTGCCGATCGCCGCCGGCATCCTCTATCCCTTCACCGGCCTGCTGCTGTCGCCGATCATCGCCGCCGCGGCGATGTCGCTCTCCTCGGTCAGCGTGATCGCCAATGCCCTGCGACTGCGGATGGTGGCCCTGAAAACGGGATGAGGCCTCGCGGACGTCCGGCGCCGAGGCCCCGGGTAGCAGGATGTTCCCCCAGTGTTTCCCGCCACGCTGGGCCTTGGTCACGGCGGGAACTTCATGGCATGGGGGCGCGTTTTACCCCGCCGGCCATTCCTGTCATCTTGTGAGCCGAATCCCGGGACGGAGCCGGTATCACGGGCCGGGCAGCGATATGGAGAGGGCTATGAGGGAGCACGGCAATGCAGTCACGGATGGAGGCTGAAGAGGCCTTTCGCCAGCTGGCGGAGGGCCTCGGCCGGAGCGGGGCCCCCGACTTCTACGACACCCTGGTGGCGCGGCTCGCGACCATTCTGAAGGTCGACCATGTACTGGTGGCCCGGGTCACCGAGGATGCCATGGTCCGCACCCAGGCGGTCTGGTCGCATGGCCAGCCTCGACCGAACATCACCTATCCGCTGGCGGGCACGCCCTGCGAGATCGTCGTGGTCGGCGAGGCGACTTGTCATTACGCGGAAGGCCTCCAGGCCCGCTTTCCCGACGATCGACTCCTGCGTCAACTGGGCGCGGTCAGCTACCTCGGCCTGCCGCTCCTTGCCGCGGACGAGACACCCTTGGGCCTGCTCGCGGTGCTCAAGAACACGCCCATGAAGGCCGCTGGCCTGGAGAAGGAGGTGCTGCGCATCGCCGCGGTCCAGGCCGGTGCCGAGCTGGGCCGCAGCCGGGCCGAGCTGGCGGTGAAGGAGAGCGAGCGTCGTCTCGACACCCTGCTCAATCACCTGCCCGGCATGGCGTATCGCTGCCTGAATGATCGCGACTGGACCATGAGGGTCGTCAGCCAGGGGGCACAAGCGCTGACGGGCTACCGGGCCGAGGAGCTGCAGGACAATCGGGTCACCAGCTATGCTGCGCTGATCCATCCCGCCGACCGAGAGCGGGTGTTCGAGGAGGTCCAGGCCGCCGTGGCACGCAGGGCGCCCTTTCGCGTGATCTATCGTCTGCACCATGCCGGGGGCGACACCCGCTGGATGTGGGAGCAGGGCCAGGGGGTCTTCGCTGCCGCCGGTGAGCTGCTCCATCTGGAGGGCTTCATCACCGACATCACCGAGCAGCATGAGGCGCAGCGTGTCCAGGAGGCGGTGATGCAGGTGGCCTCGACCGTCACCACCCGTATCGGCGACGACTACTTCCATCAGCTGGTCAGCACCCTGGTCGAGATCCTCGAGGCGGATGCTGGCTTCATTGCCTTGCTCGACTCCTCCCGGCCGGACGTCGACCCCCTGAGCGGTCGCGCGTCCGCGACCATGAGCATGGTCAGCGTGGTCGCGGAGGGGCAGCGGCTCGACAACTACGCCTATGCGCTGGCGGGCACCTCCTGCGAGCAGATCCTCGGCGAGCGGGAGGCCATGGTCCAGGACGGCAGCACCGCGCGGCTGCCGGGTGGGGCTGGAGTGGCCAGGGCCTGGATCGGCCGTCTCCTGGACAACGCCAAGGGCGAGCCGATCGGCGTCGTCATGGTGCTCTATCGCCGTCCGCTGGAGGCCAACGCCTTCGCTACCTCGGTGCTGCGTATCCTCTCCACCGGCGCCGCGGCCGAACTGGAACGGCGACGCGACCACCGTCGCATGCACCAGCTGGCCTATACCGACGGTACCACCGGCCTGCCCAACCGGGTGCGCTTCATGGAGGAGCTCATGCGCCTGAGGCAGGAGGCCGAGAAGGGCCAGCATCCCCTGTTGCTGCTGCTCCTCGACATCCGCCGCTTCAAGGAGATCAACGACCTCCACGGCCATCAGGTCGGCGACCAGCTGCTGTCGACCACGGCCGGGCGCCTGGCGCGTGCCATGGGGCCGCATGAGGTGCTGGCGCGGCTCTCCGGCGACGAGTTCGCGGTGCTGGTGCCGCAAGCGAAGGCGAGCGGGCTCGAGCAGAGCATCCGGCGGCTGCAGGCCGCCGTGAGCAGGCCCATCGAGCTCGGGCATCGCAGCTTCGTGCTCGAGGTCAGCATCGGCTCGGCCCGCTACCCGCGGGATGCCGTCACCCCCGGGGAGCTTTTCAAGTCCGCCAGCATCGCGCTCTATCACGCCAAGCAGCAGGATGGCGGGACCTGCCCCTTCGACGAATCGATGACCCGGGCGCTCCAGCGCCGCCAGCAGATGACGGAACGGCTGAGCGCGGCGATCAGCGGCCAGCGCCTCGAGCTCCACTTCCAGCCCCAGGTCGACCTACGCACCGGCGAGCTGGTGGGCGCCGAGGCGCTGTGTCGATGGCACGACGAGGCCTGGGGCTGGGTCAGCCCTGGGGAGTTCATCCCCCTGGCGGAGGAGCGCGGACTGATTCGACCGCTGGGCGATTGGGTGCTGCAGGCGGCCTCCCGGCAGATGGCCGCCTGGCGGCGCGAGGGCATGGCCCTGCCCGGTCGGCTCTCCCTCAACGTCTCCGCCCAGCAATTCGTGGATCCGCAGCTGGCCGAACATATCGCCACCCTGACCCGGGGCATCCCCGCCTCGGCCATCGGCCTGGAGCTCACCGAGAGCGATTTCATGCGCGACCCTGAGCAGGCCGTCGGCATCACCCATGCGCTGCGCGAGGCCGGCTATGCCCTGGCCATCGACGACTTCGGCACCGGCTACTCCTCGCTCTCCTATCTGCGCCGGTTCTCGGCCGATGCCTTGAAGATCGATATCTCCTTCGTGCGGGAGATGCTCGAGAGCCACCATGATCGGGCCATCATCCAGACCATCATCGCCATGGCCCGGACCCTGGGAATGAAGACCGTGGCCGAGGGCGTCGAGACGCAGGAACAGGCCGAGGCCCTGGCCGGCATGGGCTGTGAGCAGGCCCAGGGGTACCATTACGGCCGGCCGCTGCCGGCCGCCGACTTTACCGCTGCTTGGGCTCGGGCCATGCGCCGCGAGGCGGCGGGCTAGCGGCAGTGCCCCGGTAGTTCGCTTTGCGTCTTTTCCTGTCAGCGACCCCCGCCTCTCTGAACGCGACATCATTACCCGTATCACCTGGCCTCCCCCAGGTTGATAGGCCATTGTGACATGCCAAATCACGACACCAAGCGGTACCTTTTCGTACGGACTTGCCTGATCGTGACAGCCAGACACCAGCGGGCGTGCGGATACCGACATAACAACAAAATGTGTACGACATCCGTACAGGAGTCCTGCCATGACGACCTCTCCCCAGCCGCCGCAAAAGCCAGCCGCTCCCCAAGCCATCGGGTTCTTGTTGCTGGAAAACTTCACCCTCTTTTCCCTGGCCTCGGCCATCGAGCCGTTGCGCATGGCCAACCAGCTGGCCGGTCGTGAACTCTACCGCTGGTTCACCCTGAGCATCGATGGCGACCCGATCTCCGCCAGCGATGGTCTCAAGGTCACACCGGATGCGGCGATCACGGTGCCGCTGGCGCTGGACATGGTGGTGGTCTGTGGCGGGGTGGGGCCGGCGCGCGCGGTGCAGCGCGAGCATGTCGTCTGGCTGCAGGGGCAGGCACGCCTCTCCCGTCGGCTGGGCGGCATCTGTACCGGTAGCTGGGCGCTGGCCAAGGCGGGCCTGCTGGATGGCTATGAGACCAGCGTCCACTGGGAGTGCCTGGCTGCCATGCAGGAGTCCTTTCCCCGGGCCGTGCTGACGACCCGGCTGTTTACCATCGATCGCGAAAGGGCGACCTCGTCAGGGGGTATTGCCCCCCTGGACATGATGCTCACCCTGATCGGGCGGGACCATGGCCGTGAGCTCGCGGCAGGCATTTCCGAAATGTTCATCTGTGACCGGGTACGCGGAGAGCAGGACCTCCAGCGTGTGCCGCTCAAGCATATCCTGGGGACCACTCAGCCCAAGCTGCTGGAGATCGTGGGGCTCATGGAGGCCAACCTCGAAGAGCCCATCGCGCTCGAGGAGCTGGCCGCCTACGTCGACGTGTCGCGTCGCCAGCTCGAGCGGCTCTTCCAGAGATACCTGCTCTGCTCGCCGTCGCGCTACTACCTCAAGCTGCGACTGACCCGCGCACGCCAGCTGCTCAAGCAGACGTCGATCTCGATCATCGACGTGGCCTCCGCCTGCGGTTTCGTGTCCACGCCGCACTTTTCCAAGTGCTATCGGGAGTTCTTCGGCCGCCCGCCTCGCGACGAGCGGCTGGGAACGAGTCCCGTCAGGTCGCCGGTGCCGCCTTGCGAGCGGGAAGGGGCCAACCTGGAGTTGCTGACCTTCGAGCCCTACCCGGTCGAGCCGGTCTCATCGGCGATCATGGCGCTCGACCAGGCGCGCGGCGAGCCGACCTACGCCAGCGTCCTGCTGCGTTCCTGAGCGATGCCTTCCTGAGTCCCCCCTGCCGGGTCGCCATGCCTGCCCTTGACCGGCAGGCATGGCGCCTGTGTCAGCGTTCGTCGTAACCACGATAGTCATGACGTTTTTGGAATCCTCTCCGTCGCTTCCAGGCGCCGGGCCGGGGCAGGCCAGCGCTATGCTGCCGTCGAGTCGAACACATCCCCGGAGCGGCACACATGACCCCAAGAGAGCTGCACGACGACGCCATCGTCATCGATGGCCTGATCATCGCCAAGTGGAACCGCGAGCTGTTCGAGGACATGCGGCGCGGCGGGCTGACGGCGGCCAACTGCACGGTGTCCGTCTGGGAGGGGTTCCAGGCCACCGTCGACAACATCGTCAGGTCCAATGCGCTGATGGCCGAATGCAGCGACCTGGTGCGTCCCGTGCGCACCACCGCCGACATCACCCGCGCCAAGGAGGAGGGCAGGACCGGCATCCTCTATGGCTTCCAGAATGCCCACGCCTTCGAGGACCAGATCGGCTACGTGGAGGTCTTCAAACAGCTGGGCGTCGGCATCGTGCAGCTGTGCTACAACACCCAGAACCTGGTGGGCACCGGCTGCTACGAGCGCGACGGCGGCCTCTCCGGCTTCGGCCGCGAGATTGTTGCCGAGATGAACCGCGTGGGCGTCATGTGTGACCTCTCCCACGTCGGCGAAACCACCTCCCGGGAGGTCATCGAGGCATCCACCAAGCCGGTCTGCTACTCCCACTGCCTGCCCTCCGGGCTCAAGGAGCACCCGCGCAACAAGTCCGACGCCGAGCTCAAGTTCATCGCCGACCGCGGCGGCTTCGTCGGCGTGACCATGTTCACTCCCTTCCTGCGTGCCGGCCTCGACGCCACCGTGGACGACTATGTGGAGGCCATCGAGTACGTGATGAACATCGTCGGCGAGGACGCCATCGGCATCGGCACCGATTTCACCCAGGGCCATGGCCAGGACTTCTTCGAGTGGCTGACCCACGACAAGGGCTATGCCCGACGCCTGACCCGCTTCGGCGAGATCATCAATCCCGAGGGCATCCGCACCATCGGCGAGTTCCCCAACCTCACCGAGGCGCTCTCGCGTCGCGGCTTCAGCGAGCCCCAGGTGCGCAAGATCATGGGCGAGAACTGGGTACGCGTGCTCAAGGACGTCTGGGGCAGCTGACGGGCAGCCACCGTGGCGGGGATGTCCCCTGCCCGAAGTCGCGGCTTTACCGGCGATAGGTCTACGAGGGGGCGCTGTGAATCCCTCCCTGGACGCTACTTTTGCCATCCATGGCAAAAGACCCCCTCTACGACCTATCCCCGGCGCCGCTCACCTCACACCTCACACACAACAATGATTTAGAGGAATACGACCGTGACCCAGATGGCCCCCGAACTGCCCATCGAGGTGGACGCCGAGACCGGCGTCTGGACCACCGACGCCCTGCCCATGCTCTACGTGCCCCGGCACTTCTTCATCAACAACCATCTGGCCGTGGAAGAGGCCCTGGGCGCCGAGACCTACGCCGAGATCCTCTACCACGCCGGCTACAAGAGCGCCTGGCACTGGTGCGAGAAGGAGGCCGAGTGTCATGGCATCTCAGGCGTGGACGTGTTCGAGCACTACATGAAACGCTTCTCGCAGCGTGGTTGGGGCAAGTTCGTGACCGAGGCCATCGATCTCGAGGCGGGCACCTGCCGGGTGCGACTCGAACACAGTGCCTTCGTCTACCAGCTGGGCAAGGTCGATCGGAAAATCGAGTACATGTTTACCGGCTGGTTCGCCGGGGCCATGGACCAGATTCTTGCCGCGCGTGGTAGCGATCTGCGCACCCTCGCCGAGCAGGTCCAGAGTGCGGCCGAAGAAGGCTGCGACGTGGGCATCTTCATCACCCGGCCGCTTACCTCCCACTCCCAGGGCTGAGGACTCATCACCATGGCATTCGACGCACTCTTCCAGCCGATCCAGATCGGCAAGCTGACCATCCGCAATCGGGTGGTCAGCACGGCCCATGCCGAGGTGTATGCCACCGACGGCGGCATGACCACCGAGCGCTACGTGAAGTACTACGAGGAGAAGGCCAAGGGGGGCTGCGGGCTCTGCATCTGCGGCGGCTCGTCGGTGGTTTCCATCGACAGCCCCCAGGCCTGGTGGAGCTCGGTGAACCTGGCCACCGATCGCATCATCCCGCACTTCCAGAACCTCGCCGATGCCGTGCACCAGCACGGCGGCAAGATCATGATCCAGATCACCCACATGGGGCGTCGCTCGCGCTGGGATGGTCACGACTGGGTCACCCTGCTGTCGCCCTCCGGCATTCGCGAGCCGGTCCACCGCTCGACCTGCAAGACCATCGAGGAGGAGGAGATCTGGCGCATCGTCGGTGATTTCGCCCAGGCCGCACGGCGGGCCAAGGAAGGGGGCCTCGACGGCGTCGAGCTCTCCGCCGTGCACCAGCACCTGATCGACCAGTTCTGGAGCCCGCGGGTCAACAAGCGCACCGACCAGTGGGGCGGGAACTTCGAGAATCGCATGCGCTTCGGCATGGAGGTGCTCAAGGCGGTGCGCGCCGAGGTCGGCGACGACTTCGCGGTGGGCATGCGCATCTGTGGTGACGAGTTCCATCCGGACGGCCTCTCCCACGAGGACATGAAGCAGATCGCCGCCTACTACGATGCCACCGGCCAGGTCGACTTCTTCGGCGTTGTTGGATCGGGCTGCGATACGCATGACACCCTGGCCAATGTCATTCCCAACATGGCCTATCCGCCGGAACCCTTCCTGCACCTGGCAGCGGGTATCAAGGAGGTGGTCAAGGCGCCGGTGATCCATGCCCAGAACATCAAGGACCCCAACCAGGCCGAGCGGATCCTGGAGGGTGGCTATGTGGATCTGGTCGGCATGACCCGGGCGCATATCGCCGACCCGCACCTGATTGCCAAGATCAAGCTGGGCCAGGTGGACCGTATCAAGCAGTGCGTGGGGGCCAACTACTGCATCGACCGTCAGTACCAGGGCCTGGACGTGCTGTGCATCCAGAACGCCGCCACCTCTCGAGAGTACATGGGCCTGCCGCACATCATCGAGAAGAGTGAGGGCACCAAGCGCAAGGTGGTGGTGGTCGGCGGCGGCCCCGGCGGCATGGAGGCGGCGCGGGTGGCCGCCGAGCGCGGCCACGACGTGACGCAGTTCGAGGCCGCGGAGCAGCTGGGCGGGCAGATCACCATCGCCTCGAAGGCCCCCCAGCGCGACCAGATCGCCGGCATCACCCGCTGGTACCAGCTGGAGCTGGCGCGGCTTGGCGTCGACCTGCACCTGGGGACCCGCGCCGACGAGGCCACCATCGCTGATCTGCGACCGGACATCGTGGTGCTGGCTACCGGCGGCCAGCCGTTCATGAGCCAGCATCCGGGGTGGGGCTATGCCGAGAATCCCGAGGAGAGCCTGGTGGTCAGCACCTGGGACATCCTCTCCGGCCGCGTGGCGCCGGGCAGCAATGTGCTGGTCTATGACGCCATATGCGAGTTCTCGGGCATGTCCACGGCCGACTACCTGGCCGACAAGGGGGCCAAGGTGGAGATCGTCACCGACGACATCAAGCCCGGCGCGGCGGTGGGGGGCACCACCTTCCCGACCTACTACCGCAGCCTCTACAAGAAGGAAGTGATCATGACCTCCGACCTCGCGCTGCATAGGGTCTATCGCGAGGGGACGAGCCTGGTGGCGGTGCTCGAGAATGAGTACACCGGTACCCAGGAAGAGCGGGTAGTCGACCAGGTGGTGGTGGAGAACGGCGTGCGGCCCGATGAAGCGCTTTACTACGCCCTCAAGGGAACGTCGCGCAACCGCGGCCAGCTGGATCTGGAGGCGCTCTACGCCATCCAGCCCCAGCCCTGCCTGTCGGAGGAGGGCGAGGGGTTCCTGCTGTTCCGGCTGGGTGATTGCAGTGCACCGCGCAACACCCATGCGGCCATCTATGACGCCCTGCGGATCTGCAAGGACTTCTAACCACCAGCTGGAAGCCAGAAGCTAGAAGCTGGAAGTGAAACGCGCCCTTTTCGCCCTTTTCTTCCAGCTTCCGGCTTCCAGCTTCCAGCTCGCCCGTCAGGTGAGCCGTGATGCTGAATACCATTCTTCCGATTCTGATCTTCGCCGCCCTGGCGCTGGCTCTGCTCGGCGCCGGGCGGCGCATCCGCCTGTGGCGCCAGGGGCGGCCATCGCCTGTCCCGATTCTCAAGGGCCTGGCGGCCATGCCGCGCCGCTATCTGGTGGACCTGCACCATGTGGTAGGGCGCGACAGGGTGATGTCCAACACCCATGTGGCCACCGCCGGCGGCTTCGTCGCCGCGGCGGTGTTGTTGATCCTGGTCCACGGCCTGGGGCTGGGCTCTGGTCTGGCTGCCGGCGTGCTCGGTTGGGCACTGCTGGTGGCCAGCGCCACCATGTTCCTCGGCAGCCTGTTCGTCTATCGGCGCCGCCGCAACCCGCCGTCACGGCTCTCCAAGGGCCCGTGGATGCGCCTGCCCAAGAGCCTGATGGCCTTCTCTCTCGGCGTCTTCGCCATCACCCTGCCCACGGTGGGCATCCTGCCCGCCGACTTCGGGAGTTGGATACTGGTCCTGGTGCTGGCCGCCGTGGTGGTCTGGGGCCTGGCCGAGTTGGTCGTCGGCATGACCTGGGGCGGGCCCATGAAGCACGCCTTCGCCGGTGCCCTGCACCTGGCCTTCCATCGCCGTCCGGAGCGCTTTTCCACGAAGGCCGGCGGTGAGGGGCGTTCCACCGGCCTCAAGGCCCTGGACCTGGACGATCCCGAGGCGCCGCTAGGCGTCGAGACGCCCGCCGACTTCACCTGGAACCAGCTGCTCGGCTTCGATGCCTGCGTACAGTGTGGCCGCTGCGAGGCGGTTTGCCCGGCCTTCGCCGCCGGCCAGCCGCTCAATCCCAAGAAGCTGATCCAGGACATGGTGGTGGGCATGGCCGGGGGCAGTGACGCGGCCTATGCCGGCAGCCCCTATCCTTCACAAGAGCCTGGGGGAAAGCCCGTTGGTGAGCACTCACTTGAACGGTATGGTTCCCCCCATGGGCCCATCGTGGCTTCGCTTCACGAGCATGACGGCAAGGCCCTGGTGGACGCCGAGACCCTGTGGTCCTGCACCACCTGCCGGGCCTGTGTCGAGGAGTGCCCAATGATGATCGAGCACGTCGATGCCATCGTCGACATGCGTCGTTTCCTGACCCTCGAGCGTGGCCAGACCCCCAACAAGGCGCCCGAAGTGCTCGATAACCTGATCGCCACCGACAATCCCGGCGGCTTCGACCCCGGTGCCCGGATGCACTGGGCTACTGATCTGGAACTGCCATTGATGGCCGACCTCCAGCAGGTCGACGTCCTGCTCTGGCTCGGCGACGGGGCCTTCGACATGCGCAACCAGCGCACGCTCAGGGCGTTGGTGAAGGTCCTGCGTGCCGCTCGCGTGGATTTTGCCGTGCTCGGCAACGAGGAGCGCGACAGCGGCGACGTGGCCCGGCGCCTGGGCGACGAGGCCACCTTTCAGAGCCTGGCGCGGCGCAACATCGCCACCCTGGCGACATATCGTTTCCAGCAGATCCTGACCTGCGACCCTCACAGCTTTCACGTGCTGGGCAATGAGTACGGCGAACTGGGTGGCGTCTATGAAGTGCGTCACCACAGCACCTATATCGCCGAGCTTTACGAGGCGGGTCGCCTGGCCTTCCGGCCCTGGAAGGGCGGGCGCGTGACCTGGCACGACCCTTGCTATCTCGGCCGTTACAACGGCGAGTACGAGGCCCCGCGTCAGGTGCTCCGTGCACTGGGTATCGAGGTCGCCGAGATGGAACGCTCCGGCTTCCGTTCGCGCTGCTGCGGTGGCGGCGGTGGCGCGCCGATCACCGATATTCCCGGCAAGCGGCGGATCCCCGATATGCGTATGAACGATGTCCGCGAGACCGGAGCCGAGCTGGTGGCGGTGGGCTGCCCGCAATGCACCGCCATGCTGGAAGGCGTCGTCGATGCCGGTGCCGAGGTTCGCGATATCGCCGAGCTGGTCGCCGAGGCCCTGGTGGAACCCTCGACATCGGTAGCCACCGATGCGGTTGGCCACGATGCGCGGTCGACAAGACACCTGGCCGAGGAGGTCCCGCTATGAGTGAGTCCAACAGCGAGATGCTGCGTCGCGATCCCCGCCAGGCGTGGATCGCCCGAAACCGGCTGCATCCCCGGCACCTCGAGGTGCTGGCTGAACTGGGCACAGGGGGCGGCCAGGAGGCGGCCAGTGAATGGCTGGGGCCAAATGGCCTGATTCGCCGGAATCCGCGTACCGTGGGCTTTATCGGGCCCCATGGCGTAAAGCGCATCGACCGCAGTGGCGCCCAGCAGGGCGGCGAGGCTCCGGGGGGCACCCGCCAGGTGGTCAAGGATGATCGCCGCCTTGTCGAGATTCCCGAGCCCGCCTTTCTGGTCGCCGTGGTGCCGGACATGGCCGGCGGGCGCCTGACCTCCCACGACCGCGACCTGCTGGGGTTCGCCCGTCAGCTGGCCGATGCCGACCCGGATAGCCGGGGAGCAGTGCTGGCCGTGGTCTTCGGCGGGCACAAGGAGAATGGCGTCGGCGACGCGGGAATCGATCGGGTGCTGCATTTCGACGATGAGGCCTTTGCCGGCTTCTCCCCCGAGGCCCGGCTCGGCGCCCTGGCGGCGGTGGAGCAGGCCTGGACACCCAGGCACTGGCTGCTGCCGGACTCCCCGCTGGGCGGTGCCGACCTGGGCCGGCGGTTGGCGGCGCGGCTCGGCGAGCGACCGGCCACCGGCGTCTGGCAGCTGGAGGCCGACGCCGGGAGTCCGCTGGGCTGGTGCTGCACCGCCCGGGGCGCGGCGAACAGCCTGGATATCCGGCGGCCCTTGCCGCGCCTGGCCCTGATCCTGGCCGAGTGCGCCGAGCCGGTTAGCGAGACCCGCCACGCAGCCCGCCTTCTGGCCCTGCCCGAGGCTTTGCCGCCGCAGCTGGCGCGCCTCGAGGACCTCGGCCAGGTGGCAGTGGACCCGGCCGGGGTGGCGCTGTCCGAGGCCGAGTTCATCCTCTCCGCCGGCAACGGCGTGCGGGACTGGGAGGGCTTCCATCATGCTGCCGAGGTGCTGAGGGCGACCGAGGGGGCTTCCCGGGTGGCGGTGGACGACGGACACATGGCCCGCGACCGGCAAGTCGGCGCCACCGGCACCTGGGTTAGCGCCCGGGTCTATGTGGCCGTGGGCATCAGCGGGGCCATCCAGCACCTGCAGGGGATCCAGCGCTGCGACAAGGTGGTGGCCATCAACATGGATCCCGGCTGCGACATGATCAAGCGCGCCGACCTGGCGGTGATCGGCGACTCGGCCAGGGTGCTCGAGGCGCTGGTGGCCCTGGTGGAGCAGTCAAGGGAGGAGAAGCGTGATGCAGCCTGAGAAGGGTATGGCACCGAACCTGGCGATAACCGTGCTGGTCTCCGTCGGGCGTCACCCGCTGACCGGCCGCGGCAGGCAGGCCGATCAGGATGCCCGGGGCGTGGAACTGGCCCGCTCGATACCGCAGGCCGAGGTGAGCCTGCTGCATGCGGGCCCTCTGGGCGATGCCAGCGAGACGGCCCTGCGCGGCTATCTGGGGATGGGCTTCGAGTCCCTCTCGCTGCTCGAGCAGCCCGATGGGGCCGACGTGCTGCCGGCCCTGGCCGATACCCTGGGCCAGGCGGCGCCACAGCTGGTGATCACCGGTGAGCGAGCCGAGCAGGGCGAGGGCTCCGGCCTGCTGCCCTACCTGCTGGCCGAGCGGCTCGGCTGGCCGCTGGTCAGCGGCCTGGCGGCCGTGGAAGAGGTCGCGGAGGGCGTCGCCACCCTGCTGCAGGCCCTGCCCCGCGGACAGCGGCGGCGCCTGAGGGTCCGCCTGCCGGTCATCGTCACCGTGAACGCCGCCGCGCCGTCGCCGCGCCAGAGTGCCTATGGCCCGGCCCGGCGGGGTCAGTTGGTGCTAGAGGAGGCTCAGGTGGTCCACGACGAGGAACTGGCCAAGTGGCAGGTTCAGCCGGCTCGCAAGCGGCCAAAGCGCCTGAAGATCATCAAGGCGGCCTCGGCGCGGGATCGGTTCAAGGCCGCGGCGGCCAAGGCCGAGGGCGGGGGGGGACAGGTGCTTGCCGACGCCACGCCGGCAGAGGGGGCCGAGGCGATCCTCAGGCTGCTGCGCGAGGAGGGCGTCCTGACCCGCTGATCATGCGGTCGGCCAGACGACGACAGCCCCGGCACCTTGCCGGGGCTGTCGTCCGTGCGGGGCAGGCGAGAACGTCAGGGCGCGATGCGCTCGCTGGCGTCGGTGAAGCCCATCAGGGAGATGTCCAGGTCCATGCGATTGCCGCGCGGCCCGATCAGGCTGAGGGTCGCGCTGCTGCCGCTGCGCAGTCCCTGCAGCAGGGAGGGTTCAAGTGGCAGGTCGGCGCGGCAGCTCTGTTCCAGGCAGACCTGGTAGGGGAACTGGGCCGGCTCGCCGCCTCCCACGCTGAGCTGCAGGCCCGGGGCGAGACGCACGCCCAGCGGCAGCAGGAAGGTCATCGCCGGTCGGCCCTCGAGCTCGGGGGGATAGCCTACGATCACCCGCATCAAGGGATCGTTGCTGCCCGGATTGGTGACCAGTTGGCTCATGGTGCAGGCGCCCTGGCTCCCGGCGGGCGGGCAGATGACCTCCCAGTCCCGGAATTGCTCGGTCTCGACTTCAGCTCCCGGCGATGCCTGCTGGGCAACAGCCTGGGAGGCCAGGGCTATCAGCGACAGCAGGGCGGTCAGGCACAGGCGTCTTGCGAAACGGTTCGACATCGGTAGTTCCTCCTTGGCCTCGGGGGTCATGACGGGACATGGAGCACAACCATGCCTGTTCGTCGACGCGAGGTCGACCCCCGCCACCCGATGGCCGGCGCGAACATACCAGGAACGGGAGGAGAGGGCGATGTCCTGAATGCGACCATAGGTGGCCTGTCGGCCCCTGGGGGCGAGGCGATGTCTCGAGGAGGCATGCGGGTGCCTCTCTGGGACAAGTGGGCCGCCTCGCAGGCCTTAGGCTGGAGCAGCGGAAGCCTCCGCCACGCTACAACGCCGTCCGTTACAACAATATCGAGGAGCTAGCCATGAGTGCAGCCAACCGCGGAGTCGTCTACAAGGGCCCGGGCAACGTCGCCGTCGAATCCATCGCCTATCCGGAACTCGCCCTCGGCAACCGCAAGTGCGACCACGGCGTGATCCTGAAGGTCGTCACCACCAACATCTGCGGCAGCGACCAGCACATGGTGCGTGGCCGCACCACCGCGCCGTCCGGCCTGGTGCTGGGCCACGAGATCACCGGCCGGGTCATCGAAGCCGGCCGCGACGTCGAGTTCATCAAGCCCGGTGACCTGGTCTCGGTGCCGTTCAATATCGCCTGCGGTCGCTGCCGCAACTGCAAGGAGGGCCGGACCGGGATCTGCCTCAACGTCAATCCCGCACGCCCGGGGGCGGCCTACGGCTACGTCGACATGGGCGGCTGGGTCGGCGGCCAGACCGAGTACGTCATGGTGCCCTATGCGGACTTCAACCTCCTGAAGTTCCCGGACGCCGACCAGGCCATGGAGAAGATCCGTGACCTGACCCTGCTCTCCGACATCTTCCCCACCGGCTTCCACGGCTGCGTGACCGCGGGCGTCGGGCCGGGCAGCACCGTCTACATCGCCGGCGCGGGTCCGGTGGGCCTGGCGGCGGCGGTCTCCGCCCAGCTGCTCGGGGCCGCCTGTGTGATCGTCGGCGACATGATCGAGGAGCGCCTGGCCCAGGCGCGCAGCTTCGGTTGCGAAACCCTCGACCTGACCCAGGAGGGCGACATGGCCGACCGGATCGAGGCGATTCTCGGCGAGCGCGAGGTCGATGCCTTCGTCGACTGCGTCGGCTTCGAGGCCCATGCCTGTGGTTGCAACCATGGCAAGGAGGCCCCCGCCACCGTGCTCAACTCCGCCATGTCACTGACCCGGGCCGGCGGCCAGATCGGCATCCCCGGCCTCTACGTGACCGAGGACCCCGGCGCCACCGACGATGCCGCCAAGCATGGCGCGCTGAGCATGCAATTCGGCCTCGGCTGGGCCAAGTCGCATAGCTTCCACACCGGGCAGTGTCCGGTGATGAAGTACCACCGTCCGCTGATGCAGGCGATCCTGTTCGGCAAGGTGAATATCGCCGATGCGGTCAATGTCCAGATGATCACTCTGGACCAGGCGCCTCAGGGATACGCCGATTTCGATGGCGGTGCGGCGAAGAAATTCGTCATCGACCCCCACGGCAGCGTCGCCGCCTGATTACCTGTGACCTGCCCCGGCCCCAGGCCGGGCCATTCCCGAAACGGCTCCTGCATATCCGTCGGTTGCCTCCCGGACCAGCCGGGCATTGCCCCTGCCCGGGGCCGGTGCCAACATGCAGGATAGGCAAGTGCCAACCGATAACAACGAGCACGCCATGACCGTCGAGACCGTCACCCCCAAGCGCCGTTTCCGCAGCAGGCCCCGTGGCCGTGAGCTGCCCCCCGTCGCCCTCGCCTCGTTGCGTCAGCTGCTCGGCGACGAGCGCAGCGATCCGGGGCTGCGGCGCCGTGATTTGCTGATCGAGCACCTGCACGCTCTCCAGGACGCCCATGGCCATCTCTCGCTGGTGAACCTGCGGGCGCTGGCCGCCTACATGAACCTGCCCATGGCGGCGGTCTACGAGACGGCGACCTTCTACGCCCACTTCGACGTGGTGCATGACGACCAGTCGCCGCCGCCGGCGGTGACGGTGCGGGTCTGCGATTCACTCTCCTGCCAGCTGGCCGGCGCGGCGACGCTCAAGGCGCAACTGGCGGCCGGTGTCGACCCGCAGGCGGTGCGGGTGCTGCGCGCGCCCTGCATGGGGCGCTGCGAGACGGCACCGGTGGTGGAAGTGGGGCACCACCATGTGCTCTTCGCCACCGCCGAGGGCGTGGAGGCGGTGGTGGATACCGGCCACTTCCATCCCGAGGCGATCGTCTGGCAGCGCCTGGCGGACTATCGCGGCGAGGGCGGCCACGGGCTGCTCGCTGACTGCCGCGCGGGACGCATCACCGTCGAGGCACTGATGGCGATGCTCGAGACCGCCAACCTGCGCGGCCTGGGCGGCGCCGGCTTCCCCACCTTCAAGAAGTGGCGCTCCGTGCGCCAGGAGCGGGGGCCGCGCTACTGCGCGATCAATGCCGACGAGGGCGAGCCCGGCACCTTCAAGGACCGTTACTACCTGGAGCGCTCGCCGCACCGCTTCCTCGAGGGGGCCCTGGTCAGCGCCTGGGCGGTGGAGGCCTGCGCGCTCTATATCTACCTGCGTGACGAGTACCCCGGCCTGCACCGGGTGCTGCACGAGGCGATCGGCGAGCTCGAGGCCGCCGACCTGGTGCCGCCGGGCTATATCGTGCTGCGCCGCGGCGCCGGGGCCTACATCTGCGGCGAGGAGTCGGCGATGATCGAGTCGCTGGAGGGCAAGCCCGGCAAGCCGCGCCATCGCCCGCCCTTCGTCGCCCAGCAGGGCCTCTTCGGCCAGCCGACCCTGGTCAACAACGTCGAGACCGTCACCTGGATCCCGTTGATCTGGGAGAAGGGCGCCGACTGGTTCGCTGGCCAGGGTCGCCACGGCCGCCAGGGCCTGCGCAGCTTCTCGCTCTCCGGCCGGGTGCGGCGTCCTGGGGTCCACCTGGTGCCTGCCGGCATCACCTTGAACGAGCTGGTCGAGGAGCACGGCGGCGGCATGGCCCAGGGGCACCGGCTCGCCGGCTACCTGCCCGGCGGCGCCTCCGGGGGGATATTGCCGGCCAGCAAGGCGGACATTCCCCTCGATTTCGATACGCTTCAGGAACACGGCTGCTTTATCGGTTCGGCGGCGATCATCGTGCTCTCCGACCAGGACGACCTCAGGGCGGTGGCCACCAATCTGCTGGCCTTCTTCGCCGACGAATCCTGCGGTCAGTGCACGCCGTGCCGGGTGGGCACCGAGAAGATGCTGACCCTGCTCGAGCGCGACGAATGGCGCGTCGAGGAGCTCGAGCGCTTGTCCCGGGTGATGATGGACGCCTCCATCTGTGGCCTGGGCCAGGCGGCGCCCAATCCGGTGCTGGGGCTGCTCAAGGATTTCCGTGGCGAGCTCGCCGGCCAGAACGTGATCGTGAAAGGGTAGGGAGACTGACGATGGCACAAGAGACCTTTACCCTGACCCTGGATGGCGCCGAGGTCAGCGCCCGTCCCGGCGAGACCCTCTGGCAGGTGGCCAGGCGCGCCGGCGAGACCATCCCGCACCTCTGCTTCAAGGATGCCCCCGGCTACCGCAGCGACGGCAACTGCCGCGCCTGCATGGTGGAGATCGAGGGCGAGCGGGTGCTGGCGGCGAGCTGCCTGCGCGAGGCGACCCCCGCCATGGTGGTGAAGAGCGCCAGCTCCGAGCGGGCGCGAGTCTCCCGCGAGGGCGTCATGGAGCTGCTGATGGCCGACCAGCCCGAGCGCGATGACAGCCCCGACCGCTCGAGCCACTTCTGGGCCATGGCCGACCAGTTGGCCATCGACGCCAGCGCGGTGCGCGAATGGCTGCCGGCGCGTGCCGAGCGAGGCGCCCCCACGGTGCACCATGTCGCCGAACGCGACGCCGCGCTCCCCCATGCCCACGGCCATGACGCCAGCCATTCGGCGATGAACGTCAATCTCGATGCCTGCATCGCGTGCAACCTCTGCGTGCGCGCCTGCCGCGAGGTCCAGGGCAACGATGTCATCGGCCTGGCCCATCGCGGCGCCGCCGCCAAGATCGTCTTCGACTTCGACGACCCCATGGGCGCGAGCACCTGCGTGGCCTGCGGCGAGTGCGTCCAGGCCTGTCCCACCGGGGCGCTGATGCCGGCGACCCTGGTCGATGCCGCGGGGCACGGCGACTCGCAGGCGGCCGATCGCACCGTGGATTCGGTCTGCCCCTACTGCGGGGTGGGCTGTCAGCTCACCTACCATATTCAGGAGGGCCCCAGTGACCGCGAGGGGCACCGGGGGCAGGGCGAAGGGGAGGTCCGAGGACCAGGGACGGCCGAGGTAGCGTCCAGGGAAGGATCCACAGCGCCTCCCCGCAGTACTGTCGCCGGGTCAGCCCCGAGCGAAGGACGTATACTCTTCGTCGAGGGTCGAAATGGACCGTCCAACCAGGGCCGGCTGTGCGTCAAGGGCCGCTTCGGCTTCGACTACCCTTACCATCCCGCACGCCTCACTCGGCCGCTGATCCGCCGGCCGGGCGTGCCCAAGGGGCTCGATCCCGGCTTCGACCCCCTCGACCCGCTGACCCATTTCCGCGAGGCGAGCTGGGAGGAGGCGCTGGACCTCGCCGCCCGGAGACTCGGCGATCTCAAGGCGGCCCATGGTCCCGACGCCCTGGCCGGCTTCGGCAGCGCCAAGTGCTCCAACGAGGAGGCCTGGCTGTTCCAGAAGCTGGTGCGCACCGGCTTCGGCTCCAACCATGTCGACCACTGCACCCGGCTCTGTCACGCAAGCTCCGTGGCGGCGCTGATGGAGTGCATCGGCTCGGGGGGGGTGACCGCCTCCTTCATGCAGGCCCTCGAGGCCGAGGTGGTGATCCTCACCGGCTGCAACCCGGCGATCAATCACCCGGTGGCGGCCACCTACTTCAAGCAGGCGGCCAGAAACGGCACCAAGCTGATCATCCTCGACCCCCGTGGCCAGGCGCTGGACGCCTATGCCCACCGCAGCGTGCGCTTCACCCCCGGTGGCGACGTCTCGCTCTACAACGCCATGCTCAATGTCATCGTCAGCGAGGGGCTCTTTGATCAGGCCTATATCGATGCCCACACCGAGGGTTTCGAGGCGCTCAAGGCCCATGTGCAGGACCTGACCCCCGAGGCGATGTCGCCGGCCTGTGGCGTCGCCCCCGAACAGATCCGCGAGCTCGCCCGGCTCTATGCCAACGCCGACAAGGCGATGATCTTCTGGGGGATGGGCATCTCCCAGCACGTGCACGGTACCGACAATGCCCGCTGCCTGATCTCCCTGGCCCTGGCCTGTGGCCACACCGGCCGCCCCGGCACCGGCCTGCACCCGCTGCGCGGCCAGAACAACGTCCAGGGCGCCTCCGACGCCGGCCTGATCCCCATGGTGCTGCCCGACTACCAGCCGGTGAGCGACGCCCAGGTGCGTGCCGCCTTCGAGGAGCTGTGGAACACCCCGCTCGACGCCACGCCCGGGCTCACCGTGGTGGAGATCATGGATGCCATCGCGGCCGGGACCATCAAGGGGATGTACATCCTCGGCGAGAACCCGGCGATGTCCGACCCGGACCTCGACCATGCCCGGGCGGCCCTGGCCAGGCTCGAGCACCTGGTGGTGCAAGACCTGTTCGTCACCGAGACCGCCCAGTTCGCCGACGTCATCCTGCCGGCATCAAGCTGGCCGGAGAAGGACGGCACGGTGACCAACACCAATCGCCAGGTGCAGCTGGGCCGCGCCGCCGTGCCACTGCCCTTTGATGCCAGGCCCGACTGGTGGATCATCCAGCAGATCGCCAATCGGCTGGGCCTGGGCTGGGATTACACGCACCCGCGCGAGGTGTTCGCCGAGATGCAGCAGGGCATGGCCTCCCTCGACCATATCTCCTGGGCACGCTTGGAGCGCGAGAGCTCGGTCACCTACCCGTGCCCCGCCGCCGACGCCCCGGGTGCCGACGTGGTGTTCAGTGAGGCCTTCCCCACCGCTAGCGGGCGGGCGCGGTTCACCCCGACCCGTCCGCTGCCCCCGGACGAGCCCATCGATGGCGACTACCCGACGGTACTGATCACCGGGCGTCAGCTGGAGCACTGGCACACCGGCTCCATGACCCGCCGCTCCCGGGTGCTCGACGAGCTTGAGCCCGAGGCGGTGGCGAGCCTCGCCCCGGCCGAACTGCTGCGCCTGCGCATGGCGCCGGGCGAGCCGATTACCATCACCACCCGGCGGGGCGCCATCACCCTGAAGACGCGGGTCGATCCGCTGATGGCCGAGGGGATGGTGTTCGTGCCCTTCTGCTACGTGGAGGCGGCGGCCAACATCCTGACCAACCCGGCGCTCGACCCGTACGGCAAGATCCCGGAATTCAAGTATGCCGCATGCCACTTGGGTTATGCCGCATCGGCATTGGCGGAGGGCGACTGAGGTCCGTGAGGCTGGTATAAATTAGACTTCCGCTGGTGTATGCGCGTTGTGCATGACTTGCAACATTTTGCGCCAAGGGTGTCTAACCTAATTAGCAAGATATGATGTTGCATTCGCCTATTGAGGCGCATTTTCCGAAGCCAACGGAGGTCACATATATGATCCCACAGGACGTACTTAAGAAGGTCGGTATTCTTGGTATCGCATTTGGCTTGGTCCTTGGTCCACAGGCCTTTGCTGCCGATGAGCCAGCAGCAAAGGCCACGGATTCGGCGGCCAATCCCGTGGAAGAGGGTGATCTGGACGAAACCCTTAGGGATGGCGAAATGGTGAGTGAAGACAAGGTGCCTGACCGCGTCAAGTCCACGGATTCGGCGGCCAACCCGGTTGAAGAAGGTGATCTCGATGAGGCGGTAGGACCCAATGGTGAAACGCTGAGCGAAGATGAGGTGCCTGACCGGGTCAAGGCCACGGATTCGGCGGCCAACCCGGTGGACGATGAGTGAGATATTGCCGATTCATAGCACCTAGCATTGGCGGTTCACGCCAGTGAAAGCAAGACGCCCCCGAGATCGGGGGCGTCCTTTTTGTAAGTGCTTGTTCTTTGGAAGTACTTATCTATACCTGCTTCCTTGTAGGGTTTCGCGTAGAGTCGCAGCGGCTTGCCAAACCCTTGCTGGACCCGGCGAGCATGGCAAGCAAGCGGTCAGCCTTCCGCCAGCTTTAGGTGCGGGGCGGTATGGCCGAGGTTCTCCAGCAGGCTCTCGCTGTACCAGTCGATGAAGTCGATCACCCCGAACTCGAAGGTCTCCGAGTAGGGGCCGGGCTCATAACCCCGGGAGTTGATCCCGCGCTGGTTCTCTTCGGTCAGTCGGCGATCCTGTTCGTTGGTGGCGTCCCAGACGCGGCGCAGCTGGGTCGGATCGTAATCGACGCCCTCCACGGCGTCCTTGTGGACCAGCCACTTGGTGGTCACCACCGTCTGCTGGGGCCCCAGCGGCATCACCCGGAACACCACGGCATGATCACCCATGAAGTGGTTCCAGGAGTTGGGCAGGTGCAGGATGCGCAGGGCTCCGAGGTCGGCGCTGGGGAGGCGGCCCATCAATTTCCTGCATCCTGGTTTGCCGTCCAGGGTCATCGAGACGGTGCCTTCTAGCAGCGGGGTGCGGGTCAGGCGGTTGCGCTTGCCCAGTCGCCTCAGCTGCCAGGGCACGCCCATCTCTCCCCACTGCTGCTGCTTGTGCGCCACCAGCGCCTTGTAGGTCGGGGTGGCGCGGGGGTCGTCGCTGTCGTCGAACTCTTGCAGCGAGCTGAGCAGCTCCGGATGGGCCGCATTGCAGTGGTAGCACTCGCGGTTATTCTCGATCACCAGTTTCCAGTTGGCCTGCTCGATGATGCTGGATTCTACCGCCACCTTGACGTTGTCCATGTCGTAGGGGGCGAGGTAGTGCGCCAGGCTTTCGAGGAGCTCCTCGATGGCCGGGGGCTCATCGGCCAGGCTGACGAAGAGATAGCCGCCGGCGGTGCGCACGTTCACCGGCTTGAGTCCGTAGGCGGCGAGGTCGAAGTTCACCCCCATGTCGCTGCCCGCGAACAGCAGCCGGCCATCCAGCTCGTAGGTCCACTGGTGGTAGGGACAGACCAGCTTGGCGACCTTTCCCTTGTCGCTGACGCAGAGCCGGGAGCCGCGATGCCGGCAGACGTTGTGAAAGGCATGGATCCTGCCGTTATCGCCCCGCACGATGACTACCGGGTTGTCGCCCGCCTCCAGGGTCATGAAGTTGCCCTTGGCGGGAATCTCGCAGGTCATCCCGGCAAACAGCCACTCCTTCTCGAAGATTTCCTGCATGTCCAGGCGGAACAGCCGTTCGTCGTTGTAGAAGGGTTGGGGTAGCGAGAAGTGATGCTGGCGGTGGGTCAGCATCTCGGCCGTTGCCTCGCGGGCCGGTGCCAAAGGATCATCCAGACGAGCGGGAGACATAGGGTCCATTGCGATACATCCTCTTGCTGGGCCGTTTTGGCGGCCTCGCGGTTGTTCGGGAAAAAAGGAACCGATGGTGGCCGCTCACGGCCGTTGGCAGTGGCGGATTGTAGCGAGTGTGGATCAGCGGCTTCGAGTCCAGTTGTCTCGTCGCGACTCGCGATGATGCAGTAGCGACGCGGACCACAAGATAAAGTTGCCGGTCAGGAGGTCATGGGCATGTCCGTGTCGCTGACAGGCAAGTCGAGTGGCGCCAGGCTGCGCAGAATTCGCTCAACGGCAGGCGGGGCACCGCGGTCGGAGACCTTCATGCTGCAGCCCGGGCGATACGACAATGACAATGAGCTTCCTCAATCCCGTCACCACCCAGACCTGGACCAACGGCCGTCACCTGGTGCGCTGCGTCAAGGTGATCCAGGAAACCTGGGATACCTGCACCTTCTGCTTCATGGCCGAACAGCCCGTCATGTTCTTCTTCAAGCCGGGACAATTCGTGACCCTGGAACTGCAGATCGACGGTCAGCAGGTCATGCGCTCCTACACCATCTCCAGCTCGCCGTCCGTGCCCTACAGCTTCTCGATCACCGTCAAGCGCATTCCGGGCGGGGTGGTGTCCAACTGGCTGCACGACAATCTGGGGGTGAACGACGAGCTGGCGGTGCATGGGCCGGTCGGCAACTTCAATGTCATCGACTACCCTGCCGACAAGGTGCTGATGCTCTCCGGTGGTGTCGGTATCACGCCCCTTATGTCGATGGCACGCTGGTTCTTCGACACCAACGCGGCCGTGGACCTGCAGTTCGTGCATAGCGCGCGTACGCCGCGCGATATCATCTTTCACCGGGAACTCGAGCATATCTTCTCGCGGATTCCCGAGTTCACGCTGCATATCGTGTGCGAGCGAAGCGACGAGCTGGGGGAAGCCTGGTCCGGATTCCGTGGCTACCTTGGCCAGCCGATGCTCGAGCTGATGGCGCCGGACTTCATGGATCGAGAAATCTTCTGCTGCGGTCCCCCCCCCCTACATGAATGCCGTCAAGACGCTGCTGCGTAAGAACGGCTTCGATATGAGTCACTACCACGAGGAGTCCTTCGATGCCACGCCGCTGGATATCCAGGAGGCGGTGATCGAAAACGTCGAGCAGGCGGAAGCCGAGGCCGAGGAGTTCGATGTCGCCGAAATGATCAGCGTCGAGTTCAGCACGACCGGCAAGAGTGTGCGCATACAGCCGGGTGAGACAGTGCACTCAGCGGCGGCCAAGTTGGGGCTGCATATTCCCAAGGCCTGTGGCATGGGGATCTGCGGGACCTGCCGGGTACCCCTCAGCGCTGGTCAGGTCGACATGGAGCACAACGGTGGCATCACCGACGAGGATGTGGCCGAGGGCTATATCCTCTCCTGCTGCAGCAAGCCGCTGGGCAACGTGGTGGTGGAATATTGACCGCTCCGCGCCGTATCGGCGCGAACTGCGGCGGCGCTTCACGTCCATTCCACGCGCCTGTCTCGCGCAATGACGGCGGTGTCGTTTCCAGGATACCGCGAGTTTCTCTTTATCTTAACGTTGCGAAGCCAACCACCAGGGTGATGCCATGAACGCCAACAACCTTACAACAACCGACCCGCAGATCGCCGCCGCCATCGCCGACGAGGTGGCACGCCAGGAAGCCCATATCGAGCTGATCGCCTCGGAGAACTACGCGAGCCCCCAGGTCATGGAGGCCCAGGGCACCCAGCTGACCAACAAGTACGCCGAGGGCTATCCCGGCAAGCGCTACTACGGTGGCTGCGAGCATGTCGATGTGGTCGAGCAGCTGGCTATCGAGCGGGCCTGCGCGCTGTTCGGCGCCGACTATGCCAACGTCCAGCCCCACTCCGGTGCCCAGGCCAACGCGGCGGCCTTCATGGCGCTGGTCAAGCCGGGTGACACCGTGCTGGGCATGAGCCTGGCCCACGGCGGCCACCTGACCCATGGGGCGGCGCCCAACTTCTCCGGCAAGTACTACCACGCCGTGCAGTACGGCCTGAACCCGGAGACCGGCGAGATCGACTATGAAGAGGTCGAGCGCCTGGCGCAGAGCCACAAGCCGAAGATGATCATTGCCGGCTTCTCGGCCTACTCCCGGGTGGTCAACTGGCGCCGCTTCCGCGACATCGCCGACGAGGTCGGGGCCTGGTTACTGGTCGACATGGCCCATGTCGCCGGCCTGGTGGCCGCCGGCCACTATCCGAGCCCGCTGCCTCACGCCCACGTGGTGACGACTACCACTCACAAGACCCTGCGCGGTCCCCGCGGCGGCCTGATCCTCTCCGCCAGCGGCGACGAGGCCCTCTACAAGAAGCTCAATGGTGCGGTCTTCCCGGGCCAGCAGGGCGGCCCGCTGATGCATGTGATCGCCGCCAAGGCGGTGGCCTTCAAGGAGGCCATGAGCCAGGACTTCGTGCGCTACCAGGCCCAGGTCATCGACAACGCCCGGTGCATGGCGAATGTCGTCGTCGAACGCGGCTTCGACGTGGTCTCCGGCGGTACCGACGACCATCTCTTCCTGGTCTCGCTGATCCGCCAGGGGGTGACCGGCAAGGCGGCGGATGCCGCTCTGGGGCGTGCCCACATCACCGTCAACAAGAACGCCGTGCCCCATGATCCCCAGAGTCCCTTTGTGACCTCCGGGCTGCGTATCGGTACCCCGGCGGTGACGACGCGAGGCTTCCGCGAGGCGGACTGCGAGGCGCTGGCCGGCTGGATCTGCGACATCCTCGACGTGCTGGCCGAGCAGGCCGACACGACCGCCATCGAGGACGAGGTGCGCGGCAAGGTGGCCGAGCTCTGTGCGCGCCATCCCGTTTATGCCGCCGTGTCGGCCCCGCAGATGTCCGAGTCTGCCACGTCCATCGCGTAAGCCCGTTCCCGTCGGCCTGGCCGGCGGGGCCATGGAGGAGACCCCTATGCAACGTTATTCAGGCTTCGCGCTAGTCAAGCACGCGTTGAGCCATCACGAGAACTGGGAGCGCCAGTGGCGCAATCCCGAGCCCAAGAAGGCGTATGACGTGATCATCGTCGGCGGTGGCGGCCATGGCCTGGCCACAGCCTATTATCTGGCCAAGGAGTTCGGCGTCCGCAATATCGCCGTGATCGAGAAGGGCTGGCTGGGCGGCGGTAATACGGCGCGCAATACGACTATCGTGCGTTCCAACTATCTGTGGGACGAGGCGGCGGCGCTCTACGAGCACTCCATGAAGCTGTGGGAAGGGCTCTCCCAGGACCTCAACTACAACGTCATGTTCTCCCAGCGCGGCGTGCTCAACCTGGGCCACACCCTGCAGGACATGCGCGATATCCAGCGCCGGGTCAATGCCAACCGCCTCAACGGCATCGACGGTGAAGTGCTCGACGCCAAGGGTGTCCAGGCGCGGGTGCCGATCATGGACTGCTCGAAGAACGCCCGCTATCCGATCCTCGGCGCCTCCTGGCAGCCGCGGGCCGGCGTGGCCCGCCACGACGCCGTGGCCTGGGGCTTCGCCCGGGGCGCCGACGCCCATGGCGTGGACATCCTCCAGCAGACCGAGGTCACCGGCTTCAAGGTCCGTGACGGCCGCGTCTACGGGGTGCATACCAACCGCGGCGACATCGAGGCCAAGACCGTGGGCTGCGTGGCGGCCGGCAACTCCGGCGTGCTGGCCAAGATGGCCGGCTTCAAGCTGCCGCTGGAGTCCCACCCGCTGCAGGCGCTGGTCTCCGAGCCGCTCAAGCCGGTACTGGATACCGTGGTGATGTCCAACCACGTGCACGGCTACATCAGCCAGACCGACAAGGGCGACCTGGTGATCGGGGCCGGCATCGATGGTTACAACGGCTATGGGCAGCGAGGCAGTTACCCGACCGTGGAGCACACCCTGCAGGCCATCGTCGAGATGTTCCCGATCTTCTCCCGGGTACGCATGAACCGCCAGTGGGGCGGCATCGTCGACACCTGCCCGGACGCCTGCCCGATCATCTCGAAGACTCCGGTGAAGGGACTCTACTTCAACTGCGGCTGGGGCACCGGCGGCTTCAAGGCCACCCCGGGATCGGGGCAGGTGTTCGCGGCCAGCCTCGCCAGGGGCGAGATGCATCCCATCGCCGCACCGTTCTCCATCGATCGCTTCCATTCCGGGGCGCTGATCGACGAGCACGGTGCCGCTGGCGTCGCCCACTGAGGAGATCACCATGTTCCATATCCATTGCCCCTACTGCGGCGAACACCGCGAGGAAGAAGAGTTTCATGCCAAGGGCCAGGCGCACCTCCAGCGTCCCGCCGACCCGGAGGCCTGCAGCGACGAGGAATGGGGCGACTACCTGTTCTTCCGTGACAACCCCCGCGGTATCCACCATGAGCTCTGGGTGCATGCCGTGGGCTGCCGCAAGTTCTTCAATATCACGCGCAATACGGTGACCTACGAGATCCTGGAGACCTATCGGATCGGCGAGCAGCCGTCGTTCACCGCCGAATATCCCGACGGTCGGCGCCCCCAGGATGCAACGCGGGAAGCGCAAGCACCGCTCAAGGCAGGAGTCCACGCATGAGCCAACCCCATCGTCTCGGCCAGGGCGGGCGCATCGACCGCTCCTGCAAGCTGGGCTTCATCTTCAATGGTAAGCGCTATCAGGGTCATGCCGGCGACACTCTGGCCTCGGCGTTGCTGGCCAACGGCGTCGACATCGTCAACCGCAGCTTCAAGTACTCGCGGCCGCGAGGCATCGTCGCCGCCGGCGCCGAGGAGCCCAATGCGCTGGTCCAGCTGGGTAGCATCGAAGCGGCACAGGTGCCCAACGTGCGGGCCACCCAACAGGCGCTCTTCGATGGGCTGCAGGCATGCAGCACCAACGGCTGGCCCAATGTACAGCGCGATATGATGAGCCTGGTCGGCAAGCTGGGCGGCACCTTCATGCCGCCGGGGTTCTACTACAAGACCTTCATGGCCCCGGCCTCCCTGTGGATGACCTACGAGAAGATCATCCGCAAGGGCGCGGGGTTGGGTCGTAGCCCCATGGAGCGCGACCCGGACAGCTACGATCATCTGCACCAGCACTGTGACGTGCTGGTGGTCGGTGCCGGCCCGGCGGGGCTGGCCGCGGCCCTGGCCGCGGCGCGCAGTGGTGTTCGGGTGATCCTCTGCGACGAGCAGGAGGAGATGGGCGGCTCGCTGCTCGACAGTCACGAGACCCTCGATGGCCGGCCCGCCGGTGCCTGGGTCGCCGAGGCGCTCAAGGTGCTGGGCGAGAGGGACAATGTCACCCTGCTGCCGCGGACCACGGCCAATGGCTATCACGACCACCATTTCGTCACGCTGCACGAGCGGCGCACCGAGCATCTCGGCGAGACCGCCCCACGCAAGGGAGGGTGGCGCCAGGTGCGTTCGCGCCTGCACCGCGTGCGAGCCGGCCGGGTGATCCTCGCCACCGGGGCCCACGAGCGCCCGCTGGTCTACGCCAACAACGACGTGCCGGGCAACCTGGTGGCCGGCGCCGTCTCCACCTATATCCGCCGCTACGGCGTGGTGCCGGGCCGGAAGTTGGTGCTCTCTACCAGCAACGACCATGCCTACCGTGCCGCACTGGACTGGGCGGAGAGCGGCCGCGAGGTGGTGGCCATCGTCGATGCCCGGGCCGAGCCCGACGGTGAGCTGGTCGAGCAGGCCCGCGCCAAGGGCATCCGCATCATCACCGGAAGTGCGGTGATCGAGGCCAGGGGCGATGCCCGGGTCAGCGCGGCGCGGGTGGCGCGCGTCGACCTGGAGGCATTTCGTGTCACCGGGGAGATGGAGACACTGGCCTGCGACACCATTGGCAGCTCCGGTGGTTACAGCCCGGTGATCCACCTGGCGTCGCACACCGGCGCGCGGCCTACCTGGCGTGACGATCTCCTGGGCTTCGTGCCCGGTCTGGTGAAGGGGGTGAGCGCCGCCGGCGGGGCCATGGGCACCTACCCAACCGGCGAGGTGCTGGAGGAGGGTGCCCGGGCAGGGCATGAGGCCGCAGCGGAGCTCGGTTTCCCGGAGGGCGCCGTGGCCCTTCCACGGGTCGCGACACGCCGCGACGGCGCGGCGATGGCGCTGTATCAGGTCCCCCACGTAAAGCCGACCCTGCGCGCGCCCAAGCAGTTCGTCGACCTGCAGAACGACGTCACCGCGGCGGCCGTCGAGCTGGCGACCCGCGAGGGCTTCGAATCCATCGAGCACGTCAAGCGCTACACCGCCATGGGCTTCGGCACCGACCAGGGCAAGCTCGGCAATATCAACGGCATGGCCATCGCCGCCCGCTGCCTGGGCAAGTCGATCCCCGAGGTGGGCACCACGGTGTTCCGCCCCAACTACACGCCGGTGACCTTCGGCGCCATCGTCGGGCGCCACTGCCGCGAGCTGTTCGAGCCCGAGCGTCATACCGCCCTGCATCCGTGGCACGTAGCGCACGGCGCCGAGTTCGAGGACGTCGGCCAGTGGAAGCGCCCCTGGTACTTTCCACAAGAACGCCGCGGCGAGGTCGGCAGCGAACGCGAGAGTATGGCGGAGGCGGTGGCGCGGGAGTGCCGTGCGGTGCGCGAGGCCGTCGGCATCCTCGACGCCTCCACGCTCGGCAAGATCGACATCCAAGGGCCGGATGCCCGCGAGTTTCTCGGGCGGGTCTACACCAACAAGTGGGCTCAGCTGGCGCCCGGGCGCGTACGCTACGGGCTGATGTGCAAGGACGATGGCATGGTCTTCGATGACGGCACCACCAGCTGCCTGGCCGATAATCACTTCCTGATGACCACTACCACCGGCGGAGCGGCCGGCGTGCTGGAGTGGCTGGAACTGTGGCACCAGACCGAGTGGCCGGAACTGCAGGTCACTTTCACCTCGGTGACCGACCACTGGGCGACCATGACCGTCACCGGCCCCGAGGCCCGCAGGCTGCTGGCCGAGATCACCGACATGGACCTGGACCGCGACAGCTTCAAGTTCATGGATTGGCGCGAGGGCGTGGTGGCCGGCGTCCCGGCACGGGTGTTCCGCATCTCCTTTACCGGTGAGCTCGCCTACGAGATCAACGTCCAGGCCAACTATGCCATGCACGTCTGGGAGGCGCTGTTTGCCAATGGCGACCGCTACGGCCTGACGCCTTACGGAACCGAGACCATGCACGTGCTGCGGGCCGAGAAGGGCTTCATCATCACCGGCCAGGAGACTGACGGCTCGGTGACCCCGGAGGATCTGGGTATGCAATGGTGCGTAGGGTATGACAAGCCGTGTTCCTGGATCGGCAAGCGGGCTCTGTCTCGCCCCGACACCAAGCGCCCCGACCGCAAGCAGCTGGTGGGCCTGAAACCCAGGGACCCCAAGGTGGTGCTGGAGGAGGGCGCCCAGATCGTCTTCGACCCGAACCACTCTATCCCCATGCCCATGGCGGGCCATGTGACCTCCAGCTACTACAGCCCGACCCTGGACAGCGGTTTCGCCCTCGCCGTGGTCAAGGGCGGCCAGCAGAAGATGGGCGAGACCGTCTATCTGCCCATGGCCGACGGCCAGGTCCATGAGGCCGACATCGTCAGCCCGATCTTCGTCGATCCCAAGGGAGAGCGCCAGAATGTCTGATCCCGTCATCGCCAACGTCAGGACCTTCGATACCCGTACCGAGGCCAAGATCCCGGTGAAATCGCCGCTGGCCTATGCCTATCGTCGCACGGGGGCCCCGGCCCCCACTGGCGAGAGCCGCGTGGTGCTGCGCGAGCGGCCCTTCCTCGGTCACCTGGTCCTGCGTGGCGGGGCCATCGTCCTCGATGAGGCGGTCCGCGCGGTGCTCGGTGTCCCGCTGCCCGGTGAGCCCCAGGGGCTCACCCGCGATGCGGCGGGCGAGCGTTCGATCCAGTGGCTCTCCCCCGACGAGTGGCTGCTGATCGTGCCCGGCGGCGAGGAGGCCGCGCTG
This sequence comes from Halomonas sp. 11-S5, assembly GCF_029889825.1. Classification (NCBI taxonomy): domain Bacteria; kingdom Pseudomonadati; phylum Pseudomonadota; class Gammaproteobacteria; order Oceanospirillales; family Halomonadaceae; genus Halomonas; species Halomonas sp. 11-S5. Next base: position 72,391 of record NZ_JARANW010000004.1, read on the forward strand.
GAGAATCGGCTGCGCGAGGCGCTGGGCGACGCTCACTTCGCCATCAGCAACGTCAGCGGCGGACAGACCCTGGTCGAGCTCGAGGGCGAGTCCGCCCGGGAGCTGTTGATGAAGTCGGTGGTCTACGATGTTCACCCCAGTCACTTCCCGGTCGGCAAGGGCGTTACCACGGTCTTCGCCAAGGCCACGGTGATCCTGCGTCGCCCCGATGAGCAGTGCTGGGAGCTGGTGGTGCGCCGCAGCTTCGCCGACTACACCTATCGCTGGTTGCTGGATGCCGGCGAGGAGTTCTGCCTCGGCGTCGAGCGCTGATCCCGGGCTTTTCCCTCACATGCGTTTCCAGGCCGGGGCCCGCCCCGGCCTGCTTCGTCAGGAGTCATCCCATGAGCCCCATGAATCGTAGTGTCGATATGAGTGACGATACATGGATCCTCACGGCCCAGTGTCCCAGCCGGTTGGGCACCGTGGACGTGATCACCCGCTTCCTCAAGGAGAACCGCTGCTACATCACCGAGCAGCAGTCCTTCGACGACCGCCACGCCGAAAGCTTCTTGCATGCAAGACGCACCGTGATCTTCGAGCGATAGCCGTTCTCCCTGACGGGATTATCGTCACGAGCTGGTACCGCCGGACCGGAAAGGGGGAAAGCCGCGTCGGCCGGCGGATGGCGTGTCACCTCTTTCACTCTCCCGGTCTCAGGTACTCTGGCCGACCATGAGCGTGAAGCCCACATCCTGCTGCCGTTGCGTCACCGGCTGGTGATCCAGTCGTCTCTGGACCTGCTCGGCCGCCAGTCGACCCATGGTCTCGCGGGGTGACTGGATGGTGGTCAGCCGGGGCGTGACGTGCTGGCCCAGCGTCAGGCCATTGAAACCGGCGATGGCGATGTCCCCGGGGACCCGCAGGCCGAGGCGCTGTGCATGCAGCAGGGCGCCGGTCGCCAGGTCATCGTTGGCGAAGTGGATGGCCCGGGCCCCGGGGAAGCCGCCCAGCACCTGGTCGAGTCCGGCGGCACCCGCCTCCAGGCTGCCCAGCCGATCGAGTTCGATGAGGGGGGCGTCCAGGCCGGCCGCCTCGAGCACCTCGCGATGTCCCGCGAAGCGCATGCCGGCACGGTAGTCCCTGTCCAGGCAGGCCCCCACATAGACGATCGAGCGGTGCCCCCGCGCCAGCAGGTGGCGGGCCATGCAGCGCCCCGCCTCCTGGTGGTCGAGGCCGACATTGAGGTCCAGGGCCTCGCCCAGTTCCATCACTTCCATGATCGGCTTGTCCCAGTGCCCGAGCAGGCCGAGACAGGCGTCGCTGTGACGCAGTCCTGCCGTGACCAACGCCGAGCAGGACCAGCCCAGGAAGGTGCGCACCAGCTGATACTCGCGGTCCAGGTCGTAGTCGGTGTTGCCGAGCAGGATCTGGTAGCCGCGGGCCTCGAAGGTCTCCTGCAGGCCGCGGATCACCTCGATGAACACCGCGTTGGCCAGCGACGGCACGATCACCGCGATGAAGCGGGAGCTGGCGGATGCCAGGCTGCCGGCGACGAGGTTGGGTACGTAGCCCACCTGATCGACGGCCTCGAGGACCCGCTTTCGGGTCTCCTCGTTGACCCGCTCCGGCGTGTTCAGGGCGCGGGACACGGTAATCGGAGAGACGCCGGCCGCATCAGCCACCTGCTTCAGAGTGGGCTGATCGGAACCTCTCCGCCGTCGCGGGCCTGCGTTCGAGTTAGACATTGGTCTCATCCTTGCACACTAGGCTTGCTGCCGGGAAGTCACTCGTCTAGAACTATGGTAGCGCTAACATGGTAGCGCTACCACCGTGAATCACAGCACATAGCAAATCACGCGACCATCGGGAGATCGAAAGGTGAGCGACATTTCCGCAAGCACGCCTCGCATCGGGGTCATCGGTCTAGGGGCCATGGGCATGGGCACGGCTGCCGCACTGCTCGAACAGGGTCTGGCGGTGACAGGCTGCGACGTGTCGGCCCAGGCACGCCAAGCCTTCGAGGCCAAGGGAGGCCGCGGCGCCGCCACCCCCGCGGAACTGGCCGCTCACTGCGACATCGTGCTGCTGGTGGTCGTCAATGCCGATCAGGTCGAGCAAGTGCTGTTCGGTGACCAGGGCCTGGTGGGCGCTCTCGCCCCGGGTAACGTGGTGCTGCAGTGCGCTACGGTGGCCCCCAGCATCGCCCGCCGGCTCGGCGCGCGGCTGGCCGAGGCCGGGCTCGAGATGCTCGACGCGCCGATCAGCGGCGGGGCCGCCAAGGCGCGGGCCGGGCAGCTGTCGGTGATGGCCTCGGGCACGCCGGCAGCCTTCGACAAGGCCGCTCCGGCCCTCGACGGCATGGCCGCCACCGTCTATCGGCTGGGTGACGAGGTGGGTGTCGGGTCGAGCATGAAGCTGGTCAACCAGCTGCTGGCCGGCGTGCACATCGCCACCGCCGCCGAGGCCATGGCGCTGGGCATCCGCATGGGGCTGGACCCGGACACCGTCTATGAGGTGATCACCCATTCGGCGGGCAACTCCTGGATGTTCGAGAACCGGGTGCCGCATATCCTCAAGGGCGACTATACGCCGCTGTCCGCCGTCGACATCTTCGTCAAGGACCTCAACATCGTCCACGACACCGGCCGCGAGCTGGCCCTGCCGACCCCGGTGGCGTCATCTGCCCTGCAGCAGTTCACGGCGGCCAAGGGTGCCGGCTTCGGCCGCGAGGATGACGCGGCCGTGATCAAGGTCTACGAGCGCTTGTCGGGCATCACGCTGCCCGAGGCCGCCAACGATCCCGGGGAGGCGTGACCATGACGATCGTGCTGGGCGCCATCGCCGATGACTTCACCGGGGCTACCGACCTGGCCAACAACCTGGTGCGCAGCGGCATGCGCTGCCTACAGGTAATCGGGATGCCGGAAGGAGAGCTGGCGCTGGATGATGTCGATGCGGTGGTGGTGGCGCTGAAATCTCGCTCCTGCCCGGCAGGGGAAGCCGTGACGGAGTCCCTGGCGGCGCAGGCGTGGTTGCAGGCCCAAGGCGCCAGACAGATATTCTTCAAGTACTGCTCGACCTTCGATTCCACCGACGCCGGCAATATCGGCCCAGTCGCCGACGCCCTCCTGGAGCGGTCGGGGAGTGCCCAGACGGTGATGGTCCCGGCCTTTCCGATCAATGGCCGCACCGTCTACCAGGGCCACCTCTTCGTCGGCGATCGCCTGCTCAACGACAGTGGCATGCAGCACCATCCCTTGAATCCCATGCACGACGCCGACCTGGTGCGCGTACTGGGTCGCCAGACACCCCATGCGGTGGGCCTGGCGGCGCGGCCGGTGTTGGCCCGCGGCGCCGAGGCCACGCGCGTCCATCTTCGGTCCCTGGCGGAACAGGGCGTGCGCCATGCGATCTGCGACACCCTCGACGAGCAGGACCTCGAGGTGATCGCCGAGGCCGTGGTCGACCTGCCGCTGGTCACCGGCGGCTCCGGGCTCGGCCAGGCGCTGCCGGCGCAGTACCGGCGCCGGGGCTGGCTGGCCGAGGTCGCCGAGCCCGGCCGTCTCGCCCCGGCGACGGGCAGCGCCCTGGTGCTCTCGGGGAGCTGTTCGCGGGCCACGCTCGGCCAGGTCGATCATTTCCTCGAACGCTACTCTCTCGAACACCCCCGGGGCTTCGCCCTGGATCCGCTCGAGCTCGCCGAAGGCGATGCCCACCTGGAGGCGGCCCTGGCCTTCGCCCGCGAGCGTCTCGCCGATGGCGGTCCGGTGCTGGTCTATGCCTCCGCCGACCCGGAGCGGGTCAAGGCCGCCCAGGCGGCGCTGGGCGTCGAACGCGCCGGCGAGCTGGTCGAACAGGCTCTGGGGCGGCTGGCCAGCACCCTGGTTGCCGAAGGCGTGGGCCGGTTGGTGGTGGCCGGGGGCGAGAGCTCCGGTGCCGTGGTCTCGACGCTGGGCATCGACATGCTACGCATCGGCGACCAGATCGACCCCGGCGTGCCCTGGACCCAGGCGCCGCTGGCAGGCCGCGAGGCCCCACTGTCCCTGGCTCTCAAGTCGGGCAACTTCGGTGGCCGTGACTTCTTTACTCGAGCCTTCGAGGTGCTGCCATGAGCGCTCACGCCATCAATGCGCTACGCGAGCAGATCAGCACGCTTGGCCAGTCGCTGTTCGATCGTGGGCTGACCATGGGTTCCAGCGGCAACATCAGCGTGCGCCTCGAGGATGGCGGATGGCTGATGACCCCCACCAATGCCTGTCTGGGACGCCTCGACCCGGCACGCATCTCGCGCCTGGACCGGGACGGCCGGCTGCTCGACGGTGACAAGCCGACCAAGGAGCATTTCCTGCACACGGCGATGTACGAGGAGCGTCCCCAGTCCGGCGCCATCGTGCACCTCCACTCCACCCATTCGGTGGCCGTGTCCTGCCTGCCCGACGTGGATCCCTGCGACTGCATCCCGCCGCTGACCGCCTACTACGTGATGCGGGTGGGCCGCCTGCCGCTGGTGCCCTACCACATTCCAGGCGACCCGAGCCTGGGCGATGCCGTGCGCGGGCTGGCGGGGAAACACAGCGCGGTGCTGCTGGCCAACCACGGCCCGGTGGTCGCCGGCAAGTCGCTGGAGGCCGCGGTCTATGCCACCGAGGAGCTGGAGGAGACCGCCAAGCTCTATCTGCTGCTGCACGGACGAAATCCTCGCGCCCTGACACCGGAACAGGTGGCCGAGCTCGAGGCCCGTTTCCCCCGCAGCTGACCCGATGCAAACAGGAAACCGACGATGATCCGACTGGCCGCCAACCTCAGCATGCTGTTCACCGAGCATGCCTTCCTCGACCGCTTCGCCGCGGCCGCCGATGCCGGCTTCACGGGGGTCGAGTACCTGTTTCCCTATGCCCACGCGCCGGAGAGCCTCGCCGAGGCGCTGCGTGCGTCGGGCGTCGAGCAGGTGCTGTTCAACCTGCCGCCCGGTGACTGGGAGGCGGGGGAGCGGGGGCTCGCCAGCCTGCCGGGCCGCGAGGCGGAGTTCCGCGATTCCGTGGTCGAGGGGCTGCGCTACGCCGAGGCCCTGGACTGCCCGCGCGTGCATGCCATGGCCGGGCTGCTGCCGGAGGGCGTCGATGCCCGAACTCAGACCGAAGCCCGCGCGGCGCATCACGCCACCTATATCGACAACCTGCGCTTTGCCGCTCGTGAGGCGGCCAAGGCCGGACGGGACCTGCTGATCGAGCCGATCAACACCCGTGATATGCCGGGGTACTTCCTGTCCCGTCAGGACCAGGCGCTAGCGGTGCTCGAGGCCGTGGGTGCCGACAATCTGCGCCTGCAGTTCGACCTCTACCATTGCCAGATCATGGAAGGCGACCTGATCCGCCATCTCGAGCGGCTCCTGCCCCATATCGGCCACGTGCAGATCGCCGGCGTGCCGCAGCGCCATGAGCCGGACATCGGCGAGGTGCATTACCCGGCGGTGCTCGAACGCCTCGCGGCCCTGGGCTATAGGGACTGGGTCGGCTGCGAGTACCGGCCGGCCCAGGGCACCCGCGACGGCCTGGGCTGGGGCAGGCCTTACGGGCTTCTGAGCTGAGCCGGTCGTGCTCACGCCCCGCTTCATCATCGACAACAGACAATTGCAAGCGAGACCACCATGCACATAGCAATCACCGGCGCCGCCGGCTTTCTCGGCCAGCGCCTCGTTGCCCAACTCCTCGAACGCGGGGAGCTCAATGGTGCCGCGATCCAACGCCTGACGCTGATCGACCAGACCGAGCCGCCCGCCATCGATCAGGAGGCCGTCGACGTGGTGTCTGTGGCGCTGGATATCACCATGCCGGGAGCCCTGGACCCGGTACTGAAGGCCCAGCCCGACGTCATCTACCACCTCGCCGCGGTGGTCAGCTCGGCGGCCGAGGCGGATTTCGACCTGGGCATGCGGGTCAACTTCGACGCCACACGCGCCCTGCTCGAGGGTTGCCGTGCCCAGGGCCTGTCCGCTACCCGTTTGATCATGGCCAGCTCCGTGGCGGCCTACGGCGGCGACCTGCCGGAGGTCCTCGACGACATGACCGCGCTGCACCCCCAGAACTCCTATGGCGCCCAGAAGGCCATGAGTGAACTGCTGGTCAACGACTACAGCCGTCGCGGCCTCGTCGATGGGCTGGTGCTGCGCCTGCCGACCATCGTCATTCGCCCCGGACGTCCCAATGCCGCGGCCTCGAGCTTCGCCTCCAGCATCCTGCGCGAGCCGCTCAATGGCGAAGAGGCTGTCTGTCCGGTACCCACCGACCTGGACCTGTTCGTGATGTCGCCGGCCAAGGTGGTCGATGCCCTGATCCATGGCGCCGAGATCCCCGGCGACGTCCTGGGCCCCTTCCGGGCCTTCATGCTACCGGGCATCACGGTGAGCGTCGCCGAGATGCTCGAGACGCTGCGCGAGGTGGCCGGCGAGGAGGCGCTGGCCCGGGTCCGCCACGAGCCCGATGCGCGCATCGAGGCCATCGTCGGCAGCTGGCCGGCGCGATTCACTAATAAACGAGCCCGCCAGTTGGGCTTCCAGAGTGATCATGACTTCCACGAGATCGTCGAGGCCTTCCTGGACGAGCGTGCCTGATCCCGGGGTCCGTCCCCGGGATATTTCCCAAGCGTGTCAATGCCAATCGAGGTGACAACAATGAAAGCCACTTTCGCACGCCGCACCCTGGTTACTGCCATCACCGGTGCCACTACCGCCGTGCTCGCCATGGGGGCCCTCAGCGCCCAGGCGGCACAGACCATCAACCTGGGCCACACCCTCTCCGACAGCTCCCACTACTCGGTCGGGGCCGATGCCTTCAAGGAGACGCTCGAGCGCCTCAGTGACGGCGAGTTCGAGGTCGTGGAACATCCCTCGGGCGCCCTCGGCGGCGAACGCGCCATGATCGAGGGCCTGCAGATCGGCACCGTGGACGTGGTGATCACCTCCACCGGCCCGCTGGGCAACTTCGTGCCGCAGACCTATGTGCTCGACCTGCCGTTCCTGTTCAAGGACTATGATCAGGCGCGCTGCGTGCTGGACGGTGAAATCGGCCAGGACCTGCTCGACAAGATGAGCGAGCACGACCTGGTGGGCCTGGCCTGGTCGGAGAACGGCTTCCGCCACATGACCAACAGCAAGCGGCCGGTCAAGACACCGGCCGATGCCGAGGGCCTCAAGGTGCGCACCATGGAGAACAAGGTGCACATGGAGGCCTTCGAGCAGATGGGCGTGCATCCCACCCCGATGGCGTTCCCCGAGGTGTTCACCGCCTTGCAACAGGGCACCGTAGACGGCCAGGAGAACCCCATCACGGTGATCGTCGCCACCAAGTTCTGGGAAGTGCAGGATTACCTCTCGCTGACCGGCCATGTCTATTCGCCGGCAGCAGTGCTGGGCTCCCCGATCCTGCTCGACGGGCTCTCCGAGGAGCAGCGTGGCTGGTTCGAGCAGGCCGCCGAGGCCTCCGCCGCGGCCACCCGCGAGGAAGTGTCGCGTCTCGAGCGTGACGGCGTGGAGCTGCTGCGCGAGAAGGGCATGACCGTTGAAACGGACATCGACAAGGCGCCGTTCCAGGAAGCCGTCAAGCCGGCCTACCAGATCTACACCGACCAGTACGGCAGCGAGATGCTCGACCGCGTGCGCGCCAGCGACTGCTGATCCGCTGAACCGATTCCCCGGCCCCCCTGGGGGCCGGGGCCCTGATTCACTGATGGTGGCCACGATGCTGCAACTCTTTCTCAGCGTCGAGCGCCAGACCACCCGTCTGGCCCTGCTCGGCGCGGTCCTCATGCTGATCGTCTCGGTCGCCCTGGGCTTCTACCAGGTGATGACGCGATTCGTCTTCGATGCCCCCTCGACCTGGTCCGAGGTCATCTCCCGTTCGGCCATGATCTGGTGTGTCTTCCTGGGCGCCGCGGCAGGCTTCCGGGGCGGCTTCATGATGTCCGTGGAGGTCATCTACAAGCTGATACCGGGGCGTCACCTGGTCTGGCTGGAGGCCTTTATCGCCGTGTGCTGCGCCGTGGTGCTGGTCGTGCTGATCACCTTCGGCACCGCCATGATGCTGCGCGTGCAGAGCCAGATGCTGTCGGGTCTCGAGGTATCGATTGCCTGGGCCTATGCCGCCATGCCGGTGGGCGCCAGCTTCGCGCTGATCGCGGTGGTCGCCCGCCTGCTCGCCCAGGCCACCGGCCAGGAGACCATCGGCCCGGTCGTGGAGGAGGACCTGCCAGCATCCGTGGCGGCGGTGGCTGGCGAGGGCGCGGGGCCGTTGACCGCCAGCCCCTCCCGGGACGCGGTTACCCCCGGCAAGCCCAACGACAGGAGTGAACGCCCATGAATGCCGCCATCGGACTCTCGCTGATCATCCTGTTCAGCCTGGGGGTGCCCATTGCCGTCTCGATCGTGCTGGCCTCGATCATCGGCATCGAGTTTTTCTCGCGTCTGCCGCTGTTATTGGTGCCCCAGCAGATGTTCGTGGGCATCGACAACTTTCCCCTCATGGCGATTCCGTTCTTCATCCTGGCCGGCAACCTGATGGCCGCCGGCGGGATCTCGCGGCGCCTGGTGGACCTCGCCAAGTCGCTGGTGGGAGGGCTGCAGGGCGGCCTGGCCATGACCTGCGTGCTGACCTGCATGATGTTCGCCGCGGTATCGGGCTCCAGCGTGGCGACCACCTTCGCCATCGGCTCGATTTTGATCCCCGCCATGGTCAAGCACGACTACCCGCGCCCGCTGGCGGCCTCCATCCAGGCCTCTTCGGCCGAGTTGGGGGTGCTGATCCCGCCCTCCATCCCGTTGATTCTCTACGGGGTGAGCACCGATACCTCGATCGGCAAGCTGTTCATCGCCGGCATCGGGCCGGGCCTGTTGATCGGCGGCGCCCTGCTGCTGTTCCTCTACCTGTTCTGCAAGGTGCGCGGTTACGGCCTGCGTGACCGCGAGGACCGCCACGACTTTCCTACGGCCTTCAAGCGCGCCTGGCTGGCGATGCTGATGCCAGTGGTGGTCATCGGTGGCATCTACGGCGGCGTGTTCACGCCCACCGAGGCCTCTGCCGTGGCGGTGGTCTATGCGCTGATCGTGGGCGGACTGATCTACCGCGAGCTGCCCCTGGCGGAGATGTTCCCGATCTTCAAGCAGAGCGTGATCTCGACGGCGGCGGTGATGCTGATCATCGCGGCGGCGGCGCTGTTCAGCTTCCTGATCAGCCGCTCGGGGCTGCCGAGCGAGGTGGCCGGCTGGGTGACCGAGGTCTTCGACAGCCCCATCGCCTTCCTGCTGGCGGTCAACGTGATGCTGTTGATCGTGGGGATGTTCATCGAGACGTCGGCGGCGATCCTGGTGCTGGCGCCGATCTTCACCCCCATCGCCATCCAGTACGGCATCGACCCGGTGCACTTCGGCCTGATCGTCGTGGTCAACCTGGCGCTGGGCATGTTCACCCCGCCCCTGGGTGTGAACCTCTTCGCCGCCTGCGCCGTGGCGAAGCTCTCGGTCGACCAGCTGCTGCCCTGGCTGATGCGCTTCGTGCTGGTGGTGCTGGCCTGCCTGATCGCGATTACCTACCTGCCCTGGATCTCGCTGGGGCTGGTCGACCTGCTCTACTGACGCCAACGACGATGACAACACGCCTGACACGGAGGCCACTCCATGCCTGCATTACCCGAGATGCCCCGCCGCGAGGCCCTGATCGGCGGTGAATGGGTCGCCACCGGCGAGACCCTGGCGGTCGAGGCGCCCGCACGGGGCGAGACCATCACGCGGATTGCCCGCGGCCAGGCCGAGGAGATCGACGAGGCCGTCAAGGCGGCCGGTGACGCCTTCGCCGGCCGTCTGGGGGACTGGTCGGACTGGAGCGCCCGCCGGCGCAGCGAGTGGCTGCTGGCCTTCGCCACGGCCATCGAGGCCGATCATGAACGGCTCACCGCCCTCGAGTGCGTGGATACCGGCAAGCCGATGTCCCAGGCACGCGGCGACATCACCGCCTGTGCCCGCTACTTCCGCTTCTACGGCGGCGCGGCCGACAAGCTGCACGGGGAGACGATCCCCTTCGAGAACGACTTCGCGGTGATGACCTGGCGCGAGCCCTACGGGGTCTGTGGGCAGATCATTCCCTGGAACTACCCCGCGCAGATCTTCGGTCGCTGCGTCGCCGCGGCCCTGGCGGCCGGCAATACCGTGGTGCTCAAGCCCGCCGAAGATGCCTGCCTGAGCGTGCTGCGCCTGGCCGAGCTGGCCGTGGAGAAGGGCCTGCCGGCGGGGGTGCTCAACGTCGTGCCCGGCCTTGGCAGCGAAGCCGGTGCCGCGCTGTCGGCGCACCCGGCCATCGACCATCTCTCCTTCACCGGTTCCCCGGAAACCGGCACCCGGGTGGCCCAGGCCGCGGCGGTCCACCATGTCCCGGTCACCATGGAGCTGGGCGGCAAGTCGCCGCAGCTCCTCTTCGCCGATGCGGACCTGGAGGCGGCGCTGCCCTTCGTGGTTCGCGGCATCATCCAGAACGCCGGCCAGACCTGCTCCGCGGGCAGTCGGCTGCTGGTGCAGCGCGAGGTGGCCGATGAGGTGCTGGGGCGCCTGGCCGAGCGCTTCGAGCTCCTGCGCTGCGACGCCGGCGAAGCGGACGCCGACTGCGGTCCGCTGATCAACGCCCGCCAGAAGGCCAGGCTGGAGGCCCGCCTGGAGGCGGCCCGCGCCGACGGCATTCGCACCCTGGCCCGCGGGCGCCTGGCGGAGGGGGCGCCAGCCGGCGGCCACTACGTGGTGCCGCGGCTGCTGGTCGATATCCCCGCCGGTCACGAGGTGCTGCGCGAGGAGCTGTTCGGTCCCGTCCTGGCGGTGCAGGTCTTCGACGACGAGGCCGAGGCCCTGGCACTGGCCAATGGCACCGACTTTGGCCTCTGTGCCGGTATCTGGACCCGCGACGGCGGTCGCCAGCTGCGCCTGGCCAAGGGCGTGCGCAGCGGCCAGGTGTTCGTCAACAACTATGGGGCCGCCGGTGGCATCGAGCTGCCGTTCGGTGGCGTCGGTCGCTCCGGCCATGGTCGCGAAAAGGGCTTCGAGGGGCTGCGCAGCTACACTCGCATCAAGACCGTCGCGATCCACCACGGATGAGCAGGGAGGAGAAGATGACACAGACGCTGCGTATCGGCCTGGTCGGGGCCGGCCTGATGGGCCACGGCATCGCCCGCAATATCCTTCGGGGCGGCTATCCGCTGACGATTCTGGAGCATTCCGGCAACCAGCCGGTGAACGACCTGGTGCAAGCGGGCGCTCATATGGCAGGCACGGGGCGCGAGGTGGCCGAGGCCGCGGATGCGGTGCTGCTCTGCGTGACCGGCTCCCCCCAGGTCGAGGCGGCACTCTTCGAGCCCGGTGGGGTGCTGGAGGGACTGGTGCCGGGGGGTGTGGTGATCGACTGCTCCACGGCGCTGCCCAGCTCCACGGCCAGGGTTGCCGCCCGGGTGGTGGAGGCCGGCGGCCACTTCATGGATGCCGCCATGACCCGGACCCCCCGTGAGGCGGAGGAGGGGCGCCTGAACCTGATCGTGGGGGCGTCCCCGGCGCTGTTCGCGCAGATGCGGCCTCTGCTCGCCTGCGTTGCCGAGAACATCACCCATGCCGGCGAGGTGGGGGCCGGGCACACTCTGAAGCTGCTGCACAACTTCGTCTCGCTGGGCTTCTCGGCGGTGCTGGCCGAGGCGACCGCGGCGTCACGCCGGGCGGGTATCGACGATGCGGCCTTCCTGGAGGTGGTGGGCAAGGGCGGCGGTGGCGGGGTGGTCTTCGACCGCCTGCGGCCCTTCATCGCCGAGGGCGACGCGTCGGGCTTCCGCTTCAGCGTGGCCAATGCCAGCAAGGACCTAGGCTACTACCATGCCATGACCGACGAGCTGGGGGCCGGTCGCCGGGTCGCCGAGGCGGTGGAGGCACTGTATGCGGGGATCGATGACCAGGGCCTGACGGTGCCGGACGTCATCCGCGTCCTGGAGGGGGAAAAGGCGTGAGGGAGGCACGGCCGTGAGGGTAGGGCGGTCGGGTGCCGGGCTCTCCCATCGCCAGCAGGGCCTGCTGCTGACCGGGGGCGGGGCGCTGATCATGTCGCCGGATGCCCTGCTGATCAAGCTGGCGGCCCTGCCGGACGCCGAGATCCTGATGTGGCGGGGGCTCCTCTCGGCGCTGGGCTTTCTGGTGATCGCCCTGGCGCGCTACGGCCGCGGCACCCTGGCCGCCTACCGGCGCTGCGGCGGCACCGGCATCGCCGTGGCGCTGCTCTTCAGCCTGACGACCTGCTGCTTCGTGCTGGGCAACCAGTACACCAAGGCAGGCAATGTCTTGCTGATCCTGGCGGGGGCGCCGCTGATCGCCGCCCTGCTGTCCCGCGCGATCCTCGCCGAGCGGTTGCCGCGCCGGACCTGGCTTTCGATCGGGCTGTGCATGCTGGGCATCGGGATGATCGTGATCGACGACACCGGGGTCGGCTCCTGGGTGGGCAATGCCTTCGCCCTCATGGCCGCCACCACCCTGGCGCTCAACTTCACGCTCTGCCGTCGGCGCCCCGGCGTGGACATGAGCCCGATGCTGGTGTTCAACGGCCTCATTGTGGGCGGTGGCGCCGCCCTGGTGCTGCTGCTGGGGGGTGGCGGGATCGACATGCCGCCCATCGATCGCTGGTTGCTGGTGGTCCTGCTGTGCCTGTTCATCGTGCCCACGGGGGTGACCCTGCTGCAGCGCGGGCCTCTCTATCTGCCCGCCGCCGAGGTCGGCCTGCTGCTGCTCCTGGAGGTGGTGGTCGGCACCCTCTGGGCCTGGTGGCTGCTGGGCGAAACCCCGGCACCGATCGCCCTGGCCGGGGGCGGGCTGGTGCTTGGGACCCTGGTAACCAAGGGGCTCTATGAGCGGCGCCTGGAACTACGCCTGCGCGCGGCGTCGCGGGTGGCATCGGGCAGCTGACCGGGCCGCGGCGGGGTAGAGGGTCCATCGGCGCTCCGGAACGTGACCTGGGTCGCATGGGCCGCGAATCCCCCTTCCCGAAGCGGAGCCGGCCCGTTACGCTGCCTGCCCCGATACCATCCCGATCCGAAGGAGTGCCCGTGGCCATTTCCCGTTATGCCGACTTGCTGGACGAGGCGCGTGCCCAGTCAGAGCTGCAGCGCCTGTTGTTCGTCTTCACCCGCGCCGAGCTGCCGGACCATCCCAGCGAGGCGCAGCGGCGTCGCTTCGAGCAGGGCGAGGGCGGCGTGCTGACGCCGGTGGTCTGCGTCGACAAGGCCCCGGAGGAGCTCTCCGACATGGCCGCGCTGGTGGAAGAATCCCGGGAGACCGGGGCCGACTGGGACATCGTCTTCGTGGCGGCCCTGGCCGGCGAGGATGCCCAGGCCCAGGCCGAACAGCACCTCAACCGCATGGTCGAGTCGCTCAAGATGGGCAACATCTCCCAGTTCCTGGCCTTCGACCGCCAGGGCGAGGCGGTGGACATCGGCTGACGCCCGCCCCGTGGACCATAGGCTTGAATTATCAGGTCCATGACGCCATTCAATTTACGCTATCAGCGGATACGGTCTACCCTGTATTTTGTATGGCCGTCACTCATTCAACGAAAGTCGAAAGGAGCACTACCGAATGTCGCTGCTGAACACCGAAGTCAAGCCGTTCAAGGCCACTGCCTACCACAATGGCGAGTTCATCGACGTCACCGAGGAGAGCCTGAAGGGCCAGTGGAACATCTTCTTCTTCTATCCGGCCGACTTCACCTTTGTCTGCCCCACCGAGCTGGGTGACCTGGCAGACCACTACGAGACGTTCAAGAAGCTGGGCGTCGAGATCTACAGCGTCTCCACCGACACCCACTTCACCCACAAGGCCTGGCACGACAGCTCCGAGACCATCAACAAGCTGCAGTACCCGATGCTGGCCGACCCGACCCACGCCATCTCGCGCAACTTCGAGGTGCTGATCGAGGATGCCGGTATCGCCGAGCGTGGCACCTTCGTGGTCGACCCCGACGGCAAGATCCAGATCATCGAGCTGAACGCCGGCAACATCGGCCGCAACGCCGAGGAGCTGCTGCGCAAGGTCAAGGCCGCCCAGTACGTGCGCGCCAACCCGAACGAAGTCTGCCCGGCCAAGTGGGAAGAAGGCGAAGCGACCCTGTCTCCGTCCCTGGACCTGGTCGGCAAGATCTAAGCGATCTGCCCCTGCCGGCGAGGCCCTCTCCGGCCTCGCCCGGGTATCCCCTGCCCGGGCCCTGATTCCGGAAGCATGAGCGAACTGGGCCTCCCCGCATGGGACGTCCCGGTCCCCTCATGCCTCCACCCCGACACCCGAACATGAAGGAATGTCGCTGTCATGTTGGACGACAATCTGAAAAGCCAGCTCAAAGCCTATCTGGAAAAGGTCACCCAGCCCTTCGAGATCGTCGCGTCCCTCGATGACGGCGACAAGTCCAAGGAACTGCACGGCCTGCTCACCGATATCGTCGGCCTGACCGACAAGATCTCCCTGAGGCTCGATGGCCAGGACGCGCGCCGTCCCTCCTTCGCGCTCAATCGCCCCGGCGAGGAGACCGGCCAGCGTCACGAAACCGGCGTCGTCTTCGCCGGCCTGCCCATGGGCCACGAGTTCACCTCCCTGGTGCTGGCGCTGCTGCAGGTGGGTGGCCATCCGCCCAAGGCCTCGGATGAGGTGGTCGAGCAGATCAAGGGCCTCGAGGGTGAGCTCCATTTCGAGACCTACTTCTCGCTTTCCTGCCAGAACTGTCCTGACGTGGTCCAGGCGCTCAACCTGATGGCGATCCTCAATCCGGGCGTCCACCACGTGGCCATCGACGGCGCGCTGTTCAAGGACGAGGTGGAAGAGCGCGAGATAATGTCGGTGCCCAGCGTCTACCTCAACGGTGAACCCTTCGACCAGGGGCGCATGAGCCTGGAGCAGATCCTGGCCAAGGTGGATACCGGGGCCGCCGAGTGCGAGGCTGCCAAGCTGGGCGAGAAGCCGGTCTTCGATACCCTGATGATCGGTGGCGGCCCGGCCGGTGCCGCGGCGGCGGTCTATGCCGCGCGCAAGGGCATCCGCACCGGCGTCGCCGCCGAGCGTTTCGGCGGCCAGGTGCTCGACACCCTGGGCATCGAGAACCTCATCTCCGTGCCTCGCACCGAGGGCCCCAAGCTGGCCGCGGCGCTGGAAGAGCACGTCAAGGAGTATGAGGTCGACATCATGAACCTGCAGCGGGCGGTCAAGCTGGTGCCCGGCCGGCCCGGCGAGGAGCACGAGGTGCAGTTCGAATCCGGCGCCAGCCTCAAGAGCAAGACCCTGGTGCTGGCCACCGGCGCCCGCTGGCGCGAGACAGGCGTGCCCGGCGAGGCCGAGTACCGCAACAAGGGCGTGGCCTACTGCCCCCACTGCGACGGCCCGCTGTTCAAGGGCAAGCGCGTGGCGGTGATCGGCGGCGGCAACTCCGGCGTCGAGGCGGCCATCGACCTGGCCGGCATCGTGGGTCATGTCACCCTGATCGAGTTCATGGATGAGATGCGCGCCGACGCGGTGCTGCAGAAGAAGCTGCGCAGCCTGCCCAATGTGGAGATCATCCTCGGCGCCCGCACTACCGAGGTGAACGGCGACGGCACGCGCGTCAATGGCCTGACCTTTGAAGAGCGCGCCAGCGGCGAGATCAGGAAGGTCGAGCTGGAGGGCGTGTTCGTGCAGATCGGCCTGGTGCCCAACACCGAGTGGCTGCAGGACTCGCCCATCGAGCTCTCCGAGCGCGGCGAGATCGTGGTCGATGCCCACGGCATGACCTCGGTGCCCGGCATCTTCGCCGCCGGCGACGTGACCACCGTGCCCTACAAGCAGATCGTCATCGCCATGGGCGAGGGCTCCAAGGCGGCCCTGGGCGCCTTCGATTACATCATTCGCCACTGACTCACCGCCCTGGGCGTCGCCGATGCCCGGCCCGGAGGATTGCGTCACCCCCTCGCGCTTGGGATAGTGGTGCTCCCCGCACCGATTGCCGGGGAGGAGACCGACAAGCACTGACAAGGAGCCGCCGATGTCGAGCTGTGCGCGAGTCGCGGGGCACTGCGGCCGCTGCGAAGGGGAGCTGCCCTTCGACTTCACCATGGCCTTCCAGCCGATCGTCGATGTGGACGCGGCGCGGATCACCACCTACGAGGCGCTGGTGCGGGGGCCGGCGGGGGAGTCGGCCTGGAGTGTCCTCGCCCAAGTCACCGACGACCTGCTCTACCGCTTCGACCAGGCGTGCCGGGTGCGGGCCATCGAGATGGCCAGCGCGCTGGGCATGCGCGAGAACCTGTCGATCAACTTCCTGCCCAATGCGGTCTATGAGCCCGAGGCCTGCATCCAGGCGACCCTGGACGTCTCGGCCCGGGTCGGCTGGCCCACCGAGCGCATCGTCTTCGAGATCACTGAGACCGAACGGGTCCGTGACCGTCAGCACCTGCGCGGCATCATCGAGGCCTATCGCGCCATGGGCTTCGCCACGGCGCTGGACGACTTCGGCAACGGCTACGCCAACCTGGACCTGCTCACCGACCTCACCCCCGACCGCCTAAAGGTCGACCGTGAACTGATCATGGGTTGCGACGGCGACCGTCGCCGCCAGGTCCTGCTGCAAGCCGTGAAGTCACTGGCCGACGAGCTCGACATCCTGCTTATCGCCGAAGGCGTGGAGACCCGGGAGGAGGCACTATGGCTGGTGCGGGCCGGCATCACCCGCCAGCAGGGCTACTTCCATGCGCGGCCGGCGGTGGCCGCGCTGGCCGAGGACCTGGGGCCTGCGCTGGCCGCGCTGCGCGACGCTAGCCGTCGCCAGGGCGCCTGAGACGACCTCGGCCGGCCAACGGGCTCGCCTCAAGCTGCTGATCTCGCTGCACTATATACGAATACGGCACTGCGTGTTCAGCCCCCTGCCGCGTCGCAGAGGCGGCGCAGGCGTTCGATCGCCTCGTCGGCGCCCTCCAGGCCGAAGACCATGAACCAGGGATCGTCCTCGCCGCGCATCATGCGTAGGCGCAGCAGCTCCCCCTCGGCCATCTCCTCGAGCAGCAGGTCCAGCTCGGGGAGCGCGAAGCGCACGTAGAAGCCATCGTCGCCGCGTTCGGTGACGAAGGCGGCACTACCGCTGTGGATGGTCGCCTGATCGACGCGCAGGTCGGCAGGCACCCGGTTCACTGTGGTGCTCTCTGACTGGTTCTCGGCGAGCGCCACGCGCAGCTCCAGCCACGGCAGGTCGCAGGCCCCGGCGCTGGCGTTGACGCTGAAGATGGCGTCGCTGTAGCTCTGCTGGTCGATGGCGCGGAAGTGGCGCTCCTCGCCCAGCGACAGAACCAGGGAGTGCCAGCCGCCATGGGCCTGGACGTCGCCGGTGTTGTAGTCGGTGGCCGACACCGTCCCGGCCAGGGCCAGGCAGAGCGGCAGCAGCAGAAGCGGGGCGAGACGGGAGAGGCGGGGCATGGCGTAGGGCTTTCTCGGGCCGACGATGCGCCGAGGCTAGCACGGTGGCCAAGGGCTGTCCTGCCCCGGTGCCCGGGCCCTCGTCAGTCGTGGTCGGGCATGCCGCCCATGCCCTGGTCGACATCGCCACCCAGCTCGCCGCGGCCCAGGCGACCCAGCAGGTCGAGGGTGATGTCGTCATAGACCACCAGCTCGCCGCCGTGCGCCTCGCGGAACGCCTCGGCGTCGGCCTGTTCGGCAAACGACGCCAGGGTGTGGCCCATGCTGCCGCGCCGGTCGTGGCCCACCACGTACCAGGCATCGCTGGCCAGGATGAAGGCCTCGTCCGAGGGCTTGCCCCAGGACGTCACCCCGATGTCGTGGACATAGGCGTGGGAGAGGCGGGTCTCGTTCTCGGGCTGCTTGAGGAAGGCGAAGAGGTTCATGGTCACGCTCGGCGCGCATGGCGCAACATCGACGCTCTCGAAGGCATAACCGAGGAGTTCGTCACCGGCGCGCACCTCGCTCACCGGCCACTGAGACTCCGCCGCTGCAAGGCGCTCGGCGCCGGGGAAACCCTCGCAGACCTGCTCCAGCTCCAGGGCGTGGAGTACCGGAGTGGTCAGCAGGAGCAGCAGGCCGGCGACGCCGGCTGGCCGAGGCTGTGGTGCGGGCATGGCGAGGTCCTTGTGGGCGTGAACCTGGGCGCGGGCCGGCATCGCGGCCGCCATCCATCGGGGCAGGCCGGCTTGAGGGCCGGCCGGGGGTCAGGGCTGGAGGCTGGCGTAGTAGGCGGCGATGTCGGCGATATCCTCATCCGAGAGCGCCTGGGCCTGGGGAGTCATTATCGCGGACATGCCGCCACCGCGCTGGCCTTCGCGGTACGCCTTCATGGCGCTCTCCAGATAGGCGGCGGACTGGCCGGCCAGGTTTGGATAGATCGGCGCGGTGCCCTTGCCGTCGGTGCCGTGGCAGGCGGCGCAGGCGGTGATCTTGCCCTTGCCGGCCTCCGGGTCACCGGCGGCCTGGGCGTCCATGGCCAGGAAGGCGCTGCCCAGCAGGGCGGCGACGAATAGTGACTTCATAACACACCTCCTAAATGCATCTTTAAGTGCTTGAAAAAGCCCGAGTCGGGCAACGGCCGCGCCGGGCGATTGAGGCCATGATGCCAGCCGTCGCCCGGGCGAGGCTTGACGTGCGTCATCTACAGGCTAGACACCTGGCAGCGACTCGGCCCGTCGATTCAGATCCCCGCCCACCAACGATAGCCACGATCTTCCCAGTAGCCCCCCGGTAACGATCGGCGCAGTGGAAGACCACGAAGCGCGCCTCGTCGCGTACCCCCACTCGGGCCAGCAGCTCGCCGAGGGAGAAGGCCCCCGGCCGCTCGACCAGGCCGTCGACCTCGAGGCGCCAGTCGCGGAAGTCGTTGGCGGCCAGCTTCAGGTAGACAGTGCCAGCCACGCCTCGATGGTCGCCAACCTGTCCCATGACTTTCGCACCCCGCTGACCTCGCTGCGCGGCTATGTCGAGCAGCTGCTGGAGCGCGAGGAGGCGTCCCCCGGGGAGCGGCGACGGGCGCTGGGCGCGATCCTCGACAACGCCGATCGCCTGACGCGGCTGGCCCAGCAGCTGTCGACCCAGGCCCGGCTCGATGCCAATGACCGGCCATTGCAGTGCGAGCCGTTCTCGCTGGCGGAGCTCGCCCACGACATCGTCGGCAAGTTCCAGCACCAGGCCCGCCAGTCGGGGATCATCCTCGAGGTGATCGGGGAACCCTCGTTGCCCTGGGTCGAGGCGGATCTCGGCCTGATCGATCGCGCCTTGTCGAACCTGGTCGAGAACGCCTTGCACGCGACCCCGGCCGGGGGGCGGGTCCGGCTCGAACTCGAGGCGATGGCCGAGGGCGTCAGGTTGGCGGTCGCCGACAGCGGGATCGGTATCGCCGCCGAGGAGGTGCCGCTGGTGACCCAACGGTTCTATCGCACCCGGGGCAGCCCGGCACGGGGCGAGGGCTCGGGGCTAGGCCTGTCCATCGTGCGCGAGATCTGCGAGCGCCACGGCACCCTCCTGGCCATCGACAGCCGCCAGGGGGAGGGCACCCGGATCAGCCTGCTGTTGCCCTATGTTTTAGAGTGAGGGGCCTGAGCGGCCGGTGGGGCCGGGTCCTCGATCTTCAGCAGCTGGATCAGCCCGGCACGCTGCGGGCCGAGCAGGTCGGCCAGGGTGTAGTGGTCGAGCACGGCAAGAAAGGCGGCAAGTGCCTCGGCCAGGATCGGCTTGAGCCGACAGGCGGGGGTGATGATGCACTCGTTGTCGTCGCCGAAGCACTCCACCAGGGCCAGGTCACGCTCGGTGTCGCGTACCAGCTCGCCCAGCGGGATCGTCTCCGGGGCGCGCTTGAGCAGCAGGCCGCCGTTCTTGCCACGAATGGAGATGATGTAGCCGCGGTGGTTGAGGTCCTGCACCACCTTCATCAGGTGGTTGCGGGAGATCTCGAAGCGTTCGGCGATCTCGGTGATGGTCGAGCGCTGCTCGCCCTTGACGGCCAGGTAGATCAGCACGCGCAGCGAATAGTCGGTGAATCGGGTCAGGTGCATGGGTGTCCCGGCGCGTCGGACGCCTCGCAAGGCGTGGTAAGAAAACAAATAATTCTAACATCATGCCTGTCAGGTTTGATTCGTGACTGTGGCATTCGGTCGCGTGGCGACCGTTGGCGTACGATTGGCATGGCTATCCCTAAGATGTAATTTATATGCATGTTATGGTTCGTTGCCAGTGATGCAGGTCAAGCCGCCGGCACCCGCCGGCCTGACCGGCGTTCCGCCTGGTCGCTGTTCTTTCCGCTCGCCGCCCCGCCGGCTGGCGCTGCCCCTGGCCGACCTCCCGGCGCTGTGGGGCGCCTGCTACCTCGACTTGATCTGGGTCAGCTACCCCTTGAAGGGTACCGACGCGCCTGGTCATGGCTGGCATAATTCGCCCATGCGGTGGCGGCACCGGCCGCCGCCTTACGGTTCCAGAGGCTCGATTCGATCATGCAAGACACCCTGCCGTTCATCCGCTCCCTGGTCGAGAAATACGACCGCCCGGGGCCGCGCTATACCTCCTATCCCACGGCGCCGCAGTTCCAGGCGGCCTTCGCCGAGGACGACTATCGTGCCGCCGCCTCTCGCAGCAACCGGGCCGCGGCGCCCAAGCCGCTGTCGGCCTATGTGCACATCCCGTTCTGCGAGAGCCTCTGCTACTACTGCGCCTGCAACAAGATCATCACCCACAACCGCGAGCGAGCCGCGGAGTACCTCGCCTGGCTCAAGCGCGAGGTCGAGCTCCAGGGGGCGCTGTTCGATGATTCGCGGCGCATGACCCAGCTGCATCTGGGCGGTGGCACCCCCACCTACTTGAGCAATGACCAGCTCGGCGAGCTGATGACGGCGCTGGATGCCGCCTTCCACTTCGCCGCGCCCGAGGCGCGGGAATTCTCCCTGGAGGTGGACCCGCGCACCGTGACCCCCGAGCAGATCCACGAGCTCCATGCCCTGGGGTTCAACCGCCTGAGCTTCGGCGTGCAGGACTTCGACGCCAGGGTCCAGGAGGCGGTCAACCGCGTCCAGAGCGAGGCCCAGGTGGTGGAACTGGTGAGCGCGGCCCGCGAGGCCGGCTTCCAGTCGGTGAGCGTCGACCTGATCTACGGTCTGCCGCTGCAGACCGTAGCGAGCTTCGATGCCACCCTGGACAAGATCATCAGACTGCGCCCGGACCGCATCGCCGCCTACAGCTATGCCCACCTGCCAGAGCTGTTCAAGGCCCAGCGGCTGATTCGCCCCGAGGACATGCCGCCGCCGGAGCGCAAGATCGAGCTGCTGGAGCTGACCATCCGTCGCCTCACCGAGGCCGGCTATGCCTATATCGGCATGGACCATTTCGCTTTGCCCGAGGACGAGCTCTCGCTGGCGAAGGAGAACGGCACCCTGCAGCGCAACTTCCAGGGCTACTCGACGCATGCCGACTGCGACCTGATCGGCCTGGGGAATACCGCCATTGGCAAGGTGGGCGACAGCTACAGCCAGAACGTCAAGGAGACGGCTCAGTATCAGGCGCGCCTCGAGGCGGGACGGCTGCCGGTGATGCGCGGTTACCGCCTGAACGCCGATGACCTGCTGCGACGCGATGTGATCAACGCCCTGATGTGCCATGGCCGCATCGACTTCGCCGCGATCGAGGCGGATCACGATATCGACTTTCGCAACTATTTTGCCGACGCACTCGCCGAGCTGGAAGAGATGGCGGACGACGGCTTGCTGGCGATCGATGACGGGAGCATCGCGGTACTGCCGGCCGGGCGGTTGATGATGCGCAACGCCGCCATGGCCTTCGATGCCTACCTGGGCCACGGTCCGGGACGCTACTCGCGCACCGTCTAAGCCCCGATCACCTGCCGACACGACACGGCGCCCCGAGGGGCGCCGTGTCGCATTAGATGGAAGTCGAGCGGCGGCGGGCTCAGACGACGCCCTGCTCGATCATGGCATCAGCTACCTTGCGGAAGCCGGCGATGTTGGCGCCCAGCACCAGGTTGGTGGGGTCGTCAAACTCCTCGGCGGTCTCGGCGCACTGGCGGTGGATATTGGCCATGATCTCCTTGAGCCTGGTGTCCACCTTCTCCAGCGGCCACTGCTCCATGCTGCTGTTCTGGGCCATCTCCAGCTGGCTGGTGGCCACACCGCCGGCATTGGCCGCCTTGCCGGGGCCGTAGGCGGCCTTCGCGGCCAGGAAGCGGTCCACGGCCGCGGCAGTGGAGGGCATGTTGGCCCCCTCGCTGATGCAGGTCACGCCATTGCCCAGCAGGGCCTCGGCATCGGCCTCGGTCAGCTCGTTCTGGGTGGCACAGGGGAAGGCCACGTCGCCTTCGATGCGCCAGACCGCATGGCCGTCGGCCGGGTAGTCGCCGACCGGCAGGTAGCGCGCCTCGGGATGCGTCTCCAGGTAGGCCTCCAGCGAGACGCGCTTGACCTCCTTGAGCTCCTTGAGTAGGTCGAGATCGATGCCGCGGGCGTGATGGAGGGTGCCCCGGGAGTCCGAGCAGGTGATGGGGATCGCGCCGAGCTCATAGAGCTTCTCGATGGTGTAGATGGCCACGTTGCCGGCACCGGAGACCAGGCAGGTCTTGCCCTCCAGGGTCTCGCCGCGGGCCTCGAGCATGTTCTCGGCGAAGTAGACAGCACCGTAGCCGGTGGCTTCCTTGCGCCCGATGGAGCCGCCCCAGTTGAGGCTCTTGCCGGTCAGCACGCCCTCGTAACGGCCGGTCAGGCGCTTGTACTGGCCGTAGAGGAAGCCGATCTCGCGGGCCCCCACGCCGATATCGCCGGCCGGCACGTCGGTGGTCGGGCCGATGTGGCGATAGAGCTCACTCATGAAGGCCTGGCAGAAGCGCATGATCTCGCCGTCCGACCGGCCCTTGGGCTCGAAGTCCGACCCGCCTTTGCCGCCGCCGATGGACAGCCCGGTCAGGGCATTCTTGAAGATCTGCTCGAAGCCCAGGAACTTGATGGTGCCCGAGGTGACGCTGGGGTGGAAACGCAGCCCACCTTTGTAGGGGCCGAGGGCGGAATTGAACTGGACGCGGTAGCCCTTGTTGACCTGCACCTTGCCGGCGTCGTCGGTCCAGCAGACGCGGAACATGATCTGGCGTTCCGGCTCGACAATGCGCTCGATGATGTTGTGGTCGAGGTAGTGGGGGCTGTGCTCGAAGAGCGGGCGCAGGCACTCCAGTACCTCCTCCGCGGCTTGGTAGAATTCGGTCTGGGCCGGGCTGCTCTTGCGTAGGGCCTCGAGGGTATCGTGGACGTAGGGCATGGGAAGGTTCCTGTGCGGTCGAAACGGGTCAGCTGCACTATAAGGCAATGCACCATTATGCAGCAACTGCATGGGCCATGCGGAGAATAGACATGATGTTGAGCCTAAAACCTTCAAAAGTGCGAAAATTGTGCACCAGATTAATCCATTAGATTATATTCATAGATTGTGGTTCAACGAAGATGCACGGGCCAAAGGCGCGCGGAAGATGTGCGCCTCCTCGCATCGGCCCGCCGTGTCGGCATCGCCACAGCGAGCGGAGCGGCGCATCACCGGCGCGGCGGCGCTCTGGGCGGCGTGGTGACATTTTTTGCACATCTTGTGCTTGAGTCTGGCCAGTGGTCTATATATGGTACTGGCCCAGCGGGATCCACGGTGCCGGCGACGGCTTGACGCACGTCAGTGCAGGCGGTTTAGATGGCCCCTAGGATGAGCGGTTCGGCGGCCCAGCCGCGTCGACGTCATCAGGAGAACCTTCATGTCCCTGCCCCTACCGTCACTGTCGCTTCCGCGCCCGCCCGTGCCGAGCCGTCTGATCCGCACCCTGGACCCCTGCGTGCCCCTGGCCGTCAAGCGGCGGCTGGTGGAGCCGGTTCTCAACCGCACCTTCGCCGAGCCGCTGGAGGAGGGCGAGTTCGATGCCCTGGAAGGGCGCCGGATCAGCCTGGCCATCGAGGACCTCGGCGTGACGCTGACACTGAGCCTCGAGGCGCAGCGCCTGGTGCTCTGCCGCGAGCCGGGCGAGGCCACCATCCGCGGCGGCTGGCGCGAGTTTTTATGTCTCGCCACCCGGCGCGAGGATCCCGACAGCCTGTTCTTCCAGCGTCGCCTGCTAATTGAGGGCGACACCGAGCTGGGCCTGACGGTCAAGAACCTCCTCGACGGTCGCGAGGAAGGGCTGGCTCAGGGTCCCTTCGGCGAACTGCTGTTCCGCCTGGAGCGACTGGCGCAACGCAGCATCTAACATATTGTCAATGTTCTTCTTCCGGAGCCATCTGAATGAGCACTTCCACCAAGGCCGTCAAGACCTCCAACGAGGTGCCGCTGCAGGTGCCGTCCCGCGACATCTGGGACGCCAAGTATCGCCTCAAGGATCGTCACGGCCATCCCGTGGACAAGGACGTCACCGCCACCTGGGATCGCGTGGCACGGGCCCTGGCGGCCGTGGAGGGCGACAAGGCCGAGGCGTGGCTGCCGAAGTTCCGCTGGGCGCTGGAGAATGGGGCCATCCCGGCCGGGCGGATCATGTCCAATGCCGGCGCCGAGGCCTACAAGCCGGCGGTGAGCCTGATCAACTGCACCGTCTCGCGCACCATCCGCGACTCCATGCAGGACATCCTCGACTCGGTGGTGGATGCCGGCATGACCCTCAAGGCGGGCTGCGGCATCGGCTACGAATTTTCTACCCTTCGCCACAAGGGGGCCTTCGTGTTCGGCGCCGGCGCCGGCACCAACGGCCCGCTGGCGTTCATGGATATCTACGACAAGATGTGCTTCACGGTGGCCTCGGCGGGCGGGCGCCGTGGCGCCCAGATGGGCACCTTCGACGTCGGCCATCCCGACGTCCGTCAGTTCATCGAGGCCAAGCGCGAGGCGGGCCGGCTGCGCCAGTTCAACCTCAGCCTGCTGATCACCGACGAGTTCATGGAGGCGGTCAAGCACGATGCCGACTGGCCGCTGGCCTTCCCGCTCCACGAGGGCGAGAAGGACGATGTCGAGGCGAGCGAGCTGATCTACCGCGACTGGCCGGTGATCGAGGAGGGCTATACCGTTGATGACGAGGGGCGTGTGGCCTGTCGGATCGTCGAGGTGATCAAGGCCCGCGAGCTGTGGGACACCATCATGGCCTCGACCTACGACTTCGCCGAGCCGGGCTTCATCCTGATCGACCAGGTCAACCGCATGAACAACAACTGGTTCTGCGAGGAGATCCGCGCCACCAACCCGTGCGTGACGGCGGATACGTGGGTGCAGACCACGGAAGGACCGCGCCAGGTTGCGCAGCTTATTGGCCGCTCCTTTGACGCCGTGATCGATGGCAAGGCCTACCCCAGCGGGCCGGAGGGGTTCTTCCAGACTGCGACCAAGCCGGTGATTCGGCTGTACACGGCCGAAGGCTACAACCTCAAGCTGACTGCTGATCATCGCGTCCGGCGGGTATCGGCCTTTACGCGTTATCGCACCGAGACAGAATGGTGTGCCGCGGGAGAACTCCAGGCAGGTGATCGGGTGTTGCTCAACGACCATCGTGATGCCTCAGATTGGGACGGCAAGCTCGATGAGGCCAAGGGCTACCTCCTGGGACTGCTGGTCGGCGATGGCACGCTCAAGGACGACAAGGCCATCCTTTCTGTTTGGCCACAGGCCGCCGTGGCCAATGGCAGCGACGGTGCAATGAACGAGGGTGTGCGTGCCGTCATGGCCCTGGCAGAAAAGGCGGCCAGGAGCCTGCCGCATCGTGCAGACTTCTCAGGCTGGCAGAAGGTCAGTGGTCGCGACGAGTACCGTCTGTCCACAGCCTCACTGCGAAATCTGGCGCGCGAGATGGGGATGCAGCCTGGTAACAAGGCGATCACACCTGAGCTAGAGCAGGCGTCTTCGAGCGGTTATGTCGGTTTCCTGCGTGGCTTCTTCGATGCGGATGGTTCTGTTCAGGGGAGTCAAGTGAAAGGCGTCAGTGTGCGTCTGGCGCAGTCTGACCTGCCTCGCCTCGAAGCCGTACAGCGCATGTTGCAGCGTTTCGGCATCATCTCCATGCTTTATCAGGACAGGCGCAATGCCGCCAAGCGCGACCTGCCCGATGGCAAGGGCGGTCATCGTGGATACGAGACGCTACCTCAGCACGAGTTGGTGATCAGTGGTGCCAACCTTGAGCGTTTTTCTGCGCGTATTGGCTTCGGAGACAGTGACAAGCAGGATCACCTTGACACCCTGCTGGACGGGTACCAGCGCCAACTGAATCGCGAGCGCTTCGTGGCCCGGGTCGTGGGTCATGAAGATGCGGGTGTCGAAGAGGTTTATGATGTTCAGGTACCCGGCATCAATACTTTTGATGCTAACGCTTTTCATGCTCATAATTGTGGTGAGCAACCATTGCCGCCCGAGGGCGCCTGCTTGCTCGGCTCGGTGAACCTGACCCGCTTCGTCATCGACCCCTTTGGCAAGAAGCCGCGCTTCGACTGGGAGCGCTACCGTCAGGTGGTGGCGATCTTCACCCGCATGCTCGACAACGTGGTGGAGATCAGCAGCCTGCCGCTGCCCGGCCAGCGCCGCGAGATCGAGGCCAAGCGCCGCCACGGCATGGGCTTTTTGGGCCTGGGCTCGACCCTGACGATGCTCAAGATTCCCTACGGCTCGCCGGAGTCACTGGCCTTTACCGAAGAGGTGAGCCGCAACCTGGCCTTGGAGGGCTGGAAGCAGGCGCTGGAGCTTGCCCGCGAGAAGGGCGTGGCGCCGGCACTGGCCGAGGACTACGCGATCACCCCGCGGATGATGCGCGAGCGCCCCGAGCTCAAGCAGGACGGCTACGAGGTGGGTGACAAGGTGCCCGGCCGCATCCTGCACGCTCGCTACAGCCGCTACATGCAGAAGGTCGCCGAGGTAGAACCGGAGCTGGTGTCTCAGCTCGCCGAGCACGGCGCGCGCTTCACCCACCACAGCTCGATCGCTCCCACCGGTACCATCTCGCTGTCGCTGGGCAACAATGCCTCCAACGGCATCGAGCCGTCCTTCTCGCACCGCTATTTCCGCAACGTCATCCAGTCGGGCAAGAAGACCAAGGAGCAGGTCGAGGTGGTCTCCTTCGAGCTGGCGGCCTATCGCCACTTCATCGCCGCCGACGCCGTGGAGAGCGACCTGCCCGACTACTTCATCACCGCCGACGCGGTGAGCCCCAAGCAGCACGTGGCGGTGCAGGCGGCGGCCCAGGGGTGGGTCGACTCGGCCATCTCCAAGACGGTGAACGTGCCCACCGAGTTCGCCTTTGATGAGTTCAAGGACCTCTACCTCGACGCCTACACCAGCAAGCTCAAGGGCTGCACCACCTTCCGCTTCAACCCGGAAGCCTTCCAGGGCGTGCTGGTACGCGAGGACGACCTCAAGAACACCACCTACGTCTTCGAGCTGGAGAACGGCGAGACCGTGGAGCTGGCCGGCGACGAGAAGGTCATCTACGACGGCGAGGAGCACAACGCGGCGAACCTCTATGACGGGCTCAAGGAAGGCACCTATGGCAAGTGGTAATAATGGCACTTGCCGGATCAGCCCCGAGCGATGGATGCCCAGTGCCAATCAACAACTTTCCGGAGGAGCCGCCTGATGGCCGTCGAGATCAATTCCAAGATCGTGTCCTACAGCGTCAAGAAGGCGGTGGAAGAGCCGCCCCTGGCCGAGGAGAACCCGCTCACGGTGCGCATTCCCTCGCGCCCTGAAGGCACCCTGGAGGCCGTGTCGGAGAAGATATCCTACGTCGGCGCCGAGGGGCGCAAGAAGGTCTACCTGCTGGTGTCGTTCATGCCGGTGGAGGGCGTGCTGGGCGGCAAGCGGGTGGTGATCGAGCGTCCGGTGGAGTTCTTCTTCCCCTCCGGCCAGCTCTCCAGCGAGCACCAGTGGATCACCGCTACCATGCGCAGCCTCTCGCTTGCCGCTCGGGGCGGTTACGTCACCCAGGCGGTGGCCGACCTGCGCAAGGTGGCCTGGGACAAGGGCCTGGTGCGCTGCGGTATGAACCGCTGGGGCAAGCCGATGTTCCATGACTCCGAGGTCGCGGCCATCGCCTGGTCGATCCAGCAGATCCTTTACCGCCGTGGCTTCCTCGACCAGGATGGCAACCAGGTGCCGGTGGAGAAGCTGGTCAGCCGCTATGCCCAGCGTCTGGCCAGCGGCCATCCCTGGCAGCCGCCTACTCCCGAGGAGATCGAGCAGGCCGAGCGTAAGGCCCAGCATGCCGATCATGCCAAGGGTGACGGCCCCACCGTGGTGGGCCACTGCCCCGAGTGCAACGGTGAGCTGATCATGATGGATGGCTGCCCCACCTGTTACGCCGGCTGCGGCTGGTCCAAGTGTGGATAAGAGAGCTCGAGCAAGGCGCTGTGGATAAGTCGGGCCGGCCGAGCTGACCCCGCCCTTATGGCCATGGAGATGCCCCGGGTCGCTTGCGCGTCCTGGGGCGTCTGCGTTGGGGCAAGCCGCCATGGTGGCTCAGGGGCATGGGGTCAATAGACGTCCTCACGATAGCGCCCCTGGGCCTTGAGCGTTGCGACGTCCATGCCAAGCGGTGCAATGACCTCGTCCATCGCCGCCATGACGCTTGCTGCCATATCCCGGCCGCCGCAGACCAGGATCTGTGCGCCCTTCTCGATCAATCGGCGTAGTTGCGCCGCATCCACGGAGATCTTGTCCTGAACATAGGCGCTATCGCTGACGCGGGAGAAGACGGCATTCAGCTCTGTCAGCCGCCTGTCCTCCATATAGGTGTTCAGTTCAGGTTCATAGAGGAAGTCGGACTGTGGACTACGGCCGCCCCAATAGAGGTGCATGGGGTGACGCGACCTGTTGTGACGGATGAAGCCGACCAACGGCCCGATCCCGGTGCCCGCGCCGATCAGCACCACCGGCGCCTTGCCGGCGGCAGGGCGAAAGTCCGGGTTGGGCTGGATGAAGGCCTCGATCGTACCGCCTACCGGCAGCGCATGGAGGAAGCTCGAACACAGGCCACCAGGATGATGACGCACGCAGATCTCCAGGGTGCCATCCTTCGAGGCGGAAGCCAGCGAATAGAAGCGCGGCACGTGGCTGTCCGGCGGCAGGATGCCGACCAGGTCGCCGGCCTCGAAAGGCGGCAGGCCGGTTCGCCCCAGCAAACGGTTCAGCAGGCTGGGCTGGCTACCGTTCTCGGGCGCCATGAAGCGCAACACGGCAGTGGGAGCCTGCACGTCGGCGCCGTAATCCACCCGCTCGCCGAGTTTCAGGGTGGTGGTGTGGGGACGAGTGGGGGTGTGGATCAGTGTCAGCTCGGTACTGATCGCCTTGCTCACCGCGTCTCCCCAGCGGGTGAACGCCTGCGGTGATTGCTGGTTGATGGTGTCGAGCGGCAGCAGCTGTGGCCAACCCTTGGCGGCGAGCGCCGCCTCGACCTCTTTCGCGAACCCACAGAACCGGGGGAATTGCCGGTCACCGAAGCCCAGCACGGCAACCGGGAGGTCGGGCGTGTTGG
Organism: Halomonas sp. 11-S5; assembly: GCF_029889825.1. Taxonomy (NCBI): domain Bacteria; kingdom Pseudomonadati; phylum Pseudomonadota; class Gammaproteobacteria; order Oceanospirillales; family Halomonadaceae; genus Halomonas; species Halomonas sp. 11-S5. Next base: position 101,904 of record NZ_JARANW010000004.1, read on the forward strand.
ACATCTTCTCGAGCCGTGCCAGGAACCGGCTGGCCGAGGCCGGCGCATCGCCATCCCCGTAGGTCGCAGTGAGGATGAACAGCCGTTTCGCGCCGCGATAGCCGGAGGCCAGCTGGTTCATGGGAGCGGTATGCACGCGGTGGCCCTTCCGCGCCAGGCTGTCGTGCAGCGTCCTGGCGAAGCCCCAGGTCGTGTTGCCTTCGCTGCCGACGAGGATGATGCTGTCCGCGGCGTTTGGCCCGCTGTTGGCGGCGAGCTTGGGTTTCGACTGCTGGCGCTTCCACCAGATTATCGGACCTGTCACGGCCATCACCGGCACCGTCAGGGAGGCCAGGCCGAGGATGACGCCAAGCCACCAGAGACCTTCGCCGGTGTGAAGCATATAGATGAACTCATAGAGCCTGTGGGTCGCATCATGGGGTTGGTAGGAGAGCCACTCGCCGCTGGCCTGGTCGATATAACCGGCGCCTTGATCGGTACTCAGTGAGTACATGTCCGTGGGATCGTTCGGATAGGGGTAGACCAACTCCCGCAGGTCGTTGAGGTCGGTTGCCTTCAAGGCCGAAAGGGTGTCGACGGCGGCGGGGGGACCCCCGCTCACCTCCATCGGGAATTCGGGCTCGGCCGCCACGCCCTCCGGAGCCAGGCCGAAGGTGGTGGCGGAGAGGTAGGATGCGGTCAGCCCCGACAGAAGCAGGCCGAGCATCGCTGCTCTACCGAGCTCGATGTGCAGTCGCTGGCTCAGGGTGCCGCGCACCGGACGCAGCAGCTGGCGCCATCCACCCAGGCGAGCGGCCAGCAGCAGCGCACCGGAGATCGCCAGCACCACCATCGCCAGCGCCATGATGCCTGCCACCGCGCGACCGGGCATATCGAGCAGCAGTGAGCGGTGCAGGTTCTTCACCCAGGCCGAGAATGATGACGGTTCATAGGCGGCGATGGATTGCCCGGTGCGCGGATCCACCCGATCGGCCCCCATCTGGCCGTCTCGGGTGTAATAGACGATCAGGGTGCCCGAGGGCGTGCGCTCGATCTGATCGACCCCCGGGTAATGCTCCGCCACCTTGCCTGCCAATTCGGCGACGCTGATCTGCCCGGTGGCGGGAACTACGGACCCCGCCCGCTCGAGCGCCGGGTTGAGCGACAGGATCGCCCCGGTCACCGAGAGAACGATGACGAACAGCGCCGCGATCAGGCCGGGCAGCGAATGAAACTGGCGTAGCATGGTAGCTGTGCTCCTCGATCAATCAGAAGGTGTAGCGGAACGACTGCACGTAGCCGCGGCCCGAGACCGGCTTGCCTGCGCCCTCGGTGGTCAGCGGGGCGACGACGTCGTAACGATTGTCACGCCGGTCCTCGACGGCGGTGTCCACTCGCACCTCATACCCCGCGTCGAACAGCTCATCGGCAAGATCCAGGGTGATGGTCAGGGAGCGTCCGCTGCCGACGCTGGCACCGCTCAGTCCGTCATATTCACTCCTGCGCTGGCCGCTGCCTCGCGCCCAGCCACGCAGGTGCTTGTAGTATTTCGACTTCTCGCCGGCGATCCAGAGCGTTCCTGCGTATTGGCCGTTAGCATCGGTGAGATAGAGCGCCATATAGGCGCCATCGCCGCCGTAGTCTTTCAGCTCGGTCGTGAAGGTCACTTCGCGTGCCTGGGCTAGGGCCGGCAACGTAATGGCGGCGGCAAGGCCGAGGGCCAGAGCAAGGTTGAGTCTTTTCATCGTCTGTTCTCCGTGACATGTCGATACGAGCAACCTAGCGTCGGTCGCTGACAGCCGCCTGAAGCGAGAGGCAACATTCGCTGTTCGGACTGATGTTGGATAGGGTGCTGAGGCGCCCCGCGGAAACGTGCAAGGCGATTAAGCGCCGCTGTGGAGTGACGAATTCACTGGATGCGAACGGATGGGCGGCCACTGATGATGCTGCTGTTGGGAGCGGAACGGGTATCAGAGCGCTGACGGGTATTCTCTCCGTCGTCATCATCATCGTCATCGTCATCGTCGTCTTCGTCGTCTTCGGATTCGATTTCCAGCTCGCGCAAGCGCAGCGATGCCGGGGCATACTCCGCCTCGACCTTGTTGCCATCCTGATCGAGGCCCTTTACCTCGTAGCAGCCGTCATCGATCTTGATACGACGTACCTCCCAGCCTTCGGCCTCGAGCTTCTGGCGCAGGACTTCACGAGGCTGCCAGTCGGAGACCGGATCACGACAATCGTCATCGGCGAAGGTCATTGTGCTCGCCAGGGTGGCGGCCAGCGTGGTAGTGACAAGCAGTGGCGTTTTCATGGGTTTCTCCAGCTGATGTGTACGTTGTCACTGTAGCCGGATCACCTGACAGGAAACTGAAGTGGACACGACTGGTTCGACATAGGAGGCGGTTCGGTCCCGTTCAGGTTGCCGTCAGGCAGATCCGTTAGGCTCAGGATGTCTGTGGCGCCAGGAGAAAATGGGATATGCGCATATTGCTGATTGAGGATGCTCCCTCCCTGGGCGAGGCGGTGCATGATCAGGTCACCGAGGATGGCCATGCGGTGGACTGGATGCAGTGCCTCAAGCATGCTGAAGCGAGCGTCGCGACGACCACCTACGACCTGATTCTGCTCGATCTGATGCTGCCCGACGGCCGGGGGCTCGAATTTCTAAGGCGCCGACGCAAGGCAGGCGATACCACACCGGTGATTATCTTGACCGCGCGCGATCAGATATCCGACCGTATCGAAGGGCTGAATGCCGGCGCGGACGACTACCTGGTCAAGCCCTTCGACCTGGCGGAGCTCTCGGCGCGTATCGCCGCTGTGGCACGGCGTTACAGTGGCAATCCCAATCCGCTGATCCGTGTGGGTGATCTGGAGATCGATCTGGTTGATCACTCGCTGCGCCGGGCGGGGCAGAGCGTCGAGTTGACGGCCCGGGAATGGGCGCTGCTCGAGGCACTCGTGCAACATCCCGGAGCGCTGTTGTCCCGGGCTCAACTCGAGGATCATCTGTATGCTTTCGGCGCGGAGATTGAAAGCAACACCGTAGAGGTGCATATCAGCCGCATGCGCAAGAAGCTGGGACATGCCAGCATCGAGACCGTGCGTGGCATGGGCTATCGGCTGGGGCAGAGATGAGCAGGCCGGTTAGCCTGCAGCGTCGCCTCGGCCTCGGCTTGACCCTGGGGGTGACGCTACTCTGGCTGATCGCCACCACGGTCACGGCGCTGATCGTCGAACATACCATCGACAGGACCCTTGATAGTTCCCTGGAGGAGACCGCGCAACGCATCCTGTCCCTGGCCGTCGTCGAGATCTATAACCGTGAAGATGCCGGCCTGCTCCAGCAGGTGGCCGCCCTGCGCCCTCACGAGGAGTACATCACCTACCTGGTTCGGAGAATGGATGGCACGCCGTTGCTCGCCTCGCATGATATCGAGCTGTCCACTTTTCCGGAGACGCCTCAGGCGGGGCTGCGCAGTACGGCGACGCATCGGCTCTACGGTACCACCGCGGTCAGTGATACCCTTTTCATCGAGGTCGCCGAGCCGCTTGCCTCTCGACGCCAGGCAAAATGGCAAGCGATCATGATGCTGCTCTTGCCGTTGATGGGTCTGATACCCCTGAGCCTTATTGGCATCTGGTGGTTCGTGCGTCATAGCTTGAGTGGAGTGAGAGCGTATCGGCATGCGCTCGAGGCTCGTGGGGCAGGGGATCTGTCGCGGGTGGAGGACAGGCGCCTGCCGGCGGAACTCGTGCCCATCGCCGAGGCGGTGAACCATCTGCTGGAGCGATTGCGCCGCGCGCTGGAGTCTGAACGCAGCTTCACGGCCAACAGCGCCCATGAGCTGCGCACACCCCTGGCGGCGACCCTGGCTCAGGTGCAGCGTCTGCGCCACGAAGCGCCGCCGGGGCGGCTGCAGGACAGGGCGGCCCGCATCGAGGCATCGCTGCACGAGCTTTCGCGGCTATCAGAGAAGCTGATGCAGCTGGCCAAGGCGGAGAGCAGTGGCCTCCTGGCCGAAACACCCCAAGACGTCAGGCCAATCATCGCTCACGTCGTCGACGACTTTCGCCGTATTCCCGCGGTACGCCTCGAACTTTCGCTGCCCAAGGAAGCGCGAATCTTGTCATCGATCGATCCAGATGCCCTGGCGATTCTACTGCGTAACCTGATCGAAAATGCCCTGAAGCATGGGCAGGACGATCAGCCCGTCGAGGTCGCCCTGTCGAGCGAAGGCGTGTTGCGGGTGGTCAACGCGGGGCCGGTGATTCCGGCAGAGGTTCTCGCTCGGCTGACGGATCGCTTCTCCCGGGGCAATACCCGGGCCGGTGGCTCCGGCTTGGGTCTCGCTATCGCCCAGGCGATCGCCGAGGGAGCTGGTGTCACCTTGACGCTCCTCGCCCCTGCGTCAGGACGAAAGGATGGTTTCGAGGCGAGTCTGCGGTTACCGCCGTGAGCCTTGGCAAGTGTCAAAGGTATACTGATGGAAACCAGCAAAGGACCCGACACCTAGTCATCATCCGCGATGTCTTTCTCAAGGGTGGCAGTATGGACCTGCTATGGTCGCATCCTGGCTCAAGGAGCGCTCGGCGCGCTGGCAGTGCCCTGTATGTTTGCAAGCGTATAGCTTGATAAGCGGTCGCGATTCCATCCGGTAGATATTGCGCATGGCGCGAGTCGAAAAAAATGCCTCGATTTTTGGGTTCTTTCAGCGCCGTGTAAGCCTGCCTCGCCAGACTGTTGATGAGCCGGGTGGAACCCTCCGCTCGGCAGTCAAACTTCCTCGATCGATGAGGAAGGAGGATAATATCATGAACCGTCTTCATATCATTAGCCTCGTTATCAGTGCGATATTCCTGGCTGGCGTTGCCGTCCCCGCGGTAGCAGCAAAGCCGGCGTCCTCGGAGACCACGCCCCGAATACCGCAGGTCGCCTTCATGGAGCATCACGACAAGCTGCAGGAGTGGTCCAAAGGATTGGGCGTCACGCTGCCCTTGGCTGATGCGCCAACGCCTGTCGTAAAGACCACGTCGTATTCCCCTGAGCCCATGCCCCGGCTACCGCAGAGCGCTGTCACGGAGCACCGCGACAAGCTGCGGGAGTGGTCGCGGGGGCTCGGTGTCACCCTGCATGATCTCTGATCACGGCTGGTTCAAGTGTGGATAAGCATGGTGAGGCCAAGCGCTGAATGCACCGCTGACCGTCAGCCGTTAGGACGCATCACCCCGGGTCACGAGAGTGGCCCGGGGCGTTGCCGCTCAATGAGTTGTTGCTCGATGCTCAGTGGACACTGGCATTACCTGCCACCACGTTGTGCACCTCCTCAAGGTAGTGCACGTAGTCCACGTAATGTTCGACGAACTCTCGGCCCTTGTCCGGGCTGTCGCTCGCTTGTTGTTTGGCCTCCAGGGTAGCCTCGAAGCGCGAACGGGCCTGCTGCTCGAACTGCTCGACCACCTGTGCCAGGAAAGGGTCGATCTCACCCTCCTCCAGTGCGCGGTCCGCAGCCTGGATGGCCGGATCGATCTCGCCGGCCGGCTTGATGCCGGTGAAGGGGGCACCCTCATAGGCACGGTGAATCTCCACCAGCGTGGCAAAGAACTGCTGGTCGGCCAGTTCCTGGGCGTCGTCGCTGAGCTTCCTGACCGCCAGTGTCTTGTCGAAGCTCTCTGCTAGTGCGGTTTCATCCTTGGCCGGTACCCACTTGAGCAGAGGGCTGATATCGCCCGAGTCGAGCGCCTTTTGCGCTTCAGTGATCACCGGACCGTCCATGGCATCGCAGTGGGCGAGCGCCGGCGTCGCCATTGATAGGGCCAGGGCGGAAGTGGTAGCGATGGCTAGAAGGTGCTTACGAAGTGGCAGTGTCATGGTGTCTTGCTCCAAAGTCATGGATGGGCCAGTCGAGTTGCTGATCGACTGTGCCTCCATGCTAGGGAGTCGAGACGTCGGGGTCGTTCGAAAGCCTGAGGTCGAACTTCATTGGAAATCCTTTTAAATCAGTGTCCTGATGGTTCTTTATTCGGGGTTCGGAAAGTCGAACACCGAAGGGCAGGGTGATAAACGTGGCGACCGGCTATGAGCGGGCGCGATAGGCGCTAGGGGTCATGCCGGTGGCTTTCTTGAAGGCCGTGTTGAACACCGACTTGGAGTTGAAGCCCGAGTCGTACATCACCTGCAGAATGGTGGTGCCGGCATCAGCCGCCTGCAGTCGCCGGCGAGCCTCGGCGATACGGTAGTCGCTGATGAACTCGAAGAAATTCTTCTCAAGCCCCTGATTGATGGTGCGTGACAGTTCGCGTGCAGGCACACCGAGCTGACGTGCCAGCTGTTCCACGGAAAGGTTGGCATCCAGGTAGGGCCTGGCCTCTAGCATATGGGCCTCGAGGCGGTGGAGCAGTGCGCTTGCGATGCCATCGATGGTCTCTGCCGGGTCGTCATCACTCTGGGCCAGTCGCATTTCCTCGGCGCTCAGCCCCGAGAAGATGATGGGCTGGCGCAGGGCGTGAATGATCAGGTAGTTGATGAACAGAAAGCCGGTCACCGCACCAATGGCAGAAACCCATTGCGCGCTGGCGCTGCTCTTGAAGACATGGGCGGAGAGACAATAGAGCAGGCTGACGGTCCAGACACAGGCGTAACCGATCAGCAGCGTGCGCAGCCAGGCCAGCTGCTTGTTCTCAGTATTGGAGAAGAGCTGTCGTATCGTGGTGCCGAAGCAGCTGAGTTGACGGATAGTGGCACAGAGGTAGCCGAGAACGACCAGATGAATGGCCGCGGCCAACAGGGGAGAAGTGAGCACGCCCGGATGGTCGCGGCTCATCAGGATCTGACGCTTCACCTCGTCGGGCTGCAGGTAGTACTCCACCACGAAGATGGCTGAGACCACCCAGAACAGTAGGCTATGGATGGCATGTCCTGGAACGAGCCGGAAGTCGCGATACATCAACGACTTCGCATAGAGATAGAGCAGGCTCGCCTGGAGCAGGCCGATCAGGGTGCCCACATAGGCCAGGTTTGGATGCTCAAGGGCTAACCCAGTGGAATAGAGGAAGACCTCGCCGAGGCCCGCTGCAAAGGTGAGAACGCTGGCTGCCAGCAGGCGGTTGCTGACCAGGCGGAAGGTCTCTGGCAGCAGCAGGAAGGCGGCCAGGGCCAGCGATTGCAGGATGCTGGTGACAAGCAGAATATCGGCCAGCGTCAGATACATGGTTGAGGCCTATCCTTGGTCTGCCGGCTCAGCCACGCAGTTCGACGCGCTCGAAGTGGCGCCTGAGCCGTTTGACCAGTGTCTCAAGCGCCTCCCGGGGCGGGGCGCTGGCCACCGGCAGGCAGTAGTCGGGGTCGCGGCAGCGCTCCACGCGGGCCACCTGCAGGGCATAGCGACGCACGCCGCAGTCGGCCAGCGTCATGGCCAGGCGCTCCAGGTCCTCCAGGGCGAAGTCCCGCCAGTGTACCGTGGTGCGACACTCGAAGGGGGTGTCGCCCTCCAGCAGCAGCGAGAGGCTGCGGGCATGCTGCTGCCAGATGCCGCGGCGACCGCAGACCCGGTCGAAGTCCCGCCCGCGCCCCTTGACGTCCAGGGCCACCCAGTCGAGCCGCGGCAGCAGGGTGGCCAGGCGCTCCGGGTAGGGGCCGGCGGTGTGTAGCCCCACGGCCAGCCCCATCTCGCGCACCTGCGCGAGGGCGTGGGGGAGGTCGGCATGCAGGGTGGGTTCGCCGCCGCTGAACACCACGGCGTCGAGCTCGTCGGGCCGGGCCTCCAGGAAGGCGCGCATCGCCTCCCACTCGCCGGGCTCGCCACGACGGGGACTGGCCATCTCGCTCACCTCGCAGTAGCCGCACTGCAGGGGGCAGCCCTGGAGATGGATCACGGCGGCGCGCCGGCCAGGGAAGTCCACCGTGCTCGATGCGGTCAGGCTCGCCACCGGCAGGTGGATGTCGCCGGTGCCGGGCCGACGCCGGCCCGCCTCGATCATGGCGTGGCCCCCCCACGGGTGTTGTCCATCCCGGGTCGGCCATACCAGTAGCCGTCGCAGACCTCAGCGTCTACCAGCGTCAGCGGGTCGGGGGCGGGAAGCGCACCGCGCCGGGCCGCATCGAAGGCCGCGACCACCTCGCCCATGCCCTCGGCGCGCGGACTCAGCCGCGCGCTCGCCACGCCCATCTCGGCCATGTCGCCCACCTCGTGGCGCAGGTCCTGGCAGGCGCCGGAGAGGGTCTGGATTCCGTTGAGGGTGAATACCTCCCTCGACTCCTGGGAGCGCAGCGCCAGGCCCTCAGGGTGCTTCTGGCAGACGAACTGGCAGCGGTCCTTGGGCGTCTGGTAGCGCCGCGCGGTGAAACAGCGCGACGACCAGGCCAGCGGTAGATGGCCGTAGGCGAACACCTCGCAGGGCGCCTCGAGGCCCTGCTCGCGGCAGTCGGCCAGCAGCCGCGCGAGGTCACTCCGCGACATCTCCACCGGGGCCTGCCAGCCCTGCATGCCGGCGCGGGCCAGCACCGCCAGGGTCGCGGGGTTGTAGAGGTTCAGCGCCGCGCCGGCGACGAAGGGCAGGCCTGCCGCCGAGAGGCGCTGCACCGCACTCTGGTCGTTGGCCTCGACCAGGAACTCGCCGTTGTCGCACAGCTTGCGCAGGTCGCGAAGGTCGGCCTCGGACTCGATCAGGGTCTGGCTGGCCAGCACGACCTGCTTGCCGCTCTGGGCCAGCTCGCGGCCTAGCCCCAACCAGTCATCGAGCTTCATGTCGCGACGCCGGGAGCAGACCGTCTCGCCCAGGGTGACGATCTCCACCGGCCAGTCGGCGGCCTCGCGATAGAAGTCGGCGTAGTGCTTGCGGGTCCAGTAGAAGAGCACCGGGCCGAGCGACAGCTGGAGGGTGGGGGTAGCGGACATGGGCTCTCTCCTATTTCCAGCGGCGCTCGTAGGCGCCCAGGGTGGTGGTGCTGCCTTCGGAGACCTCGCCGAGGCCGGTCATCCAGGCGGGCTCGACGTGGAAGTGCTTGGGGGCTCGATCGACACGATCCAGTGCCTGGCGCCAGATGCCGGCGACCTTTGATACATAGGCCGGGCTGCGCTGGCGGCCCTCGATCTTCACCGCCGCGATGCCGAGCTCCTGGAGCTCCGGGAGCAGTTCCAGGGTGTTGAGGCTGGTGGGCTCCTCGATGGCATGGTAGGTCTCGCCTCCCACCTCGAAGCGCCCTTTGCACAGGGTGGGGTAGCCGGCATTCTCGCCCTCCCCGTAGCGGTCGATCAGCACGCCGTTGAGGCGCGATTCCAGCCCTTCCCGGGTCTCCTCCCAGCGCACATGGGCCGCCGGGGAGCAGACCCCGCGGGTGTTGGGCGATTCGCCGGTGAGATACGATGAGAGATAGCAGCGCCCCTCGGCCATGATGCACAGGCTGCCGAAGGCGAATACCTCCAGTTCCACCGGCGACTGCTTGGCCAGGTCGCGCACCTGGGTGATGGAGAGCACGCGGGGCAGCACCGCGCGCCGGATGCCGAACTGCTCGTGGTAGAAGCGCAGCGCCTCATGGCTGGTGGCCGAGCCCTGCACCGAGAGGTGGCGGGCAAGGTTCGGGTGGCGGCGGGCGGCGTAGTCGAGCAGCCCCATGTCGGCCATGATCAGCGCATCGACGCCCAGCTCGGCGGCCTGGTCCACGGCGCGGGTCCACATCGCCCAGCCATCCGGCTGCGGGTAGGTGTTGATGGCGCAGAACACCCGCTTGCCGCGAGCGTGGGCGTAGTCGATGCCCTCCCGGGCGCGCTTGTCGGTGAAGTTGAGGCCTGCGAACTGGCGAGCGTTGGTGGTGTTCTGGAAGCCGAAGTAGACGGCATCGGCGCCCTCGTCCACGGCGCGCTTCAGGGCGGGCAGGTTGCCGGCGGGGCAGACGAGCTCCATGGCGAGACTCCTCTCGATGAAAACCCGACCATGTTAGTCGACTATCCCTGTTAGACCCTTGACTGGCGTCATGGCGAGAGAGTATTCACGTGGGCGTGATGCAGATCATACCGGGATGATGAAGGAGAGACCCGACGAAGCCTTGCACAGGCGTCTGGCCTAGTCTTGAGTCAGGCATGCTCACCAGGCGGGGAGAGTCATGGACATTGAACGCCTGTTCGATGAGAGCTACGTGCGGGTCCTGAGCCGGGAAGTCGAAGGGCAGGCGTTCTTCGCGGCCTTCTATGAGCGCTTTGTCGCCGCCTCTCCGGAGGTGAAGGAGAAGTTTCGTCATACCGACATGGCGCGCCAGCGGGCCATGCTAAAGAAGGCCTTCTATCACTTGCTGGCGTTCTACGCGTCGAGTCATGCCGACTACTACCTGCAGCAGGTGGCGGTCAGCCACGATCGTGCCCATCTCGATATCCCCCCTGCGCTCTATGACCTCTGGCTCGAGACCCTGGTCGACACGGTGCGCGACTTCGACGAGCAGTTCGATGACGACGTCGAGCTGGCCTGGCGGCTGGTGATGACGCCGGGCATCGTCTTCATGACCTTCCATTACGATCGGGGAATCCGTTTCGACTAGCCCAGTGCAAAGAGCCCCCAGGGGCGGATGTCCATGGGGGCGATGCCGGGGCTCCTGTTGCATGTCGGGTCAAGAGGCGGGCGCCGGCGTGGCGTCGCAGAGCGGGCAGAAGTCGGCCTGCTCACTGTGGCCCAGACGCAGCCCGGTGTGGTGATCGGCGATCTGCCGGTAGAGCCTCTGGAAAGCTGGGCTGCCTTCGGCGGGGATCAAAAGCGGGATACGGGGCGACATCTCATCCAGCTCGGCGGCCGGGACACAGCGCTCGATGAGCGGATAGACGTGGCGGTTCTCGCTGTACAGGTGATGGTGATAGAGCTCGCTGAAGGCGCGAGCCAGGTTGAGCCGGCCGGGGTCGAGCTCATCCTCCGGCATGTCATCCGCCTGGCGGCGGAAGGTCGCCTCGAGCTCGTTTCCATCGCGGGTGATCCGCCGGTGCTCCTCACTGAGCACCGCCAGCAGCTCGGCGCTTTGTGCATGGCAGCCGGCCAGGCGGGCGAAGAGGGCGTCCTCCACCGGGTGGTGCCACTCTTCGGGCTGGTGGGTCAGGTAGTGGCATAGATTGGCCAGCAGTCGATAGTCGGGGACCTCTTCGCAAGCGGCGATATGCAGCTGGCGGTCGAGGATGCACAGCAGTGCCTCGTAGCGATGGTGGTCGGCATGCAGGCGTTCGAGAACGATGGCTTTCATGGTGGCCTCCTTGACGCACCGCCACCCGGCGGTGCGTCGCGGCTGGGCGCCGCCCGGGTTCAGCCGGCGCGTTCGAAGAGCAGGTTGTTCTCCAGGTGGATGTGCTGCATCAGGTCGTCACGAAACTCACGCAGTCCGGTGTAGAGCGCACGCCAGGTGGTGCAGGCGCCCTTGGGCGGGGTGATGTCGTCGGTCAGCGCCGCCAGCTGCTCGAGGTGTTCGCCGTGGTCGTCGTGCTCGTGGCGCATCACCGCGATGGGCCCCTGGGCCTGGGCGCCCATGCCCCGGCGAAGCATCGGGAAGAGGATCTGCTCCTCCTTCTGCATGTGGCTCTCCATCTCCTGATAGAGCGCGGTGAGCAGGTCGGCCAGTCCGTTGGGGCAGGTGTCACGCTCGCCGTGGACCTGCTCGACGCGACGCGCCATGCGCACCAGTTCGGGCAGCTGCTGGCGATGGACGTCGTGGTAGCGGGTCAGGATATGGTCGATCAGCTCGTCGTTGCTGGCCGACGGCCAGTCGCGCTGGTCGCTTTCACCGGCCGGCAGCGCCTCGAGCGCGTTCACCAGCGTCTCTGGCGCCAGGCCGATGCGCTCGGCGGCCTCGCGCAGGCTGATGCGGCCGCCGCAGCAGAAGTCGATATTGTGGTCGCGGAACACCCGGGTGGCGCCGGGCAGGGTCAGGGCGGTGCGGCCGACGGGCTGTTCGATCAGGCTCATGGCAGGAGCTCCTTGGTCAGGTAGGTGACGGCCTACATGAAGCAAGCGGCGTGCCAGTTTTCAACGGCCTGTTTTATAGGGCGCCGAGACCAGAGTGGTGAAAAGTACCCGGCTCGATTAGGGTAGATAGAACCCTTCAAGGTTAATATCACCATGCTTGACGAGACCCTGTTGGCGGACCTGGTCGCCGACCTGCCCAGCGCGGTGCGCCTGCAGCGCCTGGTGCGGACCCTGCGCGAGGGCTTTCGCTGCGGCGCCGTCTGCCTGCTGCGTCTGGAGGAGGGCACCCTGGTGCCGCTGGCCGTGGACGGCCTGGTCCGTGAAGCGCTGGGACGGCGCTTCGAGGTGGCCCAGCATCCACGCCTCGCCACCATTCTCGCCAGTCGGCGCACTACCCTGTTTCCGCCCGATGCCAGCCTGCCCGACCCCTATGATGGCCTGGTGGAGCAGCAGCCCGGTCAGCCGCTGCATGTCCACGACTGCATGGGCATCAGCCTGCATGTGGAGGGCGAGCCCTGGGGGGCGCTCACCCTGGATGCCCTGGAGGCGGGGACCTTCGATGCCGAAGACCGGGCTGCCCTGGAGCGCTATGCGCTGCTGGTCGAGGCGTCAGTTCGGGTCAGCCGCCTTGAGCGCGACCTGCGCGCCCTGCGCATGGCCCAGCAGGAGAGCGGCCTGCCGCTGGCGGCGCCCGAGGTGCGCGATATCCTCGGTCACAGCGCGGAACTGCAGCGGCTGCTGCGCGAGCTCGATGTGGTGGCGGGGGTAGACCTGCCGGTGCTGCTCAGCGGCGAGACCGGGGTGGGCAAGGAGCTCTTCGCCCGCCGCCTCCACCGTCGCTCTGCTCGCCACGCTGCGCCGCTGGTGCAGGTCAACTGCGCTGCCCTGCCCGAGTCGTTGGCCGAGAGCGAGCTGTTCGGCCATGTGAAGGGGGCCTTCTCCGGCGCCACCGCCGAGCGGGCCGGGCGCTTCGAGGCCGCCGACGGCGGCACCCTGCTGCTCGATGAGGTGGGTGAGCTGTCGCTGCCGGTCCAGGCCAAGCTGCTGCGCGCCCTGCAGGAGGGCGAGGTACAGCGCCTGGGCGAGGATCTTCCGCGGCGCGTCGACGTGCGCATCATCGCCGCCACCAACCGACAGCTGGCCGAGGCGGTGCGCGAGGGCAGCTTTCGCGCCGACCTCTACCACCGCCTGTCGGTCTATCCGGTGGCGATACCGCCGCTGCGCGAGCGGGGCAGCGACGTGCTGGTGCTGGCCGGCCACTTCCTGGAGATCAACCGCACCCGACTCGGGGTGCGCAGTCTGCGCCTCTCGCCGGATGCCGAGGAGATGCTGCTGGCCTATGCCTGGCCGGGCAACGTGCGCGAGCTGGAGCATGTGATCAGCCGTGCGGCGATCAAGGCCCTGAGCCGCGGCGCGCGGCGCGACGAGATCATCACCCTGGAACCGGCCTGGCTCGACCTGCCTGTTCCCGAGGGGGGAGCCGCCAGCGTGCTGGAAACATCAGAAAGCGCCAGCCAGATCGGCGTATCCAGCCTGCGCGAGCGTGTGGAGCGGGCCCAGCGGCAGGCGATCCGCGAGGCTCTGGCCGCCTGCGACGGCCGCTGGGCGGCGGCGGCTCGACGCCTGGAGCTGGACCCCAGCAACCTGCACAAGCTGGCCAGGCGGCTGGGACTGAAGTAAGTCTCACTCTGAGTCAGTTTGAAAAGCCCAGAGTAATGACTTTCAGCATGTATTATTAAAACGACTATTAATCAAGTTTGCCAAGGCTACCGATAGGTTGGACTGGACCCATGTACACGATACGGCGGCCGGCATCGTCAAGTTGGAGTTATTCCCTGAATCCGTGATCCCGAAGCCCAAGTCTTCCCTATCTCGCCTCCCGAGCAATTTTTGATCACCGGCATCCCCTTTCTCGGTCCTGGTGATGACTGACCAGGGCGATATCGGCCTCCTTGCCCCCTGTTGACGGCCTGTTTCACCACCCTTTCACCGCCATTTGCGACAGCCAGGCACTCCTTGCGAGGTGGGGAAGCGAGCGTCGAGGCTGTCGATACCGGCCATCTCGACGCACTGGCCGATGATCGAGAGGCCGGCATGGCTGGTGAGGGTACGACCACTGGCGCGGAACTGGATGTTGGGCATGGTACGCTACGGGTGAAGGGCTGATTCGACTATATTATCATGCAGGTCAGCGGGTTAGGAGCGTTTTGGGTGCCGGGTTCACGGATTCAGGGTATTGGCCAAGCGCCACGCCATCAACCGAGCAGCGCGCGAGGCCAACCCCGCCCGTTGGAGCGGCAAGACCCGCAACTGGGCGCCCATCGGCAGCGTCTCCCTGAACCCGGAGCGGGAGCTCCAAGTCACCGTCGCCGAACCGGAAAACGGACGGCCTAAATGACCTTAGAGACGACAGATTCCTTGACAACTACCGTAGCCATGGATCACTTGCGCTTCCGTCACGGGCCCGGTGACAACGGTCTGTTCGAGCAGCCGACGAAAGACGAGGCCACGGCTGGCCGAGGGGTAGCGGTTGAACCGGGAAAGTGAATTCCTCCAGGTATGCCTGTAAGTCCGATCGGCGCGGTGTCATCGAATGAAGAATCGACCACTACATATTGTAGGAGGAGGAGCAAACCGACCACCCCACTTCCTGAATTACTCGAATGATATTGTAAACTATAGTTCTATAAAAAAATTTGGTTGGAAATGAGGTGGGTCAAACTCATCTGGGTATCCAGAAGGGTTTGAGATTACACGAGTGCCATTGCATTCTATGTCCGTTGGCTCATGGACATGGCCATGTATCCACACGTCCATAGTTCCCATTAGGTGCTGAAGGTTTGACGCAAATGCCGGTGACACCGGGTCTCCTCGGTATTGCGGTGGAATGCATTCTGGCAAGGGGGCATGATGGCTGATTACCACAGTGGGGCCAGAAAATTCGTTGTCCAGCTCATTTTTCAACCAATGATACGCCTTTGTATGTAGTTCCTGACTTGAGAATGGAGTCAACTTTACGCCAGGTTCTGTCTCGATGATGTGGAAGTCTGGCATTACCTTCATGCTTCGTTCAATGGTTTCGTTGAAATCATATCCTTCGTCGTCAGAATAGAGAGAGAAGTCTGTCCAAAGCGTTGTTCCCAAGAAGCGTACCCCTCCTAGAACGACTGAATTATTATCCAAAAGGTGGATGTTATTATCGGTTGCCTGTTTTTTTAGATCGGCGCGCATTTCGGGCATGCAGGTTCTGTAATATTCATGGTTCCCTGCAATATAAATGATTTGGTTTTTTTGAAGTTTTTTGATGCCCATTTTATTCCTCGCGTATTTCTGCTGATATCGCCAGCAAGAATTATAGTGTCCCCTTCATTAGCGGGGATGCTGAGTGTATCCAGTTTGTGTTCGAGATGAAGATCTGAGAATATTCTGATTTTCATTTATTACTCCCACTTAATTGAATAGTGGAAAGTTTGGTGTAGCGCTAAGGGACTTCATTCATTTCCGAGTTTCCGGTAACTCGGCACCGCGGTAAAGTCCTGTTAGGCTCTGACTATTCGATTTGCTCTAGCGCCTTAATTGAATGAGCAAAAGCGGCGCCGGCCCGCATCTCGGCAGCCACCCAGATCGCTTCCATGATCTGTTCGCCTGTCGCGCCTGCTCGGCGTGCTGCCTTGACATGGCCTTCTATGCACCAGGGGCACTGAGTGACATGAGCGACCGCAACCGCAATCAGTTGTTTGGTGGTCCCATCGAGTGCGCCATCGGCGAATACGGCCTCGCTGAACTGTTGAAAGGCATCGTCGGGCAAGGGCGCCAGTCTGTGGCGTTTTTCGGCGTGGGAGCGAGTGGCTTTGGGCATGGAGATATTAGTCATGAACAAGACCTCGTGGTTGTCAGTGAGTGTTGTGATGAAACTGATGATCAGCAGTTTTAGCTAAACGGTTTCTGTCAACGTAGATGACTCACCAAACGTTGTCAGCGCTGGCATGAAGTCTCACTCCAGCATGCAGTCCAACTGGTGTGTCGGTTGCCGAGTTCCTGATCCGTAAGTCTTTCCGAGAAAATCTTTTGAAATCAGTAATATATCCTAATTCTTGCTTCACCCAAAATATCATTTGATTGCAGGTAATTCATTGATAATTATGGATTTATTATGAGGGTCTCACGGATTCAGAGAGTTTTCCGCTTCGAATGCGCAGGCTATTGACGAGCACGCATAGGCTGCTGAGGGTCATCGCCAGGGCGGCGACCACGGGGGCCACCCAGCCGGCGATGGCCAACGGGATGGCTATCGTGTTGTAGCCGATGGCCCAACACAGATTGTGTTTCATCAGTCGACGTGCCTGCTTGGCCATCTGCAGGGTCTGCGGAATGCGTGCCAGCCCATCCGGCAGGTAGACGGCACCGGCCTGGCTGGCCGCCGAGGTTGCATGGCCGACGGCGATGCCGAGGCGGGCACGGGCCAGCGCCAGCCCATCATTCAGGCCATCGCCGACGAAGGCGACGACATGATGGCGCTCGAGTGCTTCAACAAATCGCGATTTCTCCTCCGGGGAGCGACTCGCCAGGGCGCGGGCATAGGAAATACCCAGCGTCTCGGCGACCTCCTGGCAGGCGTGTGGCGTATCCCCACTGAGCAGGTAGAGGGAGTAGCCGGATTGCTGCAGCCGACGCACCGTGGAGAGTGCTTCCGGTCGGAGCGTCTCACGGAATAGGAGTCGGCCGGCGTATCGGCCGTTTCTTGCCACATGGAGCTCCATGCCAGTCTCGTCGCAGACGGGTACCGCAATGCCTTGTTCGATGAGCCAGGTCCGGCGTCCGGCGACGATGCGATCAATGCCATGCGTCCAGCACACCCCTTGTCCGGGATGGTTGTCGCGCTGCCCTTGATTCGCCTGGGAGGAGGGTGCGGCGGCAGTCGCGAGGCCTTCGGCGATCGGGTGTGGGACGCCGTGCATAACATCGGCCGCCAGCTGTAGCAGCTCGTTGCGCCTCACGCCCTCGACTGGCGCCGTGGCCGACAGATGAGGGGTGCCGGTGGTCAGCGTGCCGGTCTTGTCGAAGACGATCACGCTGACCGAAGCGGCGCCTTCCAGGGCAGCTGGGTCGCGGAACAGAATGCCCAGCGCCACCATACGTGCATGGCCTAGTACCACCACCAGTGGAATCGCCAGGCTCAGCGCACAGGGACAGGCGATTATCAGCACTGCCAGTCCGTGGAGCAGAATCTCATCGGTCGGCAGACTCTGCGCCATCCCCAACAGCATGGTGAAGCCCGATGCCACCATGATCAGTGGTAGCAGCAGCCGGGCGAGACGGTCGGCGAAGCGTTGCATGGTGGTCTTGTGGCTGAGCAGAGCACGCACCGATCGGGCGATACCATCGATGCGCCTCTCGCCGACGCCGGCGGTGACGCTAAGCTCCAGCTTGCCGACAACGAGGCGACAGCCGGCCTCAAGAGCTTCCCCCCGGGCCACGCGCCGCGAAACGTGCTCCCCGGTGAGGATTGACATGTCCACATCGCCGTTCCCATCAATCACGTATCCGTCCAGAGCCAGCGGCTCGCCGTCCTCGAGGCGAATGTGCTCTCCCGCAGTTACCTCTTTAGCGGCTACCTCCTGCCATTCATCGTCCCGCCAGACCTGCACTTGATCGGGGGTGTACGTCAGGTAGCCGCGAATGATGTCCGAGGCTCGCCGTCTCACGCCGCTGTCGATCAGGCGGGCCACGAGTTGAAAGGTGATTAGCATCACCGCCGCATCAAAGTAGACCTCAGCAGATCCGTTGACCAGGTGCCACACCGAGACCAGGCAGGCCGCCATTACTGCCACGCTGATCAAGGTGTCAAGACTGGCCGCGCCGACGCGCAGGGTTCGCCACCCGACGCAATAGAAGTGCATCCCCGAGTAGAGCAGTACCGGTATGGCCAGCATGCCGCTGGCGATGCCCAGTGGCCAGGTAACGGCGGGCTCGACCACGCCCAACGGCGCCAGGTAGATCAGCAGTGCCGGCATCATGCTCCACATGCCGAAGAAGACCGCGACGGCGAAGCGCCACTGCAGGGGCTTGCGAATCCGGTCGACGTTTTCAGCCGCGTTGTCTGCGTCGTCGGGAGATCGCAAGCGGTAGCCAAGCCTCGACACGGCGTGCTGTAACTCAGCGTAGGGGGTACGAGTATCGTCCCAGCGCACTATGGCAGAGTCGGCGGCGAAGTTGACGGCGGCGCTGACGACGCCAGGCTGGCGGCGTAACTGAGCCTGCACCGCCGCCGCACAGCTGCTGCAGTGCAGGCCGTCCACCACGAACACTCGTTCCTCGACTTCGGGAGTATCACCGACGTCGTCGTGGCCGGCAGAGAGGCTGACAGTGTGCCGCACGGGTAGGGTTACTCCGGAGTAGGGAAGGTGTTGCGCAGTTCATCCACCGTCCATGCGCCGCGTTCCGCGAAGCGCTCCTCATGCTTCTTGACAAGAGCTGAGTCGACGGGTTCGCCCTCATTGCCCCAGGCCTGACGCTCATGGCTGAGCACCGCGGCCAACTCGTCGGGGGAGAGCTTGTCCGCGAACGCTGGCATGCTGCCCTGGTACTCTTCACCTGCCACGGTAATGGGACCCTGCAGGCCATCGTGGACGATGGCGACAACCAGGGCGGGGTCGCCCTGCATCCATTCGCTGCCAGCTAACGGCGGGAAGGTGCCGGGGACGCCTTGACCTGTCGGCTGGTGGCAAGCGGAACATTGGGCGGTGAAGAGTTTCTCGCCATCAACTGCCGCACCGGGTGCGGCCTGCTCGACGGCGGTACGGCTGTCGCCGCCAGTGAGGGGCCAGCCGATGTGCCAGGCATAGTAGCCGATGCCCCAGAGGATCAGCACTCCGATCCAGGCCACCACGAACCACGGTACGGGACGTCCGCCTTCGCTGGGTTCGGGATATTCACGATGTTGGGCGCGCTGCGGTTCATGGGAACTCATGATCAGCCTTCTCCTTCCTCGTCCGCCGCCTTGGCCCGGGGCAGGGTGTCCGCGGGATAGGTGTGATCGAGGGACAGCAGATAGGCCGTCAGCTCCAGCGCTTCCCGGGTCGCCACGACGACGCCGGATTCGGGGCCGTAAGGGTCGGGGATCTTGACCACGTGCTGATTCTCCTGGGGCTCGTCGACGACGCGGAAGAGGAAGCGATAGGCCGGCATGATGCTGTCCTCGACTACGGCACGCGGGTTGTAGAGGTGGAGCAAGTGCCAGTCGACGCTGGGCTGTCGGGCGCCGATGTTGAACAGGTCAGGACCGGTGCGCATGGTCCCCAGCAGATGGGGCTGATCAAAGGCATAGTCACCGGGCACGGAGGGGCGGCCCCAGCCACGTTCGCTGTCCGCCCTCGAGAAGCCGGCGTCGCGCGGTTGCTGGCTGTGGCAGTAGAGGCAGCCGTTGGCGATATAGATGTCCCTGCCACGCTGCTGAGCCGTGGTATAGGGTTCGAGTGCTTCGGGAACCGCTTCGGCGGACATCTGCACATAGGGCATGGCCACCAGAGTCAGCGTGGCCAGCAGCAGGATCAGCGCAGCGCCCACCATGATCGCTAAGGCATGTTTCATCGAGAGCCCTCCAGGGTGTCTCGGGTGCGTTGAGCAGATCGAAACAGCGTCGGCTGGTGGTGTTGCTTGCCGCTACGACGCAGCATCGCCACGAAATGCACGGCGAAGATCACATGACCGAGGGTCATCAGAGCCCCTCCCAGAGTACGAGCCTCGAGATAGGGAAGCGTGAGGCGCACGATATCCATGAACGGTGTCTCGGCATCGAGCAGAGCCAAGCCCTGCAGCCAGCCGCCGACGGAGAGCGACACCACATAGATCAGGATGCCGGACGTGACCAGCCAGAAGTGCAGGCCGATTAGAGGCCGCCAGGGCCATTCCCAGTCCATCAGGCGAGGCATGATGAAATAGATAGCACCGAACAGGATCAGGCTGAGGAAGGCATACATTCCCAGGTGGGCATGACCCACGGTGTAGTGGGTGAAGTGGGTAATCACGTTGACGCTGCGCAATGCTTCCATCGATCCCTGCAGCGACGACACGGTGTACATGAGTGCTCCGATCCACACGAAACGTAGCGTAGGCGAATCCTTGAGCCTGCCGAAATGCCCCCACATGGTGCCATGTTGGTTGATGGCAACGGTTATCACGGGGATGGACATCATCACGCTGTGGACGATGGAGAGCGTTACCAGCCAGGTGGGGACGGGACCACCCACCAGGTGATGAATCCCCACCTGGCTGTAGAACAGTGCCAGCGACCAGAAACCTATCAGGGAGAGCTGATAAGAAATAATTGGGCGGCCGAGAATCTTGGGAATCATGTAGTAGGCGATACCGACCCCGAAGGGGGTCACCCAAAGTCCCAGGACATTATGGGCGAACCACCAGTTGACGGTGGCTCCCGAGGTCCCGGGGAATACCACGGGCAGGTTGGCCAGCAGGAAGAGGAAGGGGAACCACACCAGCGCGGCAAGCAGATACCAGCTGGTAACGTAGAGATGTGATACACGTCGATTGGCGGCCGTCAGCACCAGAGGAATGGCGCAGAGGCCACCGCCGATCACGAACAGAATATCGACCTGCCAGGGAAACTCGAGCCACTCCTTCCCATCGGAAAGTCCCATGTTGATCGCCACCAGGCCGAGAATCATGCCGAGGTTCCAGAGGAAGGCTCCCCACAAGGCGTATCGACCGCCCACCAGCGCTGTCTTGAACAGCCGTGGTATCAGGAAGATCGCCACCCCGACGCAGGCCATTGACGCCCAGCCGTAGGCAACGGCATTGAGATGCATGGGGCGAACCCGGCCAAAGGTCAGCCATTCGCTATCCGCCAACAACTCGGGCCAATGGAACTTGCCGGACGTCAGCAAGCCGTAGGCCGAGCCCACCAGAAGCCAGAAGACCGCCGAGCTCAGCCAAGCAAGCGCCGCTTGGCGGGAGGACTGGTCGGCAATCCCCCGAGTCTGGGGTTCGTCCTCGTTGATGCTGTCGTCAGCTTGATCAGGTTTCGTGGCGCTCGCTGGGTCCTCCCCGTGCCCCTCCTCTCCCTCGAAGAAGATGGTTCTGGCGGCGATTCTGCCGTGACTGAACTGGTTGGTGGCGATGGACCAGATCAGCAGCAGCAAGCCCACTGCTGATACCACGAAAGTAATGATGAGCAGTATGGCAATGGTGGGGGTCATGAAGTGCCTTCGGATAGTCTCTGCCCGTGCCGTCGTTGCGAAAGGACAAGGCAAGGTTAATTTTGTCAGGAGTTGAGGGCGTCTGTGGTCACTTTCTCAATTTAAAGCGACCACGTATTGATGTATAATGAATAATAAGTCGTCTATGTATCAATATTATTGATACAAGAGGGGTTCATGGATATCGAGCTAGCCAAGACATTCCTGGAAATCTTGCGTTACGGCAGTTTCAGTGAGTCGGCCGAGTCACTGCATGTCACCCAGACAACGGTCACCATGCGGATGCGGAAACTGGAAGAGCGACTGGGCTGCCGGCTGCTGAAGCGCAATCGCGGCGGGGTGGCGATGACCGCCGATGGCGAACGCTTCGCTGAGCATGCCTCACGATTGGTGCAAGTATGGGAGATGGCACAGCGCGAGCTGCCGTTACCCCAGGGTATTCGGCGTGTGCTCTCGTTAGGAGGTGAAACCAGCCTGTGGGATCCATTGCTGACAGGCTGGCTGAATGAGCTACACGAATCGCTGCCGCGGTTAGCGGTGCGAATCGAGGTCGGGGCGCGTCGCGAGTTGCAGGAAAAGCTCACCCAGGGCGTGCTCGACGCGGCGTTGGTGCATCAGGCTGACTACTGGCCCAGCATGCAGGTCGAGCTCCTTCAGGAGGAGCGGTTGGTGATGGTGTGCACGCCTGGCGCCGACGCGACCGCTCCCTATCTCTACGTGGACTGGGGAGATCTGTTCCGCCGCGAACACGATGCGGCGCTGCCCCAGTACGCCAGCCCGGTCATCGCGGTTAACCTGGGGCCGCTGGCGCTGCACTACCTGCTTAACCACTCGGGAAGGGGCTATTTTCGACTGGGGGTCGTTCAACCCTATCTCCAGCAGGGGGTGCTGGAGCGGGTCTTCGATATGCCGGAGTTCTCCTATCCTGTCTATCTGGTCCATCCGCGCGAACGCAGGCCGGCGGGTCTCGATGAGGCGATCGAGCTCCTGTACCGGCAAGTGGATAAGCTGATGTGACTGGCTTCGTTAATCGCTGGCCAGCTTCGCTCGGCTGATGCTTTTGTTGTGCCGGGATGCGCTTGGCTCCCCGGCACATGGGAGATCACGCCGACGCGATGAGTGGCCAGTGCCTGTGTGGCCGGGCTCCGGGTGGGTTCAGGCCGAATAGGCCTTATGGAACACCTCCGGCGTGCGCTCGGCGTCGACGATGCCGGCGCGCACCAGGAAGTCGCCGAAGCCTTCATCCGCCTGGCGCTCACTTGCGTAGCGCTCGAGCATCGGGTCGAGGGTCTCGAGAATGGTGGTGGTGTCGATGTTCTCCCGGTAGAGGCGGTTCATCCACTGGCCGCGCGCGTCGCCGCCCAGGTAGAGGTTGTACTTGCCGATCGCCTTGCCGGTCAGGCCGATCTCGGCCAGGAAGGGCCTCGCGCAGCCGTTGGGGCAGCCGGTGACGCGCACATTGATCGGTGTGTCGGTGAGCCCGTGGCGTACCATCAGGGCGTCCAGCTCATCGATCAGGCCGGGCAGGTAGCGCTCGGATTCCGCCATGGCCAGGCCGCAGGTGGGGAAAGCCACGCACGACATGGCATTGCGGCCCAGCGGTGTGCTGCGGCTGCCGTCGTCGAGGCCGTGCTCGCGGACCAGTGCCTGGATGCGATCCTGCTGCTCAGGGGTGACGTTGGCGATCATCAGGTTCTGGTTGCAGGTCACCCGAAACTCGCCATCATGCACCTCGGCGATCTCGCGCAGCGCCGTGCGCAGCGGGTAGCCATCGAAGTCGGCGATGCGTCCGCTCTGGATCATCAGCGTGAGGTGGCGGTTGCCGTTCTCGCCCTCCACCCAGCCGAAGCGGTCGCCGTTGTGGGTGAATCGGTACGCCCGTGCCGCTTCCATGGGCGTACCGTGGTACTCGACGAAGCGTTCCAGGAACCACTCGAGGCCGTGGTCGTCGAGGGTGTACTTGAAGCGCGCGTGGCTGCGATCGGTGCGGCAGCCGTAGTCGCGCTGAACGGCGGCGATGGCCTCGCAGGCGTCGGCGATGCGCTCGGCCGGCACGAAGCCGACTATCTCGGCCAGCCGTGGGTAGGTGGCTTCGTTGCCGTAGGTCATGCCCATGCCGCCGCCCACCGCCACGTTGAAACCGGCCAGTTCACCGTCTTCGACGATGGCGATCAGGCCGATGTCGTTGGCCAGCACGTCGCAGTCGTTCTCCGGCGGAATCGCCAGGGCGATCTTGAACTTGCGCGGCAGATAATAGTGGCGGTAGAAGGGCTCTTCCTCCTCGTCGCCGCCCAGGCCTTGCACGCGCTTCTCGCCCAGCCAGATCTCGGCATAGGCACCGGAGCGCCACATCAGCCGTTCGCTGATCTCGGTAGAGAGCCGGTAGATGCGCTCGTGCAGTGCCGAGAGGTGTGGATTGACGTTGGCGATGACGTTGCGGTTGTTGTCGCCGCAGGCGCCCTTGGTGTCGAGCCCCAGAGCGTTGACGTGCTGCATGAAGGTGCGCATTTGGTGCTTGAACACGCCGTGGAACTGGAAGGTCTGCCGCGTGGTGAGGCGCAGGGTGTGGTTGGCGCACTCATCGGCGATGGCGTCGAGACCCAGCCACTGCTGCGGGGTCAGCACGCCGCCGGGCAGGCGCAGGCGCACCATGAACATGTAGAGCGGCTCGAGTTTCTGGCGGCGGCGCTCGTCGCGCAGGTCGCGGTCGTCCTGCAAGTAGGCGCCGTGGAACTTGGTCAGCTTGGTATCAGCATCCGAGATGGCGCCGGTGGCAGGGTCGTCCAGACTTTCGGCGATGGTGCCGCGCAGATAGTCGCTTTCGCGTTTGATGATCTCGGCATCGGGGAACTCGTCGTTCATCAGTACACGTCCCGTTGGTAGCGTTTCTGGCGGGTCAGCTCCCGCAGGAAGTCGGTAGCGTCTTGGCGGCGCTTGCCGCCGGCCTCGACGATGACGTCGAGCAGCGCCTCATGCACGTCCGGGGCCATGGCCTCGGCGTCGCCGCACACATAGATGCAGGCACCCTTCTCCAGCCAGTGCCACAGCTCGCTGGCGTTCTCGCGGATGCGCTGCTGCACGTAGACCTTGTCTTGCTGGTCGCGTGAGAAGGCCACGTCGATGCGATCGACCAGTCCCTGGCGGCGCCAGGCCAGCCATTCGCTCTGATAGAGGAAGTCGGTGTGGAAGTGCTGGGCGCCGAAGAACAGCCAGTTGGCACCGCCGGCCTCGCGCTCTTCACGCTCCTGCATGAAGGCGCGGAAGGGGGCGATGCCGGTGCCGGGGCCGATCATGATCACTGGTGTATCGTCATCCTCGGGCAGGCGGAAGTGCTTGTTGTGCTCGATGTAGGCCGGTACCCGCTCGTCCTCCGCCAGGCGGTCGGCGAGCCAGGTGGAAGCCACGCCTTCGCGTTGGCGCCCGTGCGCCTCGAAGCGCACGGCCGCCACGGTGAGATGCACTTCCTCGTCCACCGTGGCCTGGCTGGAGGCAATGGAGTAGAGGCGTGCCGGCAGTTTGCGCAGTGCCTGTACCAGGGTGTCGGCGTCGAGCTCGGCGACCGGTGCCTCCTCGATCAGGTCGAGCAGGTCGCGCTCCTCCATCCAGGCGCTGAGCTTGGCGTGGTCCTCGAGCAGCGCTTTCAGTGTCTCGCTGGCGCTGTATTCAGCCCAGTGCTCCACCACCGGGCGGGTCAGCAGGGTGATCTCGCGGTGATGCTGCAGTGCCCTGGCCAGGGTGGTGTCGATGTCGCCGGCCTTGACCGCGGCGTCCGGGTCGAGCCCTAGGCGTTCAATGACTGTCGCCACCAGACGCGGGTCGTTCTGAGGATAGACGCCCAACGCGTCGCCGGGCTGGTAGCTCAGCCCCGAGCCCTCCAGGGAAAGCTCGATATGCCGAGTCTCCTTGTTCGAGCCGCGGCCGTTGAGCATCAGGTTGTCGAGCACCTGGGCCGGGAACGGGTGGCGTCGGTCGTAGCTCACGGCCGCCGTGGCAGAGTAAGCGGTGTTGGGCGAGGAGGTCGGCAGCCCGGCTGCTCCCGCTTCGCTCTGCAGTGTCTCGAGCAAGGAAGCAAACCAGGCATCGGCGGCATCGTCGTAGTCGACGTCACAATCGACGCGCTCGGTCAGGCGCGTGGCCCCCAGCCTGTGCAGGGCGGCATCGAAGTCCTTGCCGGTCTGGCTGAAATACTCATAGCTGGTGTCGCCGAGGCCCAGCACGGCGTACTTGAGATGCGTCAGCGAAGGCGCCTTGCGGCCGTGCAGGAACTCGTGGAGGTCCAGGGCGTTGTCCGGCGGCTCGCCCTCGCCGTGGGTCGAGGTGAGCAGCGCCACGTACGCTTCGTTCTTGAGCTGACGTGGCTTGTAATCGGCCATATCGACGACCTTGGCCGTGATACCACGGGCATTGGCCCTCTGGCCAAGCGCCTCGGCGAGGGCCTCGGCATTGCCGGTCTGGGAGCCATATAGCACGGTCAGCGAGGGGAGCAGATCGCTGCTGCTGCTCTCGGGAGCGGAGGCGAGGTCGCTGCGCAACGACGCCTGCCAGCCGGCGATGAAGCCGGCCAGCCAATCGAACTGCCGTGGCTCCAGCGTCTCGAGCAGGCGGTTCAGCGTGTCCGCCTGCTCGGTCGTCAGGGGAGAGTTGTTGGGATCGATCGTCATCGGGGCAAGCTGAGTGAAGGATTTTCCTGCCTAATCTAACACCCGCCGGAAGGGCTTATGCGATATTATTGATATCATGTTGTGATGCATTGCTATCATTTCAGCATATGAGCGCCTCTACTCAAATCATCCGTTAACCACCGGTGGACAAGAATATTCAAGGTTATTAATGGGTTGCTGGTGAAGGATTGTGGTCTGTTAACCCCGGTTATATGGCACATATGCTATTGATAGTATTGTTTATTCGCATAAGATATTAAAATCTTTTTTGTTATTTCTGTATTTTGTTGCTAAGCCGAGGTAAGGCCAATGCTTGACCATATTGCCTAATGAACAGGAGGATTTTATGATGCAGGACTCCAAAACCCTGGACCATCAGGTCGTCATCGTTGGTGGTGGGACCGCCGGTATCACGGTAGCGGCATCGCTGCTGAAGCGGCAGCCGGGTCTGGACGTGGCGATTGTCGATCCAGCGGATCGCCACTTTTATCAACCCGCCTTCACCCTGGTAGGCGGCGGCACCTACGACCTGGCCCGCACGCACAAGTCCATGCGCGACGTGCTCCCTAAGGGGGCGAGCTGGATCCAGGCCGCCGTTGAGAGCTTCGATCCCGATAACAACGCCCTGCGCCTGCAAGACG
Source organism: Halomonas sp. 11-S5 (assembly GCF_029889825.1). NCBI lineage: Bacteria > Pseudomonadati > Pseudomonadota > Gammaproteobacteria > Oceanospirillales > Halomonadaceae > Halomonas > Halomonas sp. 11-S5. Next base: position 128,334 of record NZ_JARANW010000004.1, read on the forward strand.
AGCGGCTTGTACGCTACGCGAGCCTGGTGGTGGCGCCAGGGATCAAGCTTGACTGGGGGCGGGTCGAGGGGCTTGCCGAGGCGCTGGGCAAGAACGGCGTGTGCAGCAACTACAGCCCCGACACCGTCAACTATACTTGGGAATGCCTGAAGCAATTCCAGGGCGGCAACGCCATCTTCACCCAGCCGCCGCCTCCCTTGAAGTGTGCCGGGGCACCGCAGAAGATCGCCTATCTCGCCGCCGACCATCTGCATCGCAAGGGGCTTGGCGGCAGCAGCACCCTGAAATTCTACAGCGGCGGCGGGGCGCTGTTCAGCGTGCCCGCCTTCGTCCCGCCCCTGGAGCGTGTCGCCCGGCGGCACGGCGTCGCGGTCATCCTGTCCCACGATCTGGTGGCGGTAGATGGCGAGCGCCGGGTGGCGACGTTCGCCACTACCGGTGCCGATGGCGAGACGCGTCATGTCGAGCAACCCTATGACCTGCTGCATGTCACTCCCCACCAGTGTGCGCCTGACGTCGTTCGCAACAGCCCGCTGGCCGATGCTGCCGGCTGGGTCGAAGTGGACAAGGCGACCACCCAGCACGTGCGTTATCCCAACGTGTTCTCGCTGGGCGATGCCAGTTCACTGCCGACCTCCAAGACGGCCGCGGCCGTGCGCAAGCAGGCGCCGGTCACGGTGAAGAATCTGCTGGCTTGGCTGGCAGGGCAGACGCTGACAGCCCGCTACGACGGCTACACGTCGTGCCCGCTGGTGACGGCGTATGGCAAGGTCATGATCGCCGAGTTCATCTATGATGGCGTGGTGACCCCGACCCTGCCGCTCGACCCGTTCAAGGAGTCGCGCTTCTACTGGGTAGTCAAGAAGCACCTGCTTCCTCCCTTCTACTGGAACAGGATGCTCAAGGGCAAGGAGACAGATATTGCCCACAAGCCTTTGAAGAGGGTCTCCTGAGCACTCTGTTGGAAGTATTGTTGCATGACACGGCCCGGCCGTGCAGGAGCTTCAGCTAAATCAGCTATAATTAAAGTAAAAGTCAGGCCTGTGGCGTCCGGACCAGCCGCCAGAAATGGTGGAACATTCCTGCACTAGTGGCGCCCCAAGCCAGCAGCACCAACCAGATCATCAGCTCGGGAATGCGCATCAGAAAGGGCAGCTCAAGTGCCGCCGAGAGGCGGAGGGTGCCGGTGGTGTACATGGCCAATGGGAAGACCATGCTCCATAGCTGGGGCTCATAGGCAAGGCGATGGCGGTGGATCAAGTGGCGCCATAGCATCAGTCCCACCAGCAGGGGGAACCACCAACTGGCGGTGGCCCAGAAGAATACGGTGAAGCCGAGCAGGAAGGGCTGGAAGTCAGCGAGTATCCCGCCTTCCCCGGCACGCAGGATCAAGGTCGACCCGGCCAGGGTAGCGATCGCTACTGCTCCCATATTGATCCAGTAAGGCGGGCTCAGATTCTCTACCGTCACCTTGAGAAAAGTGAGGCGATAAAAGATCAGGGTGATGATCGCCAGGTAAAGCATGCAGCCGATCAGGAACATGCATAGGGCGAAGAACAGGCGCAGGTCGGCCGATCCTTCCCAGGGCAGCAGCGCGGTGAGGATCGATACCGAGTGGGTGCTGACCGATGCCAGCAGCCAGGCGCCATTGATACCAGAGGTCAGGTTGGGCTTCTTGGCGCGCGTTGTCACGGCGATAAAGAACAGGTACATGATGACGCCCCACAGCGTCAGGCCCACCCACCAGAACTCGGCGGCGATGGCATCGTGGCCTGCCACGATATGAAACTGAGTGCCAAGAATGCAGGTCCCGGCCACGATGGTGAAGAAGCCCGGTCCGCGGGCATGGTCGACCATGTCACTGGCCAGACGTTCGGGGTAGCGCACCAGGCGGATCAGGGTCAGCAGCCACAGCGCGACATAGGCCAGCAGGTTGGCCCCCAGCAGTGTCCAGGATACTGGCGTCAGTCCCAGCAGGTGGCAGGCGATGGAGGTGGCGCCGGTGGCCATGATCACCGCGAAGTAGCCCGGGAAGAGCTCGGCTGCGGCACGGTCGATAGTGCCGGCGCCGCGCATGAGACGGCTCAACATCGGTCTGTTATCAGGGGAGCCAGGGCCTGGTGGATGTCATCCAGCAGGTCCTCGACGTCCTCCAGACCGACCGAGAGGCGTAGCATGCTGTCGGCGATGCCACGCCGGGCACGTTCCTCGGCGGTGAGGTCTGCATGGGAGGTGGTGCAGGGCTGGGTGACCAGGCTCTCGGCGCCTCCGAGACTCGGAGCCAGGGCGAAGAGCTCCAGCCGGTCGGCGACGGCTGTGGCAGCATGGTGCCCGCCGGCAATCTCCAGGGTGAGCATGCCCCCGAAGCCAAACATCTGGCGCTTTGCCAGCGCATGATCGGGGTGTGAGTCCAGGCCAGGGTAAAGAACGCGCTCGATGGCGGGGTTATCTTGCAGCGCCTCGGCGATAGTCTGGGCGGAGGCGTTGTGGCGCTGCATGCGCAGCGGCAGGGTGCGCAGGCTGCGTGACAGCAATGACGCCATCTGGGGCGAGAGCGCACTGCCAAGGTTCTGGCGCCATCGCCACAGCGGGTCGAGCAGTTTGGACGATCCCATGGCCGCGCCGGCGGTGAGGTCGCTGTGGCCGCCCAGGTACTTGGTGGCGCTGTGCACCACGATATCGGCGCCCAGCGCCAGCGGCCGCTGGTTGATCGGCGTAGCGAATGTGCCGTCCACCGCCACTAGAGCGCCGTGGCGATGGGCCTGCTCGGCCACCGCCGTGATATCGATCAGGCGCAGCGTCGGGTTGGTGGGCGTCTCCAGATAGACCAGCCTCACGCCCGACTCCAGCAGGCGCTCCAGGGTGTCGGGGGCGTGCCCCTCGGGCAGAAAATGCGTCTCGATTCCCAGCTCGGGAAGCTGCTGATCGAGCAAGCTCAGGGTGCCGCCATACACCTCGCCGAGGCAAGCGATACCTCGCTGACCATGACTCAGGAACAGGGTGCTGATGGCGGCCATGCCGGACGAGAACGCCCAGGCCGCCGCGGCGTCCTCCAGCGCGGCCAGGGTCTCCTCCAGGGCGTAGAGCGTGGGGTTTTGGCCATAGCGGGAGTAGAGGGGGCCGCGCCGGCGTCCTTCGGTCACCTCCAACAGGGCGGCGGTATCCGGGTAAGCGAAGGTGGTGGTGTCGTAGATCGGCATGTGGGGGCTGCCAAAGGCATCGCGCTGTTTCTGGCCATGTATGGCCAGGGTGGCGGGGCCGACGTGTGGCGATTGTGATTGGGACATGGTGGGTCTCCGCGCGGGTCTTCCTTCAAGTTAGCCTGTTTTTCCATTCTATTCATTTATTTTCAATAAGTTAAGATGTCGGTGAGTCCCTGAATATCCCGATAGTCAATCGCTTTCTCGCGTAACTTGACCGTGATCAGATGTGTGACAATTCCTCCTGGCTGGGAGGCTAATTCATGCCTAAGATAGTGACTGGTTACTATCTTTAGAGGCTTGAGCATGTCGCAACGCCAGCATCTCCCCGCCGACGAGCGCCGGGAGCGCACCGTGGAGACGGTCATCGCCCTGTGCGGGGAGGAGGAGCCCGCCACCCTGACCACCGGGCGCATCGCCCAGCGCATGGGCGTCACCCAGGGGGCGTTGTTTCGCCACTTCGCCAGCAAGGACGCCATCTGGGAGGCGGCGGTGACCTGGGTCGCCGAGCGGGTGATGGCGCTTGTCGCTGCCGCCGCGGAGGGCGTCGAGGACCCCCTGGATGCCCTGGAGGCGATGTTCCTGGCTCACGTGGCTTTCATCGCCGAGCACCCGGGGGTGCCGCGGCTGCTGATGGGCCAACTGCAGCATCCACGGCCCACCGCCGCCAGCCGTATGGTGCGCGGCCTGCTGGAACGCTATCGCCGGCGCCTGGAGGGCCTGCTCGAACAGGCACGGCAGCGGGGCCAGCTGCGCCCCGGACTCGACCTGGACGCGGCGGCGACCCAGTTCATCGGCTGCGTCCAGGGGCTGGTGCTGCAGTCGCTGATCGCCGACGACGTGGCTGGCATCGTCGGCCGGGCGCCGACAGCCTTCGAGCTCTATCGGCACGGCATCCGTGCGGATGCGGGAGGTGACGCATGAGGCCCTTGATACGGCGGCTGGGGCGGACGCTGGCGGTACTGATCGGCATCACCGTGGGCGCGGCACTGCTGGTGGTCTTTGTGGCCAACCGCCAGGCCCCTGAGCGTCAGGAAGCGGCGGCCTCCGCCACCCCGGTGCGGGTCATCGAGGCCCAGCCCCTGGACTTCCGCCTGGAGGCACGTGGCCATGGCGTGGCGCGCCCCGCCGAGACCTGGCAGGCGACGGCCAACGTGGCGGGGCGCGTCGTCGAGCGCCACCCGGAACTGGAGAGCGGCACCCTGCTGCCCGAGGGCACCCTGCTGGTGGCGCTGGACCCCAGCCGCTATGAGCTGGCCATCGCCGAGGCCGAAGCGGAGTTGGCGAGCCTGGCCGGCGAGCTGACCCAGCTCGAGGCCGAGAAAGAGAACACCCGCCGCCTGCTGGCGCTGGAGAAGGAGGCGCTCGCCCTGGCCGAGCAGGAGCTGTCACGTATCGAGCGCCTGGCGGCCAGCGGCTCGGTCTCCACCTCGCGGCGCGACGAGCAGCGCCGCAGCACCCTGGGGCAGCGCCAGGCGGTCGCCTCCCTGGAGAACACCCTGGCGCTGATGCCCGCACGGCGCGAGGTGCTCCAGGCGCAGCGTGAACGGGCCGCCGTGCGCCTGGCTCAGGCCCGTCGCGATCTTGAGGACACTCGTTTCGTGGCGCCCTATGATCTGCGCCTGGCCGAAGTGGAGGTGGAGCTGCATCAGTTCGTCGGCAACGGGCAGCGGCTGTTCCAGGCCGAGAGCCTGGCGGCCGCCGAGGTGGAGGCGCACATTCCCATTGCCATGATGCGCCGGCTGCTGGGCGCGATCCTGCCCGATGAACCCTTCGGTCAGGGGCTGGACCTCGACGAGCGGCTGGACTTCTCGGCGGTGGAGGCCGAGCTCTTCCTGGCCGGCGCCGAGGGCGTAGGCTGGACGGGGGAGCTGGTGCGCGTGGCCAGCGGGCTGGACCCGACGACCCGCACGGTACGCGCGGTGGTGCGGGTCGATCATCCTTACCGTGATGCCCACCCGCCGGATCATCCGCCTCTGCAGCGTGACATGTATGTGCGCACGCGGCTTAGCGCGCCCAGCCCCGAGCCTGAGCTGGCGATACCGGCCAGTGCCGTGCATCGGGGAGAGGTGTGGCTGGTGGATGCCGAGGCACGCCTTGAGCGGCGTGCAGTGAGCGTGGCCTTCGAGCAGGGCAACCTGGCGGTGATCGCGGCCGGCCTTGCCCCGGGTGAGAGGGTGGTGGTCGATGATCTGCCCGCGGCGGTTGCCGGGATGGCGCTTGAGCCGCGTCGCGACGAGGCCCTGGAGGCGAGTATCGCCGAACAGGCACTGGGCGAACGACACAGGGAAGCCCGGCCATGATCCGTTGGTTCGCCGCCCACCCCACCGCCGCCAATCTGCTGCTGGTGCTGCTGCTGGCCGCCGGGCTCTTCTCTGCCCCGTCGCTGAAGCGCGAGACCTTTCCCGACTACCGCCCGGTGGAAGTGAGTGTCGAGGTGGTCTATCGCGGAGCCAGCGCCGCCGACGTGGAGGACGCCGTGTGCCGCCGCCTGCACGAGGCGGTGAAGGGGGTGGAGTTCCTCGACGAGTTCGTCTGCGTGGCCCAGGACAACCTGGCCAGTGCCACCGCCACCATGCAGGCCGGCGGCGATCCCCTGCGCTTCCTCAGCGAGATCGACACCGAGGTCGGTGCCATCACCGAGTTTCCGGCCCGGGCCGATCCACCGGTGGTGCGTGAGCTGCACCGCAGCGACCTGGTGGCGGCGGTCGCGGTGTCGGCCGACATGCCCGCCGGCCAGCTCGAGGAGTACGCCCTGCGCCTGGAGGAGCGCATCATGGCGCTGCCCGGCGTGGCGGACGTGGCCATCCACGGCATGTCCCAGCGCCAGTGGCAGGTGGAGGTGCCCGGCGAGGTGCTCGGCCAGCATGGCCTCTCGGCCCGCGAACTGGCGCGGCGGATCTCCGCCCAGAGCCTGGACCTGCCACTGGGCACCCTGGAGACGCCCGAGCGCGATATCCTGCTGCGCTTCACCGACCAGCGCCGTTCGCTGCGCGAGCTGAAGAACCTGGTGGTGGTGTCCGATCCGGCCGGCGGCGAGCTGACCCTGGGCGACATCGCCACCCTGACCGAGACCGGTGAGCGCGAGGAGGAGAAACTTCGCTTCAACGGTGAGCCGGCCCTGGTGCTGGAGGTAAGCAAGAGCCTGCGCGACGATGCCCTGACGGTGAAGGAGCACCTCGAGGGGCTGATCGACACGGAGCGCCGACGCTTCGACAATGGCGTCGCGCTGACCCTGACCCAGGACATGACCAGTATCGTTCGCGACCGTCTGCAGATGCTGGTGGCCAATGGCCTCATGGGCCTGGCGCTGGTGGCACTGATGATGAGCCTGTTCTTCCGGCCGCGCCTGGCGCTGTGGGCGGTGCTGGGACTACCTGCCGCCTTCATGGGTGCCTTCTTCGTCATGGCAGTGTCGGGGCTCTCCTTGAACATGATTACCCTGGTGGCCCTGCTCATGGCCATCGGCATCGTCATGGACGATGCCGTGGTCATCGTCGACAACATCGTTGCCCATGCGGGGGAGAGCGCCACACCCCTGGAGGCGGTGGTGGCGGGCACTCGCCAGGTGCTGCCTGGGGTGATGTCGTCGTTTTTGACCACCGTGGTGGTGTTCGCACCGCTGTCGTTCCTCGCGGGGGAAATGGGAGCGGTGCTGGAGGTGCTGCCGGTAGTACTGATCGCGGCCCTGACGGCGAGTCTTGTCGAGGCGTTCTGGATCCTGCCGCATCATCTCAAGGGCAGCGTGAAGCACCTGAAGCCGGGCCATGATTCGCGTTTTCGCAGCGCTTTCGACCGCGGCTTCGAGCACGTTCGCGAGGGCGTGGGTCGGTTGGCCGACCGGGCGATCCGCTTCCGCCATGCGGTGCTCGGCGCGGTGCTTGCCGTGATGCTGGGGTCTGCCGGTTTCATGGCCGGCGGCCATGTCGGCAGCGAAGCCATGCCCGCCATCGATGGCGACGTGCTGGAGGCGCGCATCCTGATGCCCCAGGGCACGCCGCTCGAGCGCACCGAAACGGTAGCCGCGCGGGTCGAGGCGGCGATACGCGATCTCGACGCCCGCTACTCACCCGAGCAACCCGAGGGTGCGGCGCTGGTCGAGGCAATCCAGGTGCGGTTCAATCACAACCTCAGTGCCGGCGAGGCGGGTCCCCATGTGGCCACGGTCAGCATCGACCTGCTCACCGCCGAGCGGCGCACCCTGACCCTGGATGCGTTGACCGCCGAGTGGCGAGAGGCGATTGGCGATATCGCCGGGGTGCAGCGCCTGATCATCCAGGAGCCGGGTTTCGGCCCCGCCGGGGTGCCGATAGCGGTGCGCCTGACCGGTGAGAACCTCGAGGCCATGAAGGCGGCGGCAGGGGAGCTGTCCGAGCAGCTCGTGGGCTACTCGGCGGTCTACAACGTCATGGATGACCAGCGCCTGGGCAAGCCTCAGCGCGCCTACTCCCTGGCCTCGGGCGCCCATGGCCTTGGATTGACCGCCGAGGAAGTGGCCAGCCAGCTGCGCGCTGCCCTGCTCGGCCAGATCGCCGATACCCAGCGCATCGGCGAGCAGGAGGTCGAGGTACTGGTGCGTCAGATCGAGACCGACCGCGATGGTCTCGATGACCTGGCAGACCAGACGCTCTTGCTTCCAGATGGCAGCCGGGTGCCGCTCTCGGTGGTGACCGAAGTGGTCGAACGTCGCGAATGGGCGCGTATCACCCGCATCGACGGGCGGCGCACGATCACGGTGGAGGCCAACGTGGACGCCCGCCAGGCCAGTGGCCAGGCCATCGTCGACGACCTGATCGACAGCGGCTGGCTGACCGACTTCGAGGCGCGCCATCCCGAGGTGGCGGTTACCTTCGAGGGACAGGTGGCCAGCTCCGCCGAGACAGGAAGTTCCATCGGCCGTGCCCTGCTGATCGGCCTGGTGGGTATCTTCGTGATCCTGTCGTTCCAGTTCCGCAGCTATGTGGAGCCGGTGATCGTCATGCTGGCGATCCCGCTGACCTTCATCGGCGCCATCTGGGGGCATGTGGTCATGGGCTACTACCTGTCGATGCCCTCGCTTATCGGCGCCGCCGGCCTCGCCGGTATTGCGGTCAACGACGCCATCCTGCTGGTTCAGTTCATCAAGGAGAACCGCGTATCGGGAATGGCGGCCGCAAAGGCCGCCGGTCAGGCCAGCCGTGACCGCTTCCGCGCCATCCTGATCACCTCGGCCACCACCATTGCGGGCCTGTTGCCCTTGCTGCTGGAGACCAGCACCCAGGCGGACGCCATCAAGCCGCTCGTGGTATCGGTAGTCTTCGGGCTGCTGACCATTACCGTGCTGGTGCTGTTGATAATTCCGCCGCTCTACGTGCTGTTCGACGACTGGGGGTGGACCCATGGGGCGGAGAGCCCGTCGGAAAATGATCCCGCTAGTGGCGGCCGGGGATGACGGGACCTTGACGGAAGCGGCATCAGGACTAGTCTGAAAGATGCATGCAGTATCAATCTTAGGCTCGAGACGAGGCTAAGCTGGGAGGCGTGATGATCACGGTAAAGCTTTATCGCTACCACCCCGATGAGGATGACCGGCCACGCCTCGAGACGCTGGAGGTCGAGGAGCGCTTCCGTAAGGCGATGGTGCTCGACGTGCTTGAGCACCTGAAGCAGCGCGATGCCACCCTGGCCTATCGGCGTTCCTGCCGCGAGGGGGTGTGTGGCTCCGATGGCATGAACATCAACGGCAAGAACGGCCTGGCCTGCATCACGCCGGTGGTGGAGGTGCTGGGACGCGGCGATACCCTGACCCTGCGTCCGCTTCCCGGCATGCCGGTGATCCGCGACCTGGTCGTCGACCAGACGCTGTTCTTCCGCCAGTTCGAGAAGATCCGCCCCTGGCTGATCAACGACGAGCCACCCACTGCCACGGAGCGACGCCAGAGCCCGGCGGATCGCGAGAAGCTCGATGGCCTCTACGAATGCATCCTGTGCGCCTGCTGCAGCTCGGCCTGCCCCTCCTGGTGGTGGAACCCGGACAAGTACATCGGCCCGGCCGGCCTCATACAGGCCTACCGTTTCCTGATCGACAGCCGCGATACCGCCACCGACGAGCGGCTGGCCGAGCTCGACGACCCCTTCAGCGTGTTCCGCTGCCGGCAGATCGCCAACTGCACCTGGGTGTGTCCCAAGGGGCTCAACCCGATGCGCGCCATCGGCCATATCAAGGCAATGCTGCTGGCGCGCGGCAGCTAAGACCCATTTCCAGCACCCAGACAGCACGACGACGCCCCGGCCATGCCGGGGCGTCGTGGGTGTGGTAGGTGTGGGGCGGGTCTCAGGCCGCGTCGAGGGGGCGCGAGGGGCCGAAGTGCTCGTAGTGGCGACGCTCGCCGGGCACGCCTAGGTCGGCGAGTGCCCGGTCAATGGCGGTCATGAAGCCCTGTGGGCCCACAAAGTAGCAGCGGGCATCCTCGGGCAGCAGGCTGGCGAGCAGCTCGCGGCCGATCCGGCCGCTAAGGTCGGCCTCATCGCCGCGCTCACACAACGCCTGCAGGCCGTGGTAGACCAGGCTGCAGGCTCCTGCTGCACCTGATCGGATTCGATGGGCGCGAATGGGCATCGATAGGTGAGCTGGCCGAGCGGCTCCATACCAAGCACCACGGCACTGTGATGCGGGTCGACCCTAGGCCTCGTGGAACGCCGCGCGAGCCGCGGCGACCGTCGACGTATCGAGGTGCACCTGTTGCCTCGCGGTGCCGAGCTTGCGCGGCGCATCGCCGAGCTGCATCAGCCGGAACTGCGTCACCGGCAGGAGGCGTTCCCCCTGATCGGCTGGCCCGAATTTTCTTGAGCCGCCCGCAGGAGCCACTGACTTGGGTCAATGCGACGTTCGGCGGCTTCTGCTCTCCTAGGCAGCCATGAATCCCCTTATTCAGGAGACGGCATGAGCGATAGACAAGCACAGGACTGGGACCCACGCGCCGAGAACGTGCTTAATGACCAGATAGTCGCCTACGACGAGATGCGCCGCCGCTGCCCGGTGGCCTTCAGCGACTACCTGCAGTGGTCGCTCTTCCGCCACGCGGACGTGAGGCGCGTGCTCGAGGATCATGAGACCTTCAGCAACGCGGCGAGCCGTCACCTGTCGGTACCCAACGCCATGGATCCGCCCGAGCATACCCGCTTTCGCCGCCTCATCGAGCCCTACTTCGGCCCCGACGCCATGGCCGATTTTGCCCCGCAGTGCCAGGCCATCGCCCAGCGCGTGGTGGACCGCCTGCCCGCCGACGGCGAGGTGGAGGCGATCACCGAGATGGGCCAGGGTTTCGCCCTGGAGATCCAGTGCGCCTTCATGGGCTGGCCGACCAGCCTGCACGAGCCGCTGCGTGCCTGGGTGAAGCGCCAGCAGGCCGCCACCCTGGCGGGCGACCGCGAGGCGCTGGGCGAGCTGGCGCTCGAGTTCGACGGGGTGATCCGCGAGCTGCTGGAAAGCCGCCGCGAGGCCGGCGACGGCGCCCCGGACGACGTGACCACGCGGATCATGAACGAGACGGTGGCAGGGCGCGCACTCAGCGACGAGGAGATCGTCAGCATTCTGCGCAACTGGACGGTAGGCGAGCTCGGCACCATCTCGGCGAGCATCGGCATCCTGATGCGCTACCTGGCGGCCAACCCCGAACTGCAGGCTCGCTTGCGCGCCGACCATGACCTGCTGCCGGCGGCCATCGACGAGATCCTGCGCCTCGACGCCCCGCTGATGTCCAACCGGCGCATCACCACCTGCCCGGTAGAGATCGGCGGCCGTCGCCTCGAGGCCGGCGAGCGCCTGACGCTCCTGTGGGGCTCGGCCAACCGCGACGAGGCGGTGTTCGGCAACCCCGACGAAGTGCGCCTGGATCGTGACCCCGGGGATAACCTGCTCTACGGCGCCGGCATCCACATCTGCCCCGGGGCGCCCCTGGCGCGCATGGAACTCAGAGACTTCATGGTGGCGCTGCTCGATGCCACGGTCGATGTCGCCCTGCTGCCCGGCCGCCCCGCGGTGCGCGCCCGCTATCCGGCCGGCGGCTACGCCGAGGTGCCGCTGAGAGTCCGCCGCTGAACTCGCATAGCCCTGCTCACAACCCGATGCGATGGGCCCGGTCGGTAAAGAAGATGCCGCTGGGCGACTCGGCCGGCAGCCGGGCGACCTCCTCCAGGGTGCGGGTGTCGTAGACCACTACCCGGTCGCTGTCGCGGGCCGAGATCCATACCTGCTCGCCCCGCGGGGTGAACTCCATGTGCAGCACCGCCTCGCCCGGTTCCAGGGTGGCGACGATCTCGCGGCGCTCGGTGTCGATCACCTGCACCACGTCGTTGTCGGGATGGGCGAAGTTGACCCACACCTGGCGCTCGTCGGGCCGACTCATCACGAAGACCGGCTGGCCATGGACCGGGATACGGTCGAGTAGCGACCAGTCATCGGCGTCGGCGACCAGCACCTCGTGGCGGCCCACCGCCGGTAGCCAGGCTGCGTCATCGGCCATCGCCCAGCCCTCCAGATGGGGCATCTTGTAGACCGGCAGGCGTTCCTCGCCGCGGCCGTAGTTCGGCAGGATGCGTTTCACGCCCTGCTCCGGGTGCCACAGGTCGAGCAGCGCCAGGCCGTCCTCTCCGAACAGCCCGGCGATGTAGTAGCGCCCTTCGGGGCTGATCAGGGCATCGTAGGGTTGCTCACCGATGGCGGTGAAGCGGGTCACCTCGGGCGCGCCCCCGCTCATGTCGACCAGCTGGATCTCGCCGGCATCGAACAGGCTGTAGACGAAGCGGTTGCCGGGGGCATCGACCAGGCCCACCACCTTGGAGCGTTGCGTCTGGCCGTTCTCGTCCCGGTAGGTCGCCGGAATGTCGGCCACCGGCGCGAGGGTCGCGCTGTCGAAGATGCGCACCCCGCCTGGTTCATAGTTGGCCACCGCCACCAGCGAACCGTCCTGGGAGATAGCGCCGCCGATGCTGTTGCCGGACTGCATCACCCGGTGGGTGATCTCGCCGGTGAGCAGGTCGACGCGGCTCAACCCGCCGTCGCGGCCGAAGACGAAGGCGTAGCGGGCATCGCGGGAGAACTTCACCGAGGCGTGGGAAAGGTCACCCAGCCCCTCCACCCGCTCGAGAATCCGGTGGTGGCTGGTATCCACCACCGCCAGGCTACCGGTGGCGCGCTCCACCACCACGCCGAGGTCGCCGGTACCGCGCAGTTCCGCGCTGGGGGTGACCTGGCAGCCGGCCAGCAGGGCGAGCAGCGCGACGGCGGCGAGGGGCTTGCGAAGGGCTAGGGGACGCACGGCCATTCTCCTTCCTTGTGGGGTCATCGAGATTGCTCACTCATCCAGGGGGTTGTCGTTCTGCAGGTGGTCGGCGAGCCAACGGGCCTCCTCCTCGGTCAACAGGCCGGCCCAGCCGGGCATGGCGGTGCCGGCAACGCCGTTGAGGATCAGCGCGACCAGGCCGTCGCGACTGTAGGCGTTCATGCGTGACTCGGGTAGCGCCGGGCCCAGGCCGCCGCGCAGGGTCATGCCGTGGCAGGAGCCGCAGTCCTGGTAGAGCAGTGTCTCGAGCGCCTGCTCGCGCTCGGCGGAGAGCGAGCCGTCGGCCAGGGCGGCCACCGGCAGCCAGCAGAGCGCCAGCAGCAAATGGCGGGGGGCGGGCAGGGACATGGCATCTCCTCGGGGCGCGGCGGGGTCCGGTGTCGTGGCTGGTGGCAGTGTCACTGCTGGCGGCCGGGTATGCCTTGACGGGGGTCAAAGCGTCGTCCTGCAGGGCCCATGAAACATGATCCCTCCAGACTCGCAATGTCTCTTTGGAGGTAGGCCTGAGCCCCTTTGACACAGGTCAATCTTGTCGGGGAAAGCGGCGCGAGACCCGTTAAAGATGCATGAATTATACGCGTTATTGGGCCACTCTTCGTCGAGGAAGGTCATCGGCCGTGCAACGCAGGGTGGCCATCCGGCGAACGACAACAACGACTCGCCCATGTCCTGGCGACAGCGCACTCAAGGATCATGACAGAGGTGGAACGATGATGAAGAAAGACTGGTATCTCAAGCCCCTGGCAGTGGCGGTGACCACCGTCGCGCTGGGCATCGGCGCGGCTCAGGCACAGGATGGCCACAAGGGTGTCGACGAATCCCAGGGGGCCTATCAGGGCTCGCCTTCGACCGTCGATCCGCAGGCCGCCAAGGTGGTGCGTTCTCCCGGTGCCCCGGATCTCACCGACGCCGAGTTCCAGAAGGCCAAGCAGATCTACTTTCAGCGCTGCGCCGGCTGCCATGGCGTGCTGCGCAAGGGGGCGACAGGCAAGCCGCTGACCCCCGACATCACCCAGGAACGCGGCCTGGAGTACCTCAAGGCGTTTATCACCTACGGCTCCGCCGCCGGCATGCCCAACTGGGGCACCTCGGGCGATCTGACCGAGGATGAGGTCGAGCTGATGGCCAAGTACGTCATGCACGAGCCGCCGGTGCCGCCGGAGTTCGGCATGCCCAAGATGATGGAGACCTGGGAGGTGGCGGTCGCGCCGGAGGACCGCCCCACCGAGCAGATGAACGATCTTAACCTCGAGAACCTGTTCTCGGTTACCCTGCGTGACGCCGGCCAGGTGGCCCTGATCGACGGTGGCACCAAGGAGATCGTCAAGGTCCTCGACACCGGCTATGCGGTACACATCTCGCGCATGTCCGCCTCCGGTCGCTATATCTTCGTCATCGGCCGCGACGCCAAGATCGACATGATCGACCTGTGGATGGAAGAGCCGAGCATCGTGGCGACGCTCAAGATCGGCATGGAGGCGCGCTCCGTCGAGACCTCCAAGTACAAGGGTTATGAAGACCAGTATGCGATCGCCGGTGCCTACTGGCCGCCCCAGTACGTGATCATGGACGGCCAGACCCTGGAGCCGTTGAAGATCGTCAGCACCCGCGGGATGACGGTGGACGAGCAGGTATACCATCCCGAACCCCGGGTGGCGGCCATCGTCGGCTCCCACCAGCACCCCGAGTTCATCGTCAACATCAAGGAGACCGGCAAGGTCCAGCTGGTCAACTACGAGAACCTCAATGCCCTCTCCACCGTCGAGATCGACACCTCCCGCTTCCTGCACGACGGTGGCTGGGATGCCTCGGGCCGCTACTTCCTGACCGCGGCCAACGAGTCCAACCAGATCGTGGTCATCGATGCCAAGGAGCGTGAACTCGAGAAGATCATCGATGTGGGCAAGATCCCGCACCCGGGCCGTGGCGCCAACTTCGTCGATCCCGAGTTCGGTCCGGTGTGGGCGACGAGCCACCTCGGTGACAACACCATCTCGCTGATCGGCACCGACCCGGAAGGGCATGCCGACAATGCTTGGAAAGTAGTGCGCACCCTGGAGGGTCAGGGCGGTGGCTCGCTGTTCATCAAGACCCATCCGGCGTCCGAGAACCTCTACGTCGACACCGCGCTCAACCCCACCGAAGCGATCAGCCAGAGCGTGGCAGTCTTCGACATCAACGACCTGGAGGCCGGCTTCGAAGTGCTGCCGATCGCCGAGTGGGCCGATGTGGGCGAAGGTCCCAAGCGCGTGGTCCAACCCGAGTACAACCAGGCCGGCGACGAGGTGTGGTTCTCGGTGTGGAACACCATGGAAGACACCTCCGCGATCGTGGTCGTCGACGACGAGACCCGAGAGCTGAAGCATGTGATCAAGGATGAGCGCCTGGTCACCCCGACCGGCAAGTTCAACGTGCTCAACACCCAGAAAGACATCTACTGATCGGGAACCGGCGGCGGGCGCAAGCCCGCCGCCACCCGCCGCAAGTGAGCTGTGCCGATGCATTGCCGAGCCCCGTATTTTCAAGCCCAAGACCTCGATGCGCTGGACCGTCGCCTTATCGACAGCTACCAGCGTGGCCTGCCGGTCCGCACCCGCCCTTTCCACACCGTGGCCGAACGCCTGGGCACTTCCGAGGCCGAGGTGATCGCGCGGCTGGAGCGGCTGCAGTCGCTGGGCGTGCTCAGCCGCGTGGGGCCGGTCTTCGACCATTCTCGAGCCGGTGCCAGTCTGCTCGCCGCCGTGGCCGTGCCCGAGGCCGAACGCGATGCCTTCGCAGAGCTCATCAACGCCGCCCCCGGCGTCAACCACAACTATGCTCGTGAAGATCAGGCCCGTGAACACGGCTACAACCTCTGGTTCGTGATGACCGCGCCGGACGCGCCCGAGCTCGAGGCGCGGCTGGGGGCCCTGGAGGCGCGTCTGGGTGTGCCGCTCCTGCGCCTGCCGATGCTGGAGGGCTTCCATATCGACCTCTCCTTCCCCATTCCCTGGGCCGAACTGGAGCGTATATGAGCACCGTGACCCCGCTGTCCCTCGATACCGCCCGCGCGCCCGGCGAGCCGGATGCCCACCGCCGCCTGCGCGCCCTGCTGGAGCAGGGGCTGCCGCTCACCCCGCGGCCCTGGCAGGCCCTGGCCGAGCAGGCAGGCATGGCCGAGGAGGAGGTGATGGCCTGTGTGCGCCGCTGGCAGGCCGAGGGGCTGATCAAGCGTCTGGGCCTGGTGGTGCGTCATCGCCGCCTGGGGATCCAGGCCAATGCCATGGTGGTGTGGGACGTACCGGACGAGGGGGTCGCCCTGGTCGGGCGCCGGCTTGCCCGGGAGACCGCGGTCACACTCTGCTACCGACGGCCACGGCGCCTGCCCGACTGGCCCTACAATCTCTTCTGCATGATCCATGGCACCCGTCGCGAGCGGGTGCTGGCGGAGCTCGCGGCCATCGTCGAGCGTTTGGGCCTGGATGACCTGCAGCACCGGGTGCTGTTCAGTACCCACGCCTATCGTCAGTGCGGTGGCCGCTACGTGCGGGAGGGCGCAGCATGACCCTCGACGACCTGGACGCTACCGACCGTCACCTGATCAACCGCCTGCAGGACGGCCTGCCGCTGGTGGCGCGCCCCTATGCGGCGGTGGCCGAGGCGCTGGGTATCGCCGAGGACGACCTGCTCGGGCGCCTTTCGCGTCTGCGCGATGGCGGCGTGCTGAGCCGCTTTGGCCCCATGTACCACGCCGAGCGGCTGGGCGGTGGCCTGACTCTGGCGGCGCTGGCGGTGCCCGAGCCCGACTTTGATCGCGTCAGCGAGGTGGTGAACGCCTTCCCCGAGGTAGCCCACAACTACCGCCGCGAGCACGAACTCAACATGTGGTTCGTGCTGGCTACCGAGACCCCCGAGCGCATCGCCGAGACCATCGCCGGCATTGAGGCGGCCACCGGCCTGCCCGTCTTCAACATGCCCAAGGAGGAGGAGTTCCATGTCCGTCTCCACCTGCCCGTCTAGGTCGGCCCCGACAGGCGACGAGAAGAATCATGAGGCCCTTGACCGTGGGGTCCAGGGGCGCGACGCCGCCGACCGCGCCATCGTGCTGGCCACCCAGGCCGGCTTGCCGCTGGTGTCCGATCCCTGGGGCGCGGTGGGTCGCGAGGTGGGCATGAGCGGCGAGGCGGTGCTCGAGCGCATGCAGGCGATGCAGGCGAGCGGGGTGATCCGCCGGGTCGCCGCGGTGCCCAACCACTATCGGCTCGGCTACGTGGCCAACGGCATGACGGTGTGGGACGTGGACGACGCCCAGATCGCCCGCCTGGGCCGCGAAGTGGCCGCCATCGAGGGCGTCAGCCACTGCTATCGCCGCCCGCGGCACCTGCCCCACTGGCCCTACAACCTGTTCGCCATGCTCCACGGCCACAGCGTCGATGAGGTCGAGCGCCAGGCCGCGGTGCTGCGCGAGCACCTGGGCGAGGCGTGCCGTGACCATCGCATCCTCTACAGCTCGCGCATCCTCAAGAAGACCGGGCTGCGCCTGTCGCGCCGCACCGGGCAAGCGTAACCAAGGCAGGAGAACGCCATGTTCCGCGTCACCCGCTACATCAAGTCGCTGCTCGAGCCGGGCCCCATCCCTGCCGCTCGCAAGCCGCCCGGTCCGGTGGTGATCTGGAACCTGATCCGCCGCTGCAACCTGACCTGCAAGCACTGCTACACCACCTCGGCCGACATCGACTTCACTGGCGAGCTCTCCACCGCCGAGGCCCACGCCGTGCTCGACGACCTGCACGCCTTCCGGGTGCCGGCGCTGATCCTCTCCGGCGGCGAGCCGCTGATGCGCCCCGACATCTTCGAGCTTTCCCACCGCGCACGTGAGCTGGGTATCTACACCGGGCTCTCCACCAACGGCACCCTGATCACCGAGGAGAATATCGATCGGATCGCCGAGGTCGGCTACGACTACGTGGGCATCAGCATCGACGGCCTGGAGGCCACCCACGACGTCATCCGCCAGCGCCAGGGGGCGTTCCGCGAGTCGATGCACGCGGTGAAGCTTTGCAAGGCGCGCGGCATCAAGGTCGGCCTGCGCTTCACCCTGACCCGCGAGAATTACGAGCAGCTCGGCGACATCCTGGCGCTGATCGACGAACACGACGTCGACAAGTTCTACCTCTCGCACCTCAACTACGGCGGCCGCGGCCGACGCCACAGCAAGCAGGACGCCTGGCACCAGATGACCCGCGACGCCATGACCCGGCTCTTCGACCACTGCCGAGACGAGCTCGAGCGCGGGGTGGAGCGGGAGTATGTCACCGGCAACAACGACGCCGACGGCCCCTTCCTGCTGATGTGGGCCCGCCAGCACTTCCCCGAGCAGGCCGAGGCCCTGGAACGGCGCCTGCTCAACTGGGGCGGCAACGCCTCCGGCGAGCATATCGCCAACATCGACAACCTGGGCCACGTCCACCCCGACACCTTCTGGTGGGACCACGACCTGGGCAATGTACGCGAGCGACCCTTCTCCGCGATCTGGCGCGACACCCGGGACCCCTTGATGCTGGGTTTTCGCCAGAGACCGCGGCCGGTGAAGGGGCGCTGCGGTGAGTGCCACTACCTGCCGATCTGCAACGGCAATACTCGGGTGCGGGCCTGGAAGGTCTCCGGTGACCCCTGGGAAGAGGATCCCGGCTGCTACCTGACCAACGGCGAGATCGGGGTCGCCGACGCGGGCGAGCGCCGTATCTTTGCCCCCTATGTCTCCCCACCCCATGAGGCCATCCAGGCCGTCGAACTTCCGTAGGCTTGCGAGGAATTCCGCCATGCCGACACGTCGCGTTTCCTATGACCTCGCCGAGTCACCTCTGGCACCCGGCGAGGTGGCCATCGTCGGTGCCGGGCCCGGTGACCCGGGGCTGCTGACCCTGCGCGCCCTGTCGTTGCTCGAACAGGCCGACTGCCTGGTCTTCGATCGCCTGGTCTCCCGGGAGGTGCTGGCCCTGGCCAGCCCCCGGGCCCGGCGTTTCTACGTGGGCAAGGCCTCGCGCTGCCATGCCCTGACCCAGGACGAGACCAATGCCCTGCTGGTGCGTTTGGCCGAGGAGGGCAAGCGGGTGGTGCGGCTCAAGGGCGGCGACCCCTACATCTTCGGTCGCGGCGGCGAGGAGGCCGAGGTGCTGATCGGCCATGGCATCGATTTCCGGGTGGTGCCGGGCATCACCTCCGCCCAGGGCTGTGCCGCCTATGGTGGCTTCCCGCTGACCCATCGCGACTACGCCCAGAGCGTTACCTTCGTCACCGGTCACTGCAAGGGCGACGGCGACCTGGCCCTGGACTGGACCTCCCTGTCGGTGCCGCATCACACGGCGGTCTTCTACATGGGGCTGGCCAACGCCGAGCTGATCAGCCAGCAACTGCAGGACCACGGCCTGCCCGCGGACCATCCGGTGGCCCTGGTGGAGCGCGGTACCACCCCCGAGCAGCGCCAGGTGATCACTTGCCTGGGTGAGCTGGTCGAGACCATCGCGCGGGAAGGGCTGAAGCCGCCGACCCTGATCGTGGTCGGCGAGGTGGTGCGCCTGGCTAACATCCTGGCTCAGCCGGCCCCCAAGGAGGCGACCTTTGCCGAGGGCGAGACCCTGGAACTGGTGCGGGAGCGGATTGCCCTGTGAGATGCGTCGCTTCCCTCCAGACCGCCCTGAAGTCTTTCGCCGTGGCGCTGCTGGCCATGGCCATGGTACCCGCCATTGCCGACGACACCCGCGAGCTCTATCAGGCCCAGTGCGCGTCCTGCCATGGCGAGGAGCGCCTGGGCGGCATCGGCCCGGCGCTGCTGCCGGGCAACCTCTCGCGGCTAAAGCCGCAGGCCGCCGAGGCGGTGATCCGCGACGGGCGAGCGGCCAGCCAGATGCCGGCATTCGGCGCGCAGCTCGACGAGGCCGAGATCGCCTCGCTGGCCGAGTGGATCTACCGCGCGCCCGAGGTCGAACCCACCTGGGGACGCGATGAGATCCTCGCCAGCCAGGAGGTTACCCACCCGGATGGCAGCCTGCCCGACGAGCCCCGCTTCGATGCCGACCCGCTCAACCTGTTCATCGTGGTGGAGACCGGCGATCACCATGCCAGCCTGCTCGACGGCGATACCTTCGAGCGCATCCACCGCTTCGAGACCCGCTACGCCCTGCACGGCGGGCCCAAGTTCATCCCCGATGGGCGCCATGTCTTCTTCGGCTCCCGGGACGGCTGGATCACCAAGGTCGACCTCTACAACCTGGAGGTGGTGGCCGAGGTACGCGCCGGCATCAACATGCGCAACATCGCCGTCTCCGCCGATGGCCGCTACGTGATGGCCGCCAACTACCTGCCCCACAGCCTGGTGCTGTTCGACGCCCACAACCTCGACCTGATGAAGGTCTACCCGGCGGTGGGCGAGGATGGCGAGAGCTCGCGGGTCAGTGCCGTCTATGCCGCGCCGCCGCGGGGCAGCTTCATCGCCGCCCTCAAGGACATCGAGGAGGTGTGGGAGATTCCCTGGCCGCTGCCCACCGAGCCGGTGGTCGCCACCGGCCACATGGCGACGCCGCTGGATCAGCACCGCGGGCATGACACGCCCAACTTCCGGGTGCGGCGCATCCCGGTGCCTGACTACCTGGACGACTTCTTCTTCGATCTCGAATATGAACACGTCATCGGCGCCTCCCGAGGTGGGGAGAGTGATGGCCAGGGTGGCATGGTGATCAACCTGGATAGCGGCGCAAAGGTGGCCGACCTGCCGCTGGAGGGCATGCCGCACCTCGGCTCGGGCATCACCTGGGAGTACCAGGGTCGCCGGGTGATGGCCCTTCCCCATCTGGGCAAGGCGGCGGTATCGATCATCGACATGACGAACTGGGAAGTGATCAAAACCCTCGAGACCGACGGTCCCGGCTTCTTCATGCGCAGCCATGCCAATTCGCCCTACGCCTGGGTGGATGTCTTCTTCGGCCCCAACCGCGACCGGGTACACGTGATCGACAAGGCCACCCTGGAGATCGTCGAGACGCTGATCCCCGAACCCGGCCAGACCGCCGCCCACGTGGAGTTCGATCGCTATGGCGAGAAGCTGCTGCTGAGCCTCTGGGAGGACGACGGCGCGGTGATCGTCTATGACGCCGATACCCTGGAGGAAGAGCAGCGCATTCCCATGAGCAAGCCCTCCGGCAAGTACAATGTCTGGAACAAGACGCACTATGAGGAGGGCACCAGCCACTGAGGTATCATAAGAAGTATTCTTGATACTTGTCATGGAAGGCGCGCCGGGAGTGGGGCACAATGGCCATAACCAAGCGTTTTAGTCGGGTATGGCACCATGCAATCGAGCTCTTCCTCTTCCGTCCGCTCCTCCACGCTGTCGCGCCTGCCGGTGTCGCGCCTGGCCTTCCGGCCCTTCTTCCTGCTGGCCGCGCTGTTCAGCGTGCTCTCCATGGGGGTATGGTTCGCCTTCTGGCATGGCGATATCCTGCTGCGTCCCGTCGGTGGCCTGATGTTCTGGCACCAGCACGAGATGCTGTTCGGCTTCGCCGCCGCCGTGGTGGCGGGCTTTTTGCTCACCGCGGTGCAGAACTGGACCGGGCTGCCCAGCCTCAAGGGGGGGCGGCTGCTGGCGCTGGTCGGGCTCTGGCTGGCCGGGCGGGTGTTAATGGCCTTTCCCCTGGGCCTGCCGGCCTGGCTGCCGATGCTGGTCGACCTGGCCTTCCTGCCAGTGGTGGCGGGGGTCATGGCCATGCTGGTGATCGAGGCGAAGCGCTGGCGCAATCTGGTCTTCCTGCCGGCCCTGGCGCTGCTGACCCTGGCCAACCTGGCCATGCACCTGGGGGCGTTGACCGGCGACGCCGAGCTGATTCGCCAGGCCGCCTACCTGGCGGTGCTGCTGTTCACCCTGCTGATGGTGGTGGTGGGCGGCCGGGTGATCGCCATGTTTACCGCCAACCGCCTGGGGCTGACCCGTAAGCCACCGATCCCGGCCCTCGAAACCCTGAGCCTGGGCAGCGTCATGGCGGTGGTGCTGGGCCAGCTGCTGGTGGTGCTCGGCGTGGCGGTCCCCGGCGTCCTGCTGGCCGCGCTGATGGGCCTGGCCGCCCTGGCCAATGCTGTGCGGCTGTCGCGCTGGCGAGGCCTTCACAGCTGGCGCGAGCCGTTGCTCTGGGCACTGCATCTGAGCTACGCCTTCATTCCCGTGGGCCTGGCCATGTGGGCCTTGGCGCTGCTGGGGGCCTTTCGGGCCGAGTTGGCGGTACACGCCCTGACCATCGGCGGCATGGGCACCATGATGCTGGCGATGATGTCGCGGGTCTCGCTGGGCCATACCGCGCGCCCCATCCGCACCCTGCCGGGCATCGGCGTGGCCCTGGGGCTGATGGTGGCCGCGGCGCTGCTGCGCTCGCCGGTGCTGGCGCTCTTCCCGCAGATCACCCACTGGACCTACAACCTGGGCATCATCTTCTGGTGCCTGGCCTACGTCATCTTCCTGTTTCACTTTACGGGGCCGCTGCTCTCGGCGCGTCCCGACGGCAAGGATGGCTAGCCGGACGCCTCATGCCAGCGGCGCGCCGCAGGCGTCGCGCCTCGCACCGATGATTCCGCCGTTACCCGACGCAAGGAGGCAGACTTGCTGGAACACTATGTCCTGATCAAGCAGCTGCATGTCACGGCGGCCAGCCTGAGCATCCTGTTCTTCATGCTCCGGGCCTGGTGGTCGGTGAGGGAGATCCCCCTGCTGCAGCGTCGCTGGGTGAAGGTGCTGCCCCACCTCATCGATAGCACCTTGCTGGCGCTGGGCGTGACACTGATGGTGATGCTCTCGCTATGGCCCCACCAGCATCCCTGGCTGGCCGCCAAGCTGATCGCCCTGCTGGCCTACATCGGCCTGGGCACGGTGGCGATCAAGCGCGGCCGGACACCGCGGGCAAGAGCCATTACCGCCCTGGCGGCGGTACTCACCTTCGCCTACATGCTGGGCGCGGCGATCCGTCATAGCGCGCTTTCCTGGCTGGCCTGACGCAAGGGATGAGCGTGCTGGACCATGGCTGGCCTATACTGTCCCGGCCACTCTTGTTCAGAAGGACGATCTCATGTCGAAACAGGAACTTCCCGCCGGCGCCGGCCAGGTAGCCGAGCAGTATCCCGAGATCTGGGAAGCCTACGCTGAGTTGGGCCGGGCCTGTGCCGAGTCCGGCCCGCTGGACGCGCGCACGCGGCGCCTGGTCAAGCTGGCGCTGGCGGTGGGCGCGCGTTCCGAGGGTGCCGTGCACTCCCATGTACGGCGTGGCCTGGAGGAGGGCGAGTCCGCCGCGGCGCTCAAGCAGGTAGCCATGCTGGCCATTCCCACCCTGGGCCTGCCCAGCGGCGTCGCGGCGTTGACCTGGATCGAGGACATTACCGAGTCCTGACCCCCGGTAGGCCCGGGAGCGGCTGGGACAAGCGTTTAATCGCCGGTTGGCGACGAGGCTCCCGGGTCTGTTAGTTTCGAGGCTGCTGCATCAGCACTACTCGACCTAACAGAATCTGGAGTCTTTTCATGCGGTACAACAACAAGACACTGCTGTCCCTTTCTGCCGCTGCTCTCTGCGTCGGTATGATCTCCTCTGCCTCGGCGGCCACCCTGGACGAGGTGAAGGAGCGGGGCGAGCTGCGCTGTGGCGTCAACGTCGGCCTCTCCGGCTTCTCCTCGCCCGATCAGGATGGGACCTGGCAGGGGCTGGACGTGGAGACCTGCCGCGGCATCGCCGCCGCCATCTTCGATGACCCCGAGGCGGTCTCCTTCACGCCGCTGACCGCCAAGGAACGCTTCACCGCCCTGCAATCCGGCGAGATCGACGTCCTCTCGCGCAATACCACCTGGACGGCGACTCGAGATAACTCGCTGGGTCTGAACTTCACCGCCACCACCTTCTACGACGGTCAGGGCTTCATGGTGGCCAAGGACCTGGGTATCGAGGGGCCTGAGCAGTTCGACGGCGCCTCGATCTGCATCCAGTCCGGCACCACCCACGAGCTCAACCTGGCCGACTACTTTCCCTCCCGCGGCATCGATATCCAGACGGTCACCTTCGACACCCCCGACCAGACCGCCCAGGGCTTCGCCAGCGGCCGCTGTGACATCCTGACCTCCGACACCTCCCAGCTCAGCGCCCTGCGCCTGCAGCTGCCGGAGCCGGGCAGCGTCGAGATCCTCGAGACGCTGATCTCCAAGGAGCCGCTCGGGCCCGTGGTCCGCCAGGGCGATGACCAGTGGCTGGACATCGTCAAGTGGTCGGTCTTTGCCATGGTCAATGCCGAGGAGCTCGGGGTGAACAGCGACAACGTCGACGAGATGAAGGCCGACCCGCCCAATCCTCAGGTGGCGCGCCTGCTGGGCGTGGATGGCGATTATGGCGAGCAGCTAGGGCTCGCGAACGACTGGGCCTATCAGCTGATCGCCCACGTCGGCAACTACGGCGAGGTATTCGCCAGCACCGTGGGCGAGGACTCCCCCATGCAGATCAGCCGCGGCGTGAATGCGCTGTGGAACGAGGGCGGCATCCTCTACGCACCGCCGGTCCGCTGACCCACCCTGATCGTCCAATGACCGGGCACCACGCATGGCAACATGCGTGGTGCCGTTTCGGGTACGTCTGCGAGGCTCGATATGCTGCGTTCTTCCTCACGGGAGCGGGGGCCGCTATGGCGTGATCCCACCTTCCGCGCCCTGCTGGTGCAGGGCATCCTGCTGCTGGCGCTGGGGGCGTTCATCGCCATGGTGGTGTCGAACACCATGGCCAACCTCGAGGCCCGGGGCATCTCCACCGGCTTCGGCTTTCTCCAGGACCGGGCCGGCTTCTCCATCCCCCAGACCCTGATCGACTATTCCGGCGACAGCACCTATGCCCGCACCTTCGTGGTGGGGCTGCTCAATACCTTGCTGGTCTCCGCCATGGGCATCGTGGCGGCGACCCTGATCGGCTTCGCCGTGGGCATCGCCCGACTGTCGCCCAATTGGCTGCTGGCCCGGCTGGCCACCGCCTATGTGGAGATCTTCCGCAACATCCCGCTGCTGGTGCAGATCCTGTTCTGGTACTTCGCCGTGCTGCAGGCCCTGCCCAGCCCACAGAACAGTCATTCGCTGTTCGAGGTGATCTTCCTCAACGTGCGCGGCCTGGTGCTGCCCGACCCCCAGCCGCTGGCCGGATTCGCCGCCACCCCCTGGGCACTGCTGGTCGCGGTGATCGCCACCTGGTGGCTGGCGCGTCACGCCAAGCAACGCCAGGCGAAGACCGGCCGGCCGCTACCGGTGTTCAAGCTGGGCGCCCTGCTGTTGATCGGCCTGCCGTCGGTGGTCTTCGTCGCCACCGGCATGCCGCTGGAGTGGTCCCTCCCGGCGTTCAAGGGCTTCAACTTCCAGGGTGGCGTGACGGTGCTCCCCGAGCTGATCGCCCTGTGGCTGGCGCTCTCCATCTACACCGCCTCCTTCATCGCCGAGATCGTGCGCTCGGGCATCCAGTCGGTGCCCCAGGGGCAGGTGGAAGCGGCCCAGGCGCTGAGCCTGCCCGGCGGCATCATCCTGCGCAAGGTGGTGATTCCCCAGGCGATGCGGGTGATCGTGCCGCAGCTGACCAGCCAGCACCTCAACCTGATCAAGAACTCCTCGCTGGCCACGGCGATCGGCTATCCGGACCTGGTGGCGGTGTTCTCCGGCACGGCGCTGAACGTGACGGGTCAGGCCATCGAGATCGTCGCCATGACCATGGCCGTCTACCTGCTGATCAACCTGATAGTGTCCGCGCTGATGAACCTCTACAACGCGCGCACGCTGCTCAAGGAGCGCTGAGATGGTGGATACCACGACCGTGACCGAGATGGTCGCCGAGCGCCGGCCGCCCGACCTGCGCCGTGGCCTGCTCGGCTGGCTGCAGGCCAACCTCTTCAATACCCTGCTCAACGGAGCGGTGACCCTGGTGACCGTGGCGCTGCTGGCCATGGTGCTCTGGCCCGTCTTGCAGTGGGCGGTGTTCCAGGCCGACTGGCTCGGCAACTCCCGCGAGGCGTGCAGTGGCGAGGGAGCCTGCTGGGTTTTCATCAGCGCGCGCTTCGAGTCGATCGTCTACGGCTTCTACCCGGGTGCCGAGCGCTGGCGGGTGGACCTGGTCTTCGCCGCGCTGGCGATCCTGATCGCCTGGCTGGCCATCCCGCGCCTGCCCGCCAAGCGCTGGGTGGGTCTGTTCGCCATGGTCGCCTTTCCCGTCATCGCCTTCTTCCTGCTGGTAGGGGGTGTGTTTGGCCTGGAACAAGTGCCAACCGGCAACTGGGGCGGCGTGATGCTGACCCTGACCATCGCCACGGTGGGCATCGTCGGTTCGCTGCCCATCGGTATCGTGCTGGCGCTGGGGCGGCGTTCGCAGATGCCGCTGGTGCGCGGCTTCTGTGTGGTGTTCATCGAGTTCTGGCGCGGCGTGCCGCTGATCACCGTGCTGTTCATGGCCTCGGTAATGCTGCCGCTGTTCGTGCCTTCTCAGGTCGAGTTCGACAAGCTGCTGCGTGCCCTGGTGGGCATCATGTTCTTCTGGAGCGCCTACATGGCCGAGGTGGTGCGTGGCGGGTTGCAGGCCATCCCCAGCGGGCAGGAAGAGGCGGCCAAGGCGATGGGCATGGGCTATTGGCAACGCATGGGGCTGATCGTGCTGCCCCAGGCGCTCAAGCTGGTCATCCCCGGCATCGTCAATACCTTCATTGCGCTGTTCAAGGACACCTCGCTGGTGCTGATCATCGGGCTCTTCGACCTGCTGGCGATCATTCGCTCGGGGCTGACCGACAGCGACTGGCTGGGTTTTGCTACCGAGGGTTATGTCTTCGCCGCGCTGGTGTTCTGGGTGTTCTGCTTCAGCATGTCGCGCTACAGCCAGCACATCGAGCGGCGCCTGCACACCGGCCACCGCAACTGACAACCACGAACGGGATCTTCTCATGAACCAGGCAAACGCCGCCCGGGCCGACTCGCCGATGATCGAGATCGCTGGGCTCAACAAGTGGTACGGCGACTTCCACGTGCTGCGCGACATCGACCTGACGGTCGCACGGGGCGAGCGCATCGTCATCTGCGGCCCCTCGGGGTCGGGCAAATCGACGCTGATCCGCTGCATCAACCATCTCGAGGAACACCAGGAAGGGCGCATCGTGGTCAATGGCATGCCCATGACCCGGGACGTCAAGCGCATCGAGCAGATCCGCCGCAACGTCGGCATGGTGTTCCAGCACTTCAACCTCTTTCCCCACCTGAGCGTGCTGGAAAACTGCTGTATCTCCCAGACCTGGGTGCAGAAGAAACCGCGTACCGAGGCCGAGCGCACGGCCATGGAGATTCTCGAACGGGTACAGATCGCCGACCAGGCCCTCAAGTACCCGGGCCAGCTCTCCGGCGGCCAGCAGCAGCGGGTGGCCATCGCCCGGGCGCTGTGCATGCAGCCGGAGGTGATGCTCTTCGACGAGCCGACTTCGGCGCTGGACCCCGAGATGATCAAGGAGGTGCTCGACGTCATGGTCGAGCTGGCCCGCGACGGCATGACCATGCTCTGCGTCACCCACGAGATGGGCTTCGCCAAGACCGTGGCCGATCGGGTCATCTTCATGGATCAGGGGCAGATCATCGAGCAGGCCCCCCCCGAGACCTTCTTCAACCACCCCAAGTCCGAGCGCACCCAGCTGTTCCTCAGCCAGATCCTCGGCCACTGAGCCCCTCCCGGGCGGCATCATGTCGGCTGTCGCCCGCCTTCCTTCCCCGGAAATTGACCGGTGTCAAAGTCTCACCCCGTGCTCTGCTGCTACGCTTAACATGTATCTGCGATACATCTTAAAAGGAACGCAGGGCTGCATGCCGTGAACGGCGGCGGCACTGCCACACGAGCAAGGGGGTATGGTCCATGGCCGACGGTCTCACCAAGTCGGCGGCCCGCAACATCTTCTACGGCGGGTCGCTGTTCTTCTTTCTGCTGTTTGCCGCGCTGACGGCGCACAGCCACTGGTACATGGTCAACACGTCCACCGACAGCGCAGGGCTCACCGAGTCCGTCAAGCTCGGCAAGGAGGTGTGGGAAAAGAACATGTGCATCAACTGCCACACCATCCTGGGTGAGGGGGCCTACTTCGCGCCGGAGCTGGGCAATGTCTGGGAACGCTACGGCGGGCACAAGAACCCGGAGGCGGCCCGCGCGGGGCTTGCCGCGTGGATCCGCGCCCAACCGCTGGGCGCCCAGGGGCGCCGCCAGATGCCGGCCTTCGACCTCAGCGAGGAAGAGATGCAGTCGCTGATCGACTTCCTGGAGTGGACTGACGGTATCAATACTCAGGACTGGCCGCCGACCCCCGCCGGCTGAGCCGCTGGACCGCGGATGAATCAAGGAGAACGACACCGATGAAATACGAAACCCAGAAGGTGGCGCTGCCATTCTTCATGGTGGCCATGGCGCTCTTTGCCCTGCAGATCGTCTTCGGGCTGCTGGCCGCCAGCGTCTATGCCTGGCCCAACTTCATGTCCGAGCTGATGCCCTTCAACATCATGCGCGTCAGCCACACCAACCTGCTGATCGTCTGGTTGCTGATTGGCTTCATGGGTGCCACCTACTACCTGATGCCGGAAGAGGCCGAGCAGGAGATCCATAGCCCCACCATCGCCTACATCCAGCTGGCGATCTTCGCCTTTGCCGGGGCCGCGGCACTGGTCGGCTACCAGTTAGGGATCCACGAGGGGCGCGAGTTCCTGGAGCAGCCGTTCTGGGTCAAGGTGCTGATCACCATCTCCTTCCTGATGTTCTTGTTCAACACCAGCATGACCCTGCTCAAGGGCCGCCGGACCGCCATCAACCTGGTGCTGATGCTGGGCCTGTGGCTGGCCGCGGTGTTCTGGCTGTTCGCCTTCTACAACCCCTCCAACCTCGCCGTGGACAAGCTCTACTGGTGGTGGGTGGTGCACCTCTGGGTCGAGGGCGTGTGGGAGCTGATCATGGCGGCGCTGCTGGGCTACCTGCTGATCAAGATGACCGGCGTCGACCGCGAGGTGATCGAGAAGTGGCTCTATATCATCGTCGGCCTGTCGCTGTTTTCGGGCCTGTTGGGTACCGGCCACCACTATTACTGGATCGGCGCGCCGAGCTACTGGCAGCCCATCGGCAGCATCTTCTCGACCCTGGAGGTGATCCCCTTCTTCGCCATGGTGGTGTTCGCCTTCACCATGTTCTGGAAGGGCAGCCGTAACCATCCCAACAAGGCCGCCATGCTGTGGGCCCTGGGTTGCCCGGCCGTGGCCTTCTTCGGCGCGGGTGTATGGGGCTTCATGCACACCCTGTCGTGGGTCAACTACTACAGCCACGGCACTCAGGTCACCGCCGCCCACGGCCACCTGGCCTTCTACGGGGCCTACGTGATGCTGATGCTCGGCGTGATCACCTTCGCCATGCCGCAGCTGCGCCGCGTCCAGCCCTACAACCAGGTGCTGAACATGTGGGGCTTCTGGGTCATGACCGGTGCCATGTGTTTCATGACCTTCACGCTGACCTTCGCCGGTGTCGTCCAGACCCATCTGCAGCGCGTGCTGGGCATGAACTACATGGAGGTGCAGGACCAGCTCGGCCTCTTCTATATGATGCGTCTGGGCGCCGGTATCGCGGTGGCCGTGGGAGCGGTGATGCTGCTCTACGCCTTCTTCGGCCCGGCCCGCGAGCAGGTGCCGGCTGGTGGCACCCAGCTGACCGCAGGCCCCGAGCGCGCCTGACCACCCGAGGGCCCCGCTCGGGGCCCTCTTTCGTTCGGTTCTTCGTAAATCACCCTGACAGGAGTGATCTTCATGCCCCTTTCTTCCGTGGCCGCCAACGCCAGCGAGCAAGAGATTCCCTATTACCAGAGCGTGGGCAACGAGTGCGCGATGTTCGAGCAGGCGTTCCAGCAGCGCCTGCCGCTGCTGCTCAAGGGGCCGACCGGCTGCGGCAAGACCCGCTTCGTCAGTCATATGGCGGCGAAGCTCGGCAAGCCGCTGTTCACCGTCTCCTGCCACGATGACCTGACCGCCGCCGACCTGACAGGGCGCTACCTGCTGCAGGGCGGCGAGACCCGCTGGGTCGACGGCCCCCTGACCCGTGCGGTGCGCGAGGGCGGCATCTGTTACCTCGACGAGGTGGTGGAGGCGCGCAAGGACGTCACCGTGGTGATGCACCCCCTCACCGACGACCGGCGGCTACTGCCGCTGGAGCGCACCGGCGAGCTGCTCGAGGCGCCGGACGACTTCATGCTGGTGGTCTCCTACAATCCCGGCTACCAGCACATCCTCAAGTCCCTGAAACCGAGCACCCGCCAGCGCTTCGTGGCGATGTCCTTCGACTTCCCGCCGCCGGCGGTAGAGCGCGACATCGTCGCCCGGGAGAGCGGCCTGCCAGCCGACCAGTGCGCCGCCTTGGTCAACCTGGCGGCCAGCCTGCGCGCCATGAAGGGCCAGGACCTGGAGGAGGGCGTTTCTACCCGCTTGCTGGTCTACTGCGCGACCCTGATCGGCGCCGGCATGCCGATCCTCGATGCCGCCCGCGCCACCCTGGTGGAGCCGCTCTCGGACGATGCGGACGTCCAGGAGGGGCTGATGGAAGCCATTCAGGCCACCTTTGGTTGAGATCTGATCATGCTGGACTTTCTTGAGGTCGAGGAGACCGTCGGCCGCTTCTGGCACCGCTGGGCCTCCGGCGCGGCGAGCTATCCGGACCACCCCGAGGCGGCGGTGGCCCTCGAGAGCCTGCGCCCCATGCTCGGCGTCTTCTTTCGTGCCGGCGGCGGCGAGGCCGGCCTCGAGGTGGCCGCCATCGCCCGGCGTGGTTCCGCCCACCGGCTGAGCCTTCGCCAGCGCCTGGGCCTCGACGAGGAGGACCTCGACCAGGCTCGCCGCGACGAGGAGCACCTGCTGCTGCCGCCGCGCCTGGCGCTCTTCCCCGAGGCCGCCCTCAACCGCGACCTCTACCTGTGGCTCACCGCCTTCCTGGCCGAGGCCCGGCCGGTGACGCTTCCCGCGGACCCGCTGCAGGCCGATCTGGCGCGCCTGCGCGAGGCACGCCGCACCGCACGGGCCGCCCTGGCCCGCTTCCCGGGACTGACGGATCGCTACGTGCGCCTGTGCGGCGAGTTGCTCGCCATTCGCCCGCAGCGCAAGCGGCTGCCGCCCATGGAGGCGGCCCTGGAGGCGGTACTCTGCGCTGAGCTGGGTGCCCCCGACCCCGACGAGGCCTGGGCCGCGGCCATGCAACGCGCTATCCGCGAGTCGGACGTTTCGCTCGCGGCATTTCGCGCCCCGCGCGGCTATCGCCCACCGTTGCCGGTGCCGCTATGGGGCCAGGCCGTGACCCTCGGCACCCGCGACGGAGCCCGCGAAGCCACCGTCGACGACGATGAAGACATGGCGCCTGCCGGTGACTCCCCCGAGGATGACCAGGGCAAGCGCAAGGCCGACCGCCGCGAGCAGGACCAGGCCGACCGCGACGACCCGCTGATGCTCAACAACATGGAGAAGATGCTCTCCTGGGCTGAGATGGTGAACCTCAACCGCCTCGTGGACGACGATGAAGAGGAAGAGGCCAAGAAGGCCGCCGACCAGATCGACGAGATCGTGCTGACGCCCAACCGCAAGAAGGCGGCCACCCGACTCAAGCTCGACCTCGACCTGGCCCCGGATGAGGTCGCTGGTGGTCGGCTGACGGGGCGTCATACCTATCCCGAGTGGAATCACCGCAAGCAGGCCTACCTGCCCGATCACTGCGTGGTGCTCAGCGACGTGCAGAGCGAGGAGGGGGAAAACTGGACCCCCGACGAGGCGACGCGTCGGCGCATCCGCCGGGTGCGCCGCGAGTTCGAGGCCCTGCGACCGCGGCGCGAGCTCCTGCGTGGCCAGCTGGACGGCAGCGAGCTCGACATGGACGCGGTGATCCGCGCCCGCTGCGACCTGGCCGCCACCGGCGAGTCCAGCGACCGGCTCTACGTGGACACCCGCACCCAGGCCCGCGACCTGGCGGTATCGATCCTGGTGGACGTCTCGCTCTCCACCGAGGCCTGGCTGCAGGATCGCCGAGTGCTGGACGTGGCCAAGGAGGCGCTGCTGGTGCTGGGTCATGGCCTGGCCGGCTGCGGCGATGATTATTCGATCCACAGCTTCACCTCCCAGCGCCGCCACAAGGTGTGGGTCAAGACCCTCAAGGCCTTCGATGAACCCATGGGCGAGCGGGTCTCGCGGCGTATCGCCGCGCTCAAGCCGGGCAGCTATACCCGCATGGGGCCGGCGATCCGGCACCTGACAGGGCAGCTGGCCGAGCGACCCAATCGCCATCGTCTGCTGCTGCTGCTGACCGACGGCAAGCCCAACGACAACGACTACTACGAAGGGCGCTACGGTATCGAGGACACCCGCAAGGCGGTGCTCGAGGCACGCCGCCAGGAGGTGAAAGTGTTCGGGGTGACCATCGACCGCGAAGCGGGGCAGTATATCCCCCACCTGTTCGGCCGCGGCGGCTATGCCATCGTGCAGCGTCCCGAACACCTCTCCCTGGCGCTGCCGGGCATCTACCGCCAGATCATCGCCAGCTGAACCAGCGCACGTCGAGACCCCGATCCATGAGGAGTTCCGCCATGACCACACAAACCCGACTCATCCTCGCCATGGCGGCCTGGTGCCTGGTCGCCGTGGCGCTGGTGCTGCCGCTGGTATGGCTGATCAACAATCGCGACTGGGGCGTGGCGCTGATGCTCGCCGTGCCCTTCGTGGTCTACGGTCTCATGCGCCTGGGGCGTGCCCTGGAGGCGTGGGCGCGGACCACGCCGCCGCCGAGTCATGAGGGCTCTCGAGACTGAGGCGCCCGCGGCGCTACGTCGAGCCGTCCCTGGCATAGACGCATTTCCCTGACACGAAGGTTTGCTGCGGCTGGAGGTCGCCGTCGAGCAGGGTCACGTCGGCGTCATGGCCGACGGCCAGGCGGCCTTTCTGGCCATCGAGCCCGAGCACTCGTGCCACGTTTCCCGAGATCAGGCCGAGGGCCTGCTCCAGGGGCAGCACCTCCTCGCGTACCAGGCGCTGCCAGTCCGCGATCAGGGTGGTGTTGCCCGCCACCCGCATGCCGATATAGGCGCCCCGGGCGTCGAACTCGGGCAGGCTGCCGTTGCAGTCCGAACTCATGGTGATGCGCTCGACCGGGACGCCGCGCCTGAGCAACCGCGACACCGCACCGAAGCCGCTCAGGTCGTCCTCGTCGGCATCGTCGAAGGCGGTCACATCCACGTTGGCGTCGAAGGTCAGCGCATAGTCGGCGGCCTCCTCGAGCAGCTCGCGATGGCGGTTCACATGCGTCGGGATCACCTGCTCGGCGGGGATCTCGGTCTCGCTGAGCAGGCGGTGCAGCGGCGTCAGGCCCCGCTTGCCATCGCCGACGTGGAAATGACAGATGCCCCGCTTGCCGGCCAGCATGGCACCGACGCGCACCTCGCTGACCAGTCGCTCGATCTCGTCCTGGCGCGGCTGGCTGGAGCGATGATCCGAGATGGCGATCTCGCCCAGGCCGATGACCTCGGGGATCCAGGCCAGATCGCGCTGTACGTCGCCGGTGAGAGTCGGTGGCGGAACGCGATAGGACCCCGTGTACATGTAGGCGGCGATACCCTCGGCCTTGAGCCCGCGCACCTTGGCCAGCAGGTCTGCAGGGGAACGGCTGATGCCGTCGGTGCCCAGCACGCCTACCACGGTGCCAATGCCCATGGACGCAATCTCGTGGGCGGTGATCTCCGGGCAACGGGTGCCGCAGCCCCCCTCGCCGCCGCCGCCGGTCACATGCACGTGCTGGTCGATGAAGGCGGGAACGGCGACGAGATCGCGGGCCTCCACGACCCGCACCGGCCAGCCCGCCGGGATCTCGAGATCTCGCCCCAGGGCCGCGATCCGGCCGTCGGCGATGAGGATCTCGGTGGCCTCGAGCGGTTGTGGCGCGAAGATGCGTCCAACGCGCAGCAGAGTCAGCAGGGGGGCGTCCCGATCCTCGCGGGGCATCATGGCAACGCATCCGTGGGGGGCGTCGCCGCTGGCGGCGAGAAACGACGACCCTTCAGGCGCTCGATGGCGCCTTCGACATCATCGATCAGCAACACCAGCAGGTCGCCTTCACTTGCCTCATCGAAGGCCCTGTCGACGGCCTGGGACTCTTCCATGATGATCTCTACCCGGCAGGCGCCTGGCACGGATTCGGCCCCGTCGCGCAGCAGGCCAGCGGCGTCACCAATGGCACGACCGCGGGCATCGGTTTCGTAGATGAACAGGACGTCGTGCATCCGGGCAAGCAGCCTGCCCAGCGTGAACAGGTCCTCGTCGCGGCGATTCCCCGGGGCGCTGGCCACGCTGATGCGTCGCCGGGCCGGAATAGCGCTCACCAGTTCGCTCAAGGCCTCGAGAGCCGGCACGTTGTGGCCGTAGTCGATCAGCACCTTCATGCCGTCGGCGTCGATGAGGTTGGTGCGGCCGGGATTCTGCCCCGGCGTCGGGTGGAAGGTCTGCAGACCCCGCTGGATATCGGCGATGGAGAGGCCCAGGGCATAGCCGGCGGCGCTGGCGGCCAGGGCATTGGCGACATTGAAGCGCGCGTGCCCCTCGAAGGTGATCGGTACATCCACCACCGGGATCACCTCGGCCTCGACATGGCCCTGGCGCATCACGATGCGCTCGTTGTGGACGGTAAAGGCGACGCCGTGTTCGCGGACATGTTGACGGACGGGGCGCGAGTCGGGGTCCAGGGTGAAGAAGATGATCTCGCCCCGTGCCCACTCCTGGCCCTCCAGCACCCTGGGGTCGTCGGCATTGAGCACGGCCGTCCCGCCCTGGCGGACGGCATCGATCACTACTGTCTTGCAGCGCGCCAGTTCATCGAGCGTATGGATGTCGTGCTCGCCCAGGTGGTCGCTGGCGATATTGAGCAATACCCCGACGTCGCACTCGTCGAACCCCAAGCCGCGGCGCATGATGCCGCCGCGGGCGACCTCGAGCACGGCGCACTCGACCGTGGGCTCGCGCAGCACGATCGCGGCCGCCTGGGGACCGCTGTAGTCACCGCGCAGGATCACATGGTTGTCGACCTCGATGGCCCCGGTGCAGGCCATGCCGACATTGCGTCCCGCCTGGCGCAGCAGGTGCGAGAGCAGGCGCACCGTGGTGGTCTTGCCGTTGGTGCCGGTGACCGCGGCGACGGGAATGCGCCCCGTGTCTTCGCTGTCGGGGAACAGCATGTCGATCACCGGGCGACCGACATCCCGGCCCTCGCCGTGGGTGGGCGAGAGGTGCATGCGAAAGCCGGGTCCGGCGTTGACCTCGACGACCCCGGCGGACTGCTCCTCCAGCGGCCGGGTCAGGGTCTCGGCCAGCAGGTCGATGCCGATGATGTCGAGCCCCACCAGTCGCGCGATGCGCTCCGCCGTGTAGCGTACCTCTGGATGGACATCGTCGGTCACGTCGGTGGCCGTGCCGCCGGTGCTGAGGTTCGCCGTGGGCTTGAGGAAGACCATCTCATCGGCTGGTATGACGCTCTGCAGGGTCAGGTTCTGCTGGCCGATCATCCTTAGCGACTGCTCGTCCAGCGGGATCTGGGTCAGCAGGTTCTCGTGGCCGATGCCGCGGCGCGGGTCCTGGTTCTCCCTGTCGACCAGGGCCTGCAGGGTATCGACTCCGTTGCCGACCACATGCGCCGGGCGGCGCCTCGCGGCGGCCACGAGCCTGCCGTCGATGACCAGCAGGCGATGATCCTCGCCACGGATGTATTGTTCGACGATCACCGAGGGGTTGCGATGGGCGGCGATCTCGAAGGCGTCATGCAGCGCCTGATCGTCCTCGATGTTGGTGCTCACCCCGCGGCCATGGTTGCCGATGACGGGCTTCACCGCGACGGGATAGCCGATGGCGCCCACGGCCTCGAGCGCCTCGTCGAAGGAGTCGCACACCCGTCCCTGGGGCACAGGAATCCCGGCATCGCCGAGTACCTGCTTGGTCCACTCCTTGTCGTCGGCGATGCCGAAGCCGATCAGGTCCGTATGGCCGGTCACCGTCGCCTGGATACGCTGCTGCCGATGGCCATGGCCAAACTGGATATAGCTGTTTTCCTCGCTCAAGCGGGTATGGGGAATGCTCCGCTGGTTGGCAGCGCCGACGATGGCGGCCGTGGAGGGGCCCAGCATGTGGGCGTCGCGCACCTGCTTGAGGCGGTCGATGATCGCCGGCATGTCGACTTCCTCGCCGGCGAACAGTCGTTCGACGAGGTCGACGGCCTCGACGCCGGCGGCCAGGCCACAGGCCTCATCCCGGTAGCGGTACACGACGTTGTAGATGCCTGTCTCATAGCTGTCGATGGTCTTGCCATAGCCTACCGAGAAGCCGATCAGGTTCTGCATCTCGATGGCGACATGTTCGACGACATGGCCGGCCCAGGTGCCACGCTCCAGCCGCTCGAGGAAGCCACCGGGCCGGCCCACCGAGCAGCGGTGCTCGTGCAGGGTCGGCAGCAGGGCGCTAAGCCGTTCGACGATGCCGGGGACGAGGTCGCTTGGCGTCTCCTCGAGGTCCTCGATGTCCAGGCGCAGGAAGATCGCCGGGTAGCGGCTGTAGTAGTTCGGGCCGCGCAGGGCCCGGTGCTCGAGAATGTTCATTGACTCTCCGCGAGAATGGCGCCGAGTTCCTGGGGAACGAGATAGCGCCGCGCCTCGACATCGAAGCCATGGCCGCTGACCAGCGCATGGAGAATCATGTGCTCGATGGCCACCGGTTCGCCCATGGAAAGGTCGGCGATGTTCGAGCTCGCCAATTCCCGGCTATCGATGAGGATGACATGGCCCGGACCGATGGCCTCGAGAATGCCATGGGGGTGGATGATCACACCAGCATCCTCGCCCAGGCCCACCCCGAGGTGTTCCGGGTTGCTCGCTCCGACCTCCATCAGGCGGGTGAAGCGCCCACGCTCGAGAAAGTGGCTGTCGATGATCAGGCCATCGACCAACCCCAGGCCGAAGGTCATGTTGACGGCGCCCTTGCGCAGGGCATCGGCGGCGGCACCATTGTAGATCATGGTGCCCGGCATGGCCGCCGCGCCGGCACTGGTTCCGGCCACCACCGCGCCGTCTTCCAGGCGCTGGCGGATGGCAGACAGCACCGGGGAGCCCCCCAGGACATTGGTCAGGCGCAGCTGATCACCGCCGGTGAAGAAGATGACGCCGCTTTGCTCGATCAGGCGTATCGCATCGCCGTCGGCCGCCTGCTGGCGATCCCGGATCTCCAGCAAATGGACGCGGCTGGCGCCCAGGCGAGAGAAGGCCGCTTCGTAGTCGGGCAGCACCTCGTCGGGAATGCTGCTCGCCGTGGCGATGACCGCAACCTCGTGGTTACCCGCAGGGGCCAGGGTGAAAACCCGTTTGAGGATCTCCAGGTCGGATTTCCTGTCCTCGGCACCGCCGATGGCCACGAGGGTGCCGGATGTCGAGAAGGGTGGCGAGGTCATAATCCTTTCGTCGCCCAGCGACGCTTTTGAGCCAACGCAGAAGCCACGTTCGCGTGAGTCACTTGCCGAATGGCAGGATGCTTACCGCCTACACTTTCACTTATAACAGGCATCCCAACGCGGGGCACGTTCTCGCTGGCTCGGGAGTAACGGTAAGCGGCGATGCGATACCGCGGCTGGCCAGGAGGCGCCAGGTGGAGGCTCGCGCGTTCGATCCGCGGCGGCGATACCCGGGTGCTGGAGTCGGCGTCAGCCGGCCAGCCGCGCCACCAGGTGGCCGCCGGCGATCAGTGCCAGCGTCAGCACCACCAGGCCCACGAAGGTGCCTTTCCAGGCCGGGGTGGCGGCGCGCAGATTGAGATAGACCATCAGCAGCCGGTGGGCCTTGAAGCCGGTGGCGGCGATCACCAGGCCTGCTGACCAGAGCGGCAGCGCCTGCCAGCTGTCCTGGTCGAGGCGCGCCAAGACCATCGAGAGCAGCGTCAGGGCCATCAGCGTGGCCCAGGTCGCGAGCAGGCGGCGGGTGCCGGGCAGGTCGGTCATGATCACCTCGGGAGGGAGCCTTCAGCTTGATAGAGAGCCCTCAGCTGGATAGAGAGCCCTCAGCTGGATAGAGAGCCTTCAGCTTGAGGGAGAGCCCTCAGCTGGATAGAGAGCCTTCAGCGTAATAGATAGAGCAGCGGGTAGAGCAGGATCCAGATCAGGTCGACCATGTGCCAGAAGGCGGCAGCGGTCTCCACGTTTTCGGGGGAGGTACGCCAGGTCACCAGCGCCAGCAGTGCCAGGCCGAATAGCACGTGGGCGAAGTGGAAGGCGGTGAGCCCGTAGTAGAAGCCGAAGAAGGTGTTGGTTTCCGGGGTGATGCCGGCGGCGAACTTGCTCGAGTATTCGACCACCTTGATCACGCCGAACAGCACGCCCAGCGCCATGGCGGCGCCCAACCACTGGCGGGCACGGCGGACCCGTTCGGTGTTCACGGCCTCCACGGCCAGGGCCACGCAGAGCCCGCTGGTCAGCAGCACCAGGGTGTTGAGCCCGCCCATCAACGGGTCGAGCTCGCGCTGGGAGGCGTCGAACATGGCCGTCGCCGCCACCCGCTCCGTGGCATACAGGGCGAAGAAGGCGCTGAAGACCAGCATCTCGCTTAAGATCAGCACCCACATCAGCGGATTGCCGGGCAGCGCCGAGAGTGGCCCCCACCCAGGGTTAGGCAGCTCGCGTGACAGGGCGCGCTCGTTCATCCGTCCGCCAGGGTCACCCGGGCGCCGCCGAAGGCCAGGCTGCACGGGTTGGTCACCGGCTGGTTGGCGGTCAGGCGGCTGATGCCCACGCCACAGCGCGCCACCATCCAGATCAGACAGGCGGTGAAGTAGATGTAGCCCAGCGCCCAGGGCGCCACGGCAGGGGCGCCCACCAGCCCCAGTAGTTGCCAGGTGGCGATGAAGAGACCGCCGCCCAGCACGCCCAGCCAGAAGGTGCGGATCTGGAACTGCAGGTGGCTCTGCACCCAAGGCTCGGCGCCTCGGCGCTTCAGGTGGGCGATCAGCACGCCGACAGGCGCGGTGACGACGGCGAGCACGCTGCCCAGGAAGAGCATATAGACGACGATGGCCGCGCCGCGGCCGCGGTCGGCCTTGTGGGGGTTGGCGGAACCTTCGTGGGCCAGGGTGTGGGACATGGGAGACACCTCGCATCTGGCATATGGCCGGGACCCGCATCGGGGGTCGGCCTATTGATGTATTTCAGATGCCACTATAGCGCGAGGTGCGGCAGATTTTCCTGGCCTGGATCAAGACACCTCGCCGAAAACGAGAATGCCACCCGCAGGTGGCATTCTCGACGCTTGGGATGCGGAGTCACTCCTCGGTCTGCTGGGTCCTTCTGCGCTCGGCATAGTGCTCCGCAGGCCCCTGGATCTCCGGCAGGTAGCGATAGCGCTCCTCGCCGAGTTCGGGAACCCTCTGGCGCTCCATGCGGCGAATGGCGCCATGCATCCAGGCCAGCGAGACCGCCACCAGTACGAACAGCACCATGTAGGAGCTGGTCCAGACGCAGGTGAGGTCGAGCACGATGCCGAACATGATCGGCAGGAAGAAGCCGCCCAGGCCGCCGATCATGCCGACCAGACCGCCCACCGAGCCGACATTCTCGGGATAGTAGACCGGGATGTGCTTGTAGACGGCGGCCTTGCCCAGCGACATGAAGAAGCCCAGCAGCACCGTCAGCACCACCACGCCCCACAGCGGCATGGCCAGGGTGAAGGCGATCTCGCCCTCCTTGCCTTGCACTACGTAGCTGGTCTCGGGGTAGGCCAGCAGGAACAGGCACAACAGCGAGGCGATGAAGGTCATATACATGATCGACCGGGCGCCATAGCGGTCGGACATCCACCCGCCCAGGGCGCGAAACACGCTGGCCGGCAGGGTGTAGAGGGCCGCCAGGCTGCCGGCTACGGCGATGCTGACATCGTAGGCGCCGACGTAGTAGCGCGGCAGGTAAGAGGCCAAGGCGACGAAGGCGCCGAACACGAAGAAGTAGTAGAGGGCGAAGCGCCACACCTGCAGGTGCCTGAGCGGCTCCAGCTGTTCGCGGGCAGAGGAGCCCTTGCCGCCTTGGCCGCGCCGGGCGCGGGTCAGTGGATCCTCTTTGGAGAAGACCCAGAAGCCCACGGCGACCACGGTCAGCACGATGGCGTAGACCACCGCGGTCTGCTCCCAGCCCAGCGCCAGCAGCAAGAAGGGCGCGCCGAAGTTGGTCACCGCCGCACCGGCGTTGCCGGCACCGAAGATGCCCAGTGCGGTGCCCTGCTTCTCCTTCTCGAACCAGTAGGAGGTGTAGGCGATGCCGACGATGAAGGAGCCCCCGGCCAGGCCCACGCCGAGCGCCGCGACCAGGAACATGGCATAGGTTTGGACGTAGGAGAGCATGAAGACGCAGACCGCGGTGATCAGCATCAGCAGGCTGAACACGCGGCGGCCGCCGAACTGCTCGGTCCAGATGCCCAGGAAGATGCGGCTGATGGAGCCGGTCAGTATCGGCGTGGCGACCAGGATGCCGAACTGGGTCTCGTTGAGCCCCAGGTCCTGCTTGATCTGGATCCCGATAATGGAAAAGATCGTCCACACCGCGAAGCAGGTGGTAAAGGCCAGGGTGCTGAGTCCCAGGGCCCGGTATTGCTGGGGTGGGGTCACCCCCTCGAGATGTTTCATGGTATTCCCCTCAGGCAAGCATGAATGGTGCTGTCCAGTGTGGCGGTAGCCTGTCGATTGCCCTTGATATGCATCAAGCGTCTGCCGCCAGTACCCCCGATGTGTCTATCCGCTACCCCTTGGTAGGCAGCGCCTGCGGTGGCAGGTCACTGCCGGGCCCCTCGGACCCGGCAGTGACCATCAGGGGTTCTTTACGTAGGCGTTCTTGCGCAGATAGAACCACCAGTTGACGACCAGGCAGAGTGCGTAGAAGACCGCGAAGCCATACATGGCCATCTCCGGGGTGCCGGCCTTGATCTGCTCGCCCATCACCCGCGGGGCGATGAAGGCGCCGTAGGCGGCCACGGCGGAGGTCCAGCCGAGCACCGGGCCCTTCTGCTGCAGGTCGAAGATGAAGCCGATGCTGCGGAAGGTGGAGCCGTTGCCGATGCCGCTGGCGGCGAACAGCGCGATGAACAGTACCAGGAACATCCAGAAGTACTGGTTGGGGTCGGTGGCGTTGTAGGCCAGCATCATCACGTAGCCCACGGCGGCGGAGGCCAGCACCATCACCACGGAGATCGCCTGGGTGACGATGGCACCGCCCACCTTGTCGGAGATCCAGCCGCCCACCGGGCGGATCAGCGCGCCGACGAAGGGACCCATCCAGGCCCAGGTGAGGGCGCTGGGGGCCTCCGGGTTGGCCACCCGAGTGATGGTGCCGTCGGCGGCCACCTCCATCATGTTGCCGAAGATGACGCTGATCGAGAGCGGCAGCGCCGCGGAGAAGCCGATGAAGGAGCCGAAGGTGGCAATGTAGAGCACCGTCATCGCCCAGGTATGCTTGTTGGAGAAGATCGCGAACTGCTTCTGGATGTTCGGCTTGATGTCACCCGGGATCAGGCGCAGCAGGAACAGGGTCAGCACGATGGTCAGTGGCAGGGCGAGCCACATGTTGAGCCAGCCCAGCGCCACCACGCCGAGGATCGAGGTCAGGAGGCCCACCGCATAGAGGCCCAGGATCTTGCCGAAGGCCTGCAGGGGAGAGCCGGGGTTGGGCGTGATGGCGCGGATATTGTTCATGCCGAACCAGCCGGCAAAGGCCAGTGGGATCAGGAAGATCAGCCAGATGAAAGCGGCGTTCTGGATCCAGGTATCGGTGCCCGCCTCGATACGCCCGATCAGGGTGCCGCTGGCCTTCTGCAGCTCCATTGGCTCGCCGCCCAGGGCGCCGAAGATGCCCACGGTCATCACCAGCGGGATCAGGATCTGCATGGTGGTGACGCCGAAGTTGCCGAGGCCGGCGTTCATGCCCAGGGCGTAGCCCTGCTGCTTCTTGGGAAAGAAGCTGGAGATGTTGCTCATCGAGTTGGCGAAGTTGCCGCCGCCGACGCCCGAGAGCAGCGCCAGGGCCTGGAACACCCAGAAGGGCGTGCCCGGGTTCATCAGCGCGATGCCGGTGCCCAGGGCGGGCACCATCAGCAGGGCGGTGGTCAGGAAGATGGTATTGCGCCCGCCGGCGATGCGGATCATGAACGAGGCCGGGATGCGCAGGGTGGCGCCGGCGAGGCCGGCAATGGCGGTCAGGGTGAACAGCTGGTCCACCGTGAACGGGAAGCCCAGGTTGCGCATCTGGGTGGTGATCATGCCCCACATCAGCCA
This sequence comes from Halomonas sp. 11-S5, assembly GCF_029889825.1. Lineage (NCBI taxonomy): Bacteria > Pseudomonadati > Pseudomonadota > Gammaproteobacteria > Oceanospirillales > Halomonadaceae > Halomonas > Halomonas sp. 11-S5. Next base: position 170,234 of record NZ_JARANW010000004.1, read on the forward strand.
GACGGCGAAGCCCATCAGCAGGCTGGGAATGGAGATCCAGAGGTTGCGGTTGGCAACCTTCTTGCCCTCCTTCTCCCAGAACTCCTCATTCTCGACATCCCAATTTTCGATGTCGGCATTCTTTCTGGTCATGGCATTTCCCCTCAGAGAGCTTGCGTGGGGCCCCGGCCCACGGTCACGGTTGACCAATATCAAGGCGTGGGGCTTTGCCGCGAAAGATACGCCTCGTGGGGAAACGGCGAAACGGGGGAAAAATGCCGGAAAATCCGCAGGATACCTCCAGAGTGGTAGGAGGTATCCAGCTATAGCTCATTGATCTGCAAGGAATTAGTCGTGTCGGGCGGGGTGGTGGGTGCGGCGGCGGAGGCCGCGGGAGTCTTTGGAGGTATCCACACAGGATCTACTTGTCCACACCCTCCTGGACGGCCCATACCGCGGCCTCCACCCGCGAGCGCAGGTTGAGCTTCTTGAGCAGGTGCTTGACGTGCACCTTCACCGTGCCCTCGGTGATGTCGAGCTTGCGGGCGATCAGCTTGTTGGAGAGACCGGCGGCCAACTCGCGCAGGATCTCGCGCTCGCGCTGGGTCATGCTGTGGATATCCGGGGCCGCCGGCTGGTTGCGCTGGCTGCGCAGCGCCTCGGCCAGCAGGGCGGTGAGGCTCTCGCTGATCACCATGCGCCCCAGGGCCGCCTGGTGCAGCTGGCGCACCATCTCGTCGGGGTCCATATCCTTGAGCAGGTAGCCGTCGGCGCCGCTGCGCAGGGCGGCGACCACGTCCTCCTCGTGGTCCGAGACGGTGAACATCACGATGCGCCCGGCATAGCCCTGCTCGCGCAGCGCCTTCAGGGTGGCGATGCCGTCCATGCCGGGCATGTTGAGATCGAGCAGGATCATGTCGGGGTCGAGTTCGCCGGCGAGCCGGAGTCCGACCTCCGGTTCGCCCGCCTCGCCGGCCAGGTCCAGGTCGTCTTCCAGCTCGAGTAGCTGCGCCACACCGCGCCGCAGCAGCGGATGGTCGTCGATGAGCAGGATCGTGGCAGGGGTGTCGTGATCGGTCCGGGTCATCCTGGCTAGTCCCTGTGTCCGTGTTGAAGGGCGGTGGTCTCGGAGCCGCTTGCCGGCTGCTGGGCGATCAGCCGCGCGGTCTGGGGAGAGAAGGTGAGCTCGACCAGGGTGCCGCCGGCCTGGCGGTTGCGTACCGCGAACTCGCCACCCAGGGTATCGGCCCGGTCGCGCATGATCACCAGGCCGTAGTGCATGGGCGGTGAGCCGTCCGCCGGCAGGCCGATGCCGTCGTCCTCGACCATGACATGCAGCCGGGCCTGCTGGAAGCGCACCGTAACTGCCGCCCAGTGGGCCCGGGCATGCTTGTGGACGTTGGCCAGCGCCTCGCGGACCACCTGCAGCACATGGATCTCCTCGTTGGGATTGAGCAGGTGCGGCGGCACGTCGAAGAACAGCTCGACCTTGAAGCCCAGCCGCGCGGCGAACTCCTCGGTGGTCTGGCGCATGGCGCTCTGCAGGCCGGGGCCCTCGAGCTTGAGGCGGAAAGTGGTGAGCAGCTCGCGCAGCTGACGATAGGCGCTGTCGAGCCCGGTGCGCAGCTCGCCGAAGACCGCCGTCTGGGCCTCGCGTGGCATCTCCTTGGCCTGCATGCGCTCGAGCCTGGCGACCTGCATCTTGAGGTAGGAGAGCGACTGGGCCAGGGAGTCGTGGAGCTCACGGGCGATGATGGTGCGCTCGTTCATCAGCGTTACCTGCTGCTGCTCCTCGATCCGCCGCTGCAGGTAGATCGCCGTGGCCAGCTGGTCGGTCAAGGCGTTGAGCAACCGGCGGGTGCTGTCGGTGAGCTCGCCCCCCTCAGAGTACCGGACCTCCAGGGTGCCGAGCAGGGTCGCGCCGACGCTCACCGGCAGCAGCAGGCACTCCGCCCCCTCGCGCTTGGAGAGCTCCAGGGGCTGGGGATCGATCAGGCAGGCGTGGCACTCGTGGTCGCGACAGTAGGTCGGGCGGCTGCGCGAGTGGGTGGCGAGTATCGGCACCTCGCGGTCGTCGAAGGGGTCATGCAGCGAGAGTCGGATCGGGCCGAGGTCGAGCAGCTGCTCGATGCGGCGCAGCATCGGGGCGGCGCTGGCGCAGAGGTCGTTGCCGCCGCCATAGAGAGCCCGGCTGCTGTCGTGGAGCACCTGCATGACCCGGTTGCTGCGCTCGAGCTCCAGCTTCTTGCGCGAGACGCGCTCCTCCAGCTCGGCGTAGCTGGCGGCGAGCTCGCCGGCCATGGTATCCAGGGTCCGGCCCAGCAGGGCCAGCTCGTCGCTGCCCTTGAGCCGGGTGCGATACTGGAAGTTGTGGCGGCCGGCCTCCCGGGCCAGTACCACCAGCTGGTGTAGCGGGGCCACCAGGTTGTGGCGGATGTCGTAGAGGGCGATCGCCACTACCACGGCGGTCAGCGTCAGGAAGAGGATCTGCAGCACGCTGAGCAGGCGAATCTTGGCCTCGCTGTTCTGCTCCAGCTGGGTGACCAGCTGGTCGATGTCGCCCACCAGGTCGTCCAGGGTCTGGCGCAGGGCGTCGACCTCCAACCCTTCGCCGGCAATGGCGCGGGTCACCTGGGGCGCCAGCGCCTCGTCCCAGCGCGCCTTGAGCATCCGGTACTGCGCCTGCAGGGGATGGTCCTCGGCCCCGGGCAGGGCCGCGGTCAGGCGGGGGCTGACCAGCCGTTCGTGGAAACGCTCGCTCAGCGCCTGGACCCGTTCGCGCTGCGCCGCCTCGGGTTGCTGTTCATAGCGCTGCAGGGCAGCGACGATCTGGTAGGTGTTCATGCGCAGCGAGCCGGCCACGTTGATGGCGGCGGCATCACCGCGGCTGCCGTTGGCCACCACCATGGTCACCACGATGCTGATCAGTGCCATGGCGCTGATCGCCAGCAGCGAGGCGATGATGCGGGCCACCAGGGAGCGTTGCAGCAGTTTCATCGGCAGGATCGCCCTCCGCATGCGGCGCTGGAGTTGGGACTCAGGTTGCTACTATACCCTAGTGGGTAGTCGTTGCTCCCTCAAAGGTGTACCTCCCTTGCCCTTTTGACCCTGTCCCCGGGGCTCCCGAGAATTCAGTCATATCCCTCGAGCCCCGGCGCCATGTCCTGCGACCCCGATCCCCTCCCGAACGAGCCCCGCGATGCGCCGGTCGATGGCGAATCGGCGCCCCCGGGCTACCGTTCGCTGGTGGTGGTCGTGCTCTCGCCACTGGCCTTCGCCCTGGTCTTCGCCTGCTGGACCCTGTTCGCCGTGCTCGGCGTGGAGCTGCGCCGGGACCTGGCCCTGGGCAGCGTCGGCTTCGCGGTGCTGCTGGCCATGCCGATGCTCGCCGGGGCGCTGGCCAGCCTGCCCATGGCACTGCTGGCTCGTCGCCTCGGTGGGCGTCGGGTCATGCTCGGCTGCCTGCTGCTGATCTGTCCCTTCCTGTGGTGGGTCAGCCAGGCGAATCACTACCTGGAGTTCCTGCTGGCCGGACTGGGGTTGGGGCTGGGGGCCGGCTCGCTGGCCGCCGGCCTGGTCTATGTGGCGGAACTGGGGCCGCCGCGCCATACCGGCCTGGCGCTGGGCCTCTACGGAGCCGGCATGGTGGGGGCGGGGCTGAGCTACCTGCTGCTGCCGCTGGTCAGTCAGGCCTATGGCTGGCGCCTGGCGCCGCTGCTCTATCTGCTGCCGGTGCTGCTGGTGGCGGCCCTGCTGTGGCTGTTCGCCGATGATGGCGACGCGCCCGTCGGTGAGACGCTGGATGACGAGGCGCCGCCGGTTCGGTCGTCGCCGAGCACGCGCGCCGTGTGCTTCGCCACCCGCCTCGCCGACTGGCAGCTTTGGCGGCTGGCGATCACCTACAGCTTCTTCTTCGGCGCTTTCGTGGCCCTGGCGCTGTGGCTGCCGGGTCATCTGGTGGCCCGCTACGGCCTCTCGCTGCAGGCCGCGGCGCTCTTTGCGCTGCCCTTTACGCTCGCCGTCGGGGCGGGCCAGGTGATCGGCGGCGCCCTGGCCGATCGTCGCGACTTCCGCAGCCTGCGCTGGTGGGTCAGCGCCTTCGTGCTGATCTGCCTCTTCCTGCTCTCCTACCCCCCCTTCTCGATGCGCATCGAGGGCGTGCATGGCGAACTGACGCTGCACTATGCGGCCCCGCTATGGGGCTTTTTGGGGCTGCTGGTGGCGATGGGTGTCGCCATGGGGATCGGGCAGGGCAGTCTGATGCGGCTGATCCATCGCGATCATGGCGACGACATGGCGCTGGTGGGCGGGCTGGCGCTGACCCTGGGCGGGCTCTTCGCCGCCCTGCTGCCGCCGGTCTTCGTGCTGGGCAGCGAGTGGTTGGGGGTGCGTACCGCGGGCTTCATGTTCCTCTACGCCGCCCTGGTGGTGTGCATGCTGGTGATGCTCGCCGACCATGCGCGAGGCCCGGGTCGCGCACGCTGAATGCGCCGTCTAACCCCTCCCACGGCGCCGTCTATCCCCTTGGAGGTAGGGGGCATGTATATGGAGGTAACCGGGCAGTATTCCGCCGTTCATTCCGCCAGAATTCCCCCCATGGAAGCTGCCTGAGCCCGGCGAGGGAGCGGCAGTCCGAGTGGCCCGGGGTGGCCACGCATCTTTTCAGGAGCCTGGAGAGCGACCATGAGTCACTTCATTGATCGGCTGAACTTCTTCCGCAAGGCCCGCGAGCCCTTCGCCAACGAGCATGGCGAGGTCCGCCAGGAGTCCCGCGAGTGGGAGAACGGCTACCGGCAACGCTGGCAGCACGACAAGGTGGTGCGGTCCACCCACGGGGTGAACTGCACCGGGTCGTGCAGCTGGAAGATCTACGTCAAGAACGGCCTGGTCACCTGGGAGACCCAGCAGACCGACTACCCGCGCACCCGACCCGACCTGCCCAACCACGAGCCACGCGGCTGCCCGCGGGGCGCCAGCTACTCCTGGTACATGTACAGCGCCAACCGCCTCAAGTACCCGCTGATCAGAAAGCCGCTTCTCAAGCTGTGGCGTGAGGCCCTCGAAGCCAAAGGCGACCCGGTGGACGCCTGGGCCTCCATCGTCGAGGACCCGGCCAGGGCCAAGCAGTACAAGCGCGCCCGCGGCATGGGCGGCTTCGTGCGCGCTGACTGGGACGAGCTCAACGAGCTGATCGCCGCCTCCAACGTCTACACCGCCAAGCAGTACGGCCCGGACCGCGTTATCGGTTTCTCGCCGATCCCCGCCATGTCCATGGTCAGCTACGCCTCCGGTGCTCGTTACCTGTCGCTGATCGGCGGCGTCTGCCTGTCGTTCTATGACTGGTACTGTGATCTGCCACCGGCCAGCCCCCAGACCTGGGGCGAGCAGACCGACGTGCCCGAATCCGCCGACTGGTACAACTCCGGCTATATCATCGCCTGGGGCTCCAACGTCCCCCAGACGCGTACCCCGGACGCCCACTTCTTCACCGAGGTGCGCTACAAGGGCACCAAGACGGTGTCCGTCACCCCGGACTACGCCGAGGTCTCCAAGCTCACCGATGAGTGGATGAGTGCCAAGCAAGGTACCGATGCCGCCCTGGCCATGGCCATGGGGCACGTGATCCTCAAGGAGTTCCACCTCGAGAACACCAGCAGTTACTTCACCGACTACGTGCGGCGCTACACCGACATGCCGTTTCTGGTCGAACTGGAGCCGCGCGAGGACGGCAGCTATGCGCCGGGCCGCCAGATGCGCGCCAGCGACTTCGAGGCGAGCCTGGACCAGGGCAACAACCCGGAATGGAAGACCGTGGCGTGGGACGAGACCCGCGACCAGCTGGTGGTGCCGCGCGGCTCCATCGGCTTCCGCTGGGGCGAGACCGGCGATGAGGTCGGCAAGTGGAACCTCGAGCCGCTGGATGCCGAAGGCACCGAGATCAAGCCGCTGCTGACCCTGGCCGACAAGCATGATGACGTCGCCAAGGTCGCCTTCCCCTACTTCGGCGGCATCGCCCATGAACACTTCGATCACGTCAAGAGCGGCGGTGCCAGCGACGAGCTGCTGTTCCACAGCCTGCCCGTCAAGCGCCTGAAGAAGGCCGACGGCAGTGAGGCGCTGGCGGTCACCGTGTTCGACCTGATGTGCGCCAACTACGGCATCGACCGCGGGTTCGGTAAGGAGGGCGAGGATGACGGCGCCACCTCCTTTGATCAGGTCAAGCCCTATACCCCGGCCTGGCAGGAGAAGATCACCGGCGTGCCCGCCGAGCAGGCCACCCGCATCGCCCGCGAGTTCGCCGAGAATGCCGACAAGACCCAGGGTCGCAGCATGATCATCGTCGGTGCCGGTATGAACCACTGGTACCACATGGACATGAACTACCGCGGCCTGATCAACATGCTGGTGATGTGTGGCTGCATCGGCCAGAGCGGTGGTGGCTGGGCCCACTACGTGGGTCAGGAGAAGCTGCGCCCGCAGACCGGTTGGACGCCGTTGGCCTTCGGTCTCGACTGGCAGCGTCCGCCGCGCCACATGAACGGCACCTCCTTCTTCTACAACCACTCCTCCCAGTGGCGCTACGAGAAGCTGGAGATCAAGGAGATCCTCTCGCCGCTGGCCAAGGCCGAGGACTTCTCGGGCAGCCTGATCGACTTCAACGTGCGCGCCGAGCGCATGGGCTGGCTGCCTTCCGCGCCGCAGCTCGGCACCAACCCGCTGCGCCTGGCCAAGGCCGCCGAGGCCGCCGATATGAGCACGGTCGACTACACCGTGCAGCAGCTCAAGGAGGGCAAGCTCGCCTTCGCCGCCGAGGATCCGGACGACCCCCAGAACTTCCCGCGCAACATGTTCGTGTGGCGCTCCAACCTGCTGGGCAGCTCCGGCAAGGGCCACGAGTATATGCTCAAGTACCTGCTGGGTACCCGCCACGGTATCCAGGGCAAGGATCTGGGCGAGGTCGGCGGCCAGAAGCCCGAGGAGGTCAACTGGCACGACGACGCCCCGGAGGGCAAGGTCGACCTGTTCGTGACCCTGGATTTCCGCATGTCCACCACCTGCCTCTACTCGGACATCGTGCTGCCCACGGCGACCTGGTACGAGAAGGACGACCTTAACACCTCGGACATGCACCCCTTCATCCACCCGCTGACCGCGGCCACCGACCCGGCCTGGGAGTCGCGCAGCGACTGGGAGATCTTCAAGGGCATCGCCAAGTCTTTCTCCACGGCCGCTGAGGGGCACTTGGGCGAGGAGACCGACCTGGTCACCCTGCCGCACCAGCACGACTCTCCCGCCGAGCTGGCGCAGGTCGAGGTCAAGGACTGGAAGAAGGGTGAGTGCGAGCCGATCCCCGGCAAGACCATGCCGGCGCTGATCGAGGTCAAGCGCAACTATCCCGAGACCTACGAGCGTTTCACCTCCATCGGTCCGCTGCTCGAGAGCATCGGCAACGGCGGCAAGGGCATTAGCTGGAAGACCGAGAAGGAGGTGGACCTGCTCGGCAAGCTCAACCACCGCAAGACAGAGGGGCCGCACAAGGGCCGCCCTCAACTCGACAGCGCCATCGACGCTGCCGAGATGATCCTGACCCTGGCGCCGGAGACCAACGGCCAGGTGGCCGTGAAGGCCTGGGACGCCCTCTCCAAGATTACCGGGCGTGACCACACCCATCTGGCGCATCCCAAGGAAGAGGAGAAGATCCGCTTTCGTGACATCGTCGCCCAGCCGCGCAAGATCATTTCCAGCCCGACCTGGTCCGGCCTCGAAGATGAGCACGTCTCCTATAATGCCGGCTACACCAACGTCCATGAGCTGATCCCTTGGCGTACGGTGAGCGGTCGCCAGCAGTTCTACCAGGACCACCCCTGGATGCGTGCCTTCGGCGAGAGCCTGCTGGTCTACCGGCCGCCCATCGATACCAAAGCGGCGGTGAGCGTGGCCGAACCCAAGGGCAACGGCAACCCGGAGATTGCCCTGAACTGGATCACCCCGCACCAGAAGTGGGGCATTCACTCCACCTACAGCGACAACCTGCTGATGCAGACCCTGTCGCGGGGCGGGCCCATCGTATGGATGTCCGAGGATGATGCGAAATCCATCGGCGTCGAGGACAACGACTGGATCGAGCTCTACAACGCCAACGGTGCCATCGCCGCCCGGGCCGTGGTCAGTCAGCGGGTCAAGAACGGCATGGCGATGATGTACCACGCCCAGGAGCGGATCCTCAACATGCCGGGTTCCGAGCAGACGGGCACCCGCGGCGGTATCCACAACTCGGTCACCCGCGTGTGTCCCAAGCCGACCCACATGATCGGCGGCTATGCCCAGCTCTCCTACAGCTTCAACTACTACGGCACCGTCGGCTCCAATCGCGATGAGTTCGTCATCGTGCGCAAGATGAAGAAGATCGACTGGCTGGATGGCGAAGGCAACGATTACGAGCAGGAGGCCGTGAAATGAAGATTCGTTCCCAGGTAGGCATGGTCCTCAACCTCGATAAGTGCATCGGCTGCCACACTTGCTCGGTGACCTGCAAGAACGTCTGGACCAGCCGCGAGGGCGTCGAGTACGCCTGGTTCAACAACGTCGAGACCAAGCCCGGCATCGGCTATCCCAAGGAGTGGGAGAACCAGCACAAGTGGAAGGGCGGCTGGCTGCGCCGCAAGGATGGCCGCATTGAGCCGCGCATCGGCGGCAAGTGGCGGGTGCTGGCGAACATCTTCGCCAACCCCGATCTGCCGGAGATCGACGACTACTACGAGCCGTTCACCTTCGACTACCAGCACCTGCACACCGCCAAGCAGGGCGAGCACCAGCCCACCGCGCGGCCGCGTTCGCTGATCTCCGGCCAGCGCATGAACAAGATCGAATGGGGCCCGAACTGGGAAGAGATCCTCGGCACCGAGTTCGCCAAGCGCCGCAAGGACGCGAACTTCGAGAAGATCCAGGCCGACATCTACGGTCAGTTCGAGAACACCTTCATGATGTACCTGCCGCGCCTGTGCGAGCACTGCCTCAATCCGACCTGCGTGGCATCGTGCCCGAGCGGCGCGATCTACAAGCGTGAGGAGGACGGCATCGTCCTGATCGACCAGGACAAGTGCCGCGGCTGGCGGATGTGCATCTCCGGCTGCCCCTACAAGAAGATCTACTACAACTGGAAGACCGGGAAATCCGAGAAGTGCATCTTCTGCTATCCGCGCATCGAGGCCGGCCAGCCGACCGTCTGTTCCGAGACCTGCGTGGGCCGGATCCGCTACCTCGGCGTGCTGCTCTACGACGCCGACCGTATCGAGGAAGTGGCCAGCTCCCCGGACGAGCGTGACCTCTACCATCGCCAGCGCGAGATATTCCTGGATCCCAACGACCCGGAAGTGATCGCCCAGGCGAAGAAGGACGGCATCACCGACAACGTGATCGTCGCCGCCCAGGCCTCGCCGGTCTACAAGTTGGCCATGGACTGGGGCCTGGCGCTGCCGCTGCACCCCGAGTATCGCACCCTACCGATGGTCTGGTACGTGCCGCCGCTGTCGCCGATCCAGTCCGCCGCCGAGGCGGGCAACGTCGAGTTCGACGGCGTGATGCCCAAGATCGAGTCGCTGCGCATCCCGGTCAAGTACCTGGCCAACCTGCTCACCGCCGGCGAGGAGGAGCCCGTGGTGCTGGCGCTCAAGCGGCTGATGGCCATGCGCCTCTATATGCGTGGCAAGCATGTCGAGGGTAAGGCCGAGACCGAAGTGCTGGAGAGCGTGGGGCTCACCGAGGCCCAGGTGGAATCCATGTACCGGTACCTGGCCATCGCCAACTACGAGGACCGCTTCGTGATCCCCACCAGCCACCGTGAGATAGCCACCGAGGCCTTCCCGGAGCGCGGCGGCTGCGGCTTCAGCTTCGGCGACGGCTGCCATGGCGACAGCGGCCAGAGCCTCTTCGGCGGTCGCAAGACGACCACCACCCTGGTCCAGCCGGTCGAGACCTTTGATCCGCAGAGCGATGAGAAAGCCGAGGAGGTGCGTCATGGCTGAGGCAGCACTGCAACACCCCGCCGCGGAGCCGGACATGCTGAGCCTGCGCGTGCTGGCCCGGCTGCTCGACTACCCCTCCGCGGAGCTCCAGGCTGCCGCACCGGAGATGATCGAGCTCCTCGACGCCGAGCGCCGCTGGGAGGCGGCGCTGCGCACCCGCCTGATGGACTGGTGCCAGCGCTTGCTGGAGGCCGACCTGATGGAGCTGCAGGCTGAGTACGTGGCACTGTTCGACAAGGGGCGCAGCACCTCGTTGCTGCTTTTCGAGCACGTCCACGGCGAGTCCCGCGATCGCGGCCAGGCCATGGTCGACCTGATGGCTGAGTACAGCGCCGCGGGCTTCGAGCTCGATGCCCGTGAGCTACCCGACTACTTGCCGCTATTCCTGGAGTACCTCTCGACCCGCCCGGAGGCCGACATCGGCCGCTGGCTGGGCGAGATTCGCCATATCCTGGCACTGATTGCTGCTCGGCTGGAGGAGCGTGACGCCGACCATGCCCTGGTGCCGCTGGCGCTGCTGGCGCTGATCGGCGCCGAGGGGGACGTCGACGCCCACCGCGAGACGGTGAAGGAGGAGGCGTCCGATGACACCCCGGAAGCGCTGGACGAGGTGTGGGAGGAAGAAGCGGTGCGTTTCAGTGCCGCCTCCGACGAGGACTGCGCCCTGCAATCTGCCGAGGGCCGGCGACTCGCCGAGCGCAAGAACGTGACGCACAGCGAGGCGGTGCGGGTCCTCGATCCCGCCTCCGTCGCCGCCAGGCATCAAGGAGACCAGTCATGAGCTACTTTAATACCCTGCTGTTCGGGCTCTACCCCTACCTTGCCGGCACCATCTTCCTGGTCGGTAGCTTGCTGCGTTTCGATCATGGCCAGTACACCTGGAAGACCGGATCGAGCCAGATGCTGACTTCCCGGAACATGCGCATGGCCAGCAACCTCTTCCATGTCGGCATCCTGGTGATCTTCTTCGGCCATCTGGTGGGCCTGCTGACCCCGCACTGGGTCTACGCGCCCTTCATAAGCGCCGGGACCAAGCAGCTAATCGCCATCCTGGTCGGCGGCATCGCCGGCGTGATGTGCCTGGTGGGAGGCGCCATGCTGGCCCATCGCCGCCTGACCAACCCGCGGGTGAGGGCCTCGTCCAGCACAATGGATACCGTCATCATCGTGCTGTTGGTCGTGCAGGTCTCGCTGGGCCTCCTGACCATCATCCCCGCCCTGGGCCACCTGGACGGCAGCGTGATGATCCAGCTTGCCGGCTGGGCACAGTCCATCGTCTTCTTTCAGGGCGGTGCGGCCACCTACCTCGAGGGCCTGAGCTTCATCTACAAGCTGCACATCCTGGTGGGCCTGACCATCATCTTGGTCTTCCCCTTCACCCGTCTGGTCCACGTCTGGAGCGTGCCCTTCGGCTACGTGACGCGTCGTTACCAGCTGGTGCGCAAGCGGGGCTGAGACCAGGCCTTTGCCCATACTGCTGGCAAGGGGCGCCGGGGGCAGGGCGTAGAGGAGGTCCTACGCCAGGGATGGCGTCGGTAGCGCCCAGGGAAGGGTTCACAGCGCCTCCTCGTAGCCCTGCCCCCGGAAAAGCCCTCTTAACCGAGGCCGGTCGAAATGAGTTTCAAGGATTTAGCCATGCAGAAGATCGATATCGAGATGATCCCCGGGGGCGCGAGCCCCCCGCCCATCCGGGTCGGCGAGGCCACCATCGAGGAGGCCGCCATTGCCGAGGAGATGCAGCACCACCCGGCGGACAGCGCCGGCACCGCCCAGCTCAAGGCAGCCCGCGCCCTGGTGGTGCGCGAGCTGCTGCGCCAGCGGGCGGCGGCCCTGGGAGTGGCCGAGGCGGTCGATGAGGCGGATGCCGCCATCGCCGAGCTGCTGGAGCGGGAGCTGGATGTGCCCGAGCCCGCCGAGGCGGACTGCCGCCGCTTCCACGCCGCCCATCCCGAGCGCTTCAGCGAACCCACCCGCCTGCGGGTACGCCACGTGCTGCTGGCCGCTGCCCCGGACGACGCCCCGGCCCGCGACGCCGGCTATCGCCTGGGCGAGACGCTGGTCCGCGAGCTGCAGGCAGTGCCTGAGCGCTTTACCGAGTTCGCCCAGCGCCACTCCGCCTGCCCCTCGAAGGAGGAGGGCGGTGACCTGGGCTGGTTGGCGCCCGGACAGACTGTGGCCGAGCTGGACCGTGCCCTGCAGCATCTGCCCGAGGGGCTCCATGACCGTCCGCTAGCCTCGCGCTATGGCTGGCATATCGTCACCATCGATCAGCGCATCGAGGGACGCGAGCTGCCCTATGAGCAGGTAGCCGAGCACGTCCGCCACAGCCTTCGCGAACAGGCCACCCGTCGTGCCCTGCGCCACTACCTGCTGGCGCTGGAGGCCGAGATCGGGGTCGAGGGGATATCGCTCGACGACGAGGGCGGCAGCGCCCTGATGCAGTAGCCACATGAAGGGGGCCGGCCTGGCCCCCGACGCTTCCGACTCTCCTTTCCATGACGCCGCTCGCGCCGCGGGCGGCGAGGAGGACCCCATGGCCCACGTTCATGCCAATACGCCCTTCGCGCCCCTGGGCATCGCCGTGCTTACCGTCTCCGACACCCGCGGTTTCGACGAGGACGGCAGCGGCGACCTGCTTGCCGAGCGCCTCACCGAGGCGGGCCACGCCCTGGTGGAGCGGCGCATCGTGCCCGACGATGTCTACCGCATCCGCGCGGTGGTCTCGGCCTGGGTGGTCCGCGAGGACATCCAGGTGATCCTGGTTAACGGCGGCACCGGCTTCACGCCCCGTGATACCACCCCCGAGGCGCTCGCGCCGCTGTTCGACAAGGCGGTCGACGGCTACGGCGAGCTGTTTCGTCAGCTCTCGCTTGCCAGCATCGGCACCTCCACCCTCCAGTCCCGGGCGGTGGCCGGGCTGATCGACCGCACCCTGGTGTTCGCCATGCCGGGCTCGCCGAAGGCCTGCGCCACTGCCTGGGACGGCATCCTGGCCGCCCAGCTCGACGCCCGTACCCGGCCCTGCAACTTCGTCGCCATGGTGCTGCCCGAGGCGAGGCACTGCGCGTCCCGGCAGGTGAGCGCCGACGAGGACATGGCGGAAGGGGCCGGGGCATGAACTGCGGCTGCGCGGAGGTCGTCACTCCCGGCCTGCTGGATCTCTTCGACGCCCGCGCCCTGATGGTGGCGGGCGGCGTGGCGGTGGCCGGCTGCGAGCGGGTCGCCCTGGTCGATGCCGTCGGCCGGGTACTGGCCGAGGATGCCCGGGCCGGCCTCGACCTGCCCGGCGTCGATAACAGCGCCATGGATGGCTATGCCCTGCGTCGTCGCGAGCTCGCCGCGAGCCCGGATGGCCTGCCAGTGGCACTGCGCGTGCCGGCCGGCGCCGGCGTGCTCAGGCTGCCCGACGGGGGTTGTGCGCGCATCTTTACCGGTGCGCCCGTGCCGCTGGGGGCGGACGCCGTGGTGCCCCAGGAGAGGGTGAGCCTGGACGACGCGGGGAGAGTTCACGTCGAGGGGGAGTTGGCCGAGGGCGCCAATATCCGTTGCCGAGGCGAGGAGAGCCGCGCCGGTGACGTGGTGTTGGTCGCGGGTACCCGACTGAATGCCGCGGCCATCGCCCTGCTGGCCAGCCAGGGCATCGATGCCGTGACGGTGCGCCGACGGGTCCGCGTGGCCCTGGTCAGCACCGGCGACGAGCTGATTGAACCCGGCCAGGCCTGGGTGCCCGGCCAGGTCTACAACAGCAATGGCGCCATGCTGCGTGCCCTGCTCGCCCAGCAAGGCTGCGAGGTCCTCGACCTGGGCGTCGTCGCCGACACCGCAGCTGACCTGGGTCAATGTCTTGCCCGGGCGGGCGAGCAGGCCGATCTGGTAGTCTGTACAGGCGGGGTCTCGGTGGGGGAGGAGGACCACGTTCGCCCGGTGCTGGAGCGCCTGGGGGGCATCTCCTTCCACGGCGTGGCGATAAAGCCCGGCAAGCCCTTCGTCCTTGGCTGGCTCGGCCCCTCCCTTCGCGACGGTACCCCGCTGATCGGCCTGCCCGGCAACCCGGTGGCCTCGCTGGTGGGCTGGCAGTGGCTGGCGCTGCCCTTCGTGCAGGGGCGCCAGGGGCGCACCCCGCCCGCGCTGCAGCGCTTCCCGGTCACCGCCGGCTTTTCCCGGCGGGCGCCGAGGGGCCGGCGCGAGCTGCTGAGGGTGGTGCTGGACTGGACCGGCGGTGCCCTCGTGGCACGCCTGGCCGGCGGGCAGGGCTCCCATATGCTCGGGGCCGCCAGCCAGGCCCATGGCTACCTGATCATCGATGCCGACACCCCTGTGGAGGAAGGCCATGTCTACGGATACTGCCCCGGTACCCAGTTCCTCGACTGAGCTGCTGTTCCGGCCCCGGCAGCTGCGCGAGCTGGTGCGTGGGGTGCCCTGGCTGGGCGACCTCGACGAGGACCAGCTCGAGGCCCTGCTGCAGGACACCGAGGTGCGCACCCTCAAGACCCGTGAGTGGCTGTTCCGCCAGGATGCCCCGGCCGAGTGGCTCTACGTGGTGATCAGCGGGGCGGTGCGCCTGGTGCGCAGCGCCGGCGACGGTCACCTGGCGACCATCCGCTGCGTGGAGCGCGGCGGCACACTGGGCGAGCTGAGCATGGTGTCCAGCGCCGGGGTCTACCTCTATTCCGCCGAGGCCCTGCGCCGCACCCATGTGCTGACCATCCCCGCGGCACGCTGCCGCGAGATCATGGACCGCCAGCCGGCCTGCCGGGCGGAGTTCATGAGCCGCCTGGCCCTGGAGCTCACCGAGCGCCTCGAGGACATGGCGCTGTTGACCCAGGCCGACGCCATGGCGCGCCTGGTCAGCTACATCCTGCGCCAGCTCCCGGCGGGCCGTGCCAGGGGGCCCCGGGTGGTGCGGCTGACGATTCCCAAGCGCTGGCTGGCCGCCCAGCTGGCCATGACCCCGGAAACCCTGTCGCGCCTGCTGGCCAGGCTGCGCGAGGAGGGGGTCATCAACATCGACCGCCAGCGCCTGGTGGTGCTCGACGAGCAGAAGCTGCGTGACCACATGCTGAGCGACGATTGACCATGTCGTGCCGGAATCGCTGGGAGGCCTCATGCCTCTGTGCGATGCCGATGGCCTGATGCTGGGGATGGGATTGCATTCGACGAGGCGAGCCCAAGCTCGGGTATAGTGGCGTCCTCTCGTGACCCTGGAGGCGTCGATGCTGCTGGAAAGCCTGTCACCGTTGTCGGGCGGGATCAACCTGGTGCTGGTGCTGCTGTCGGTGTTCACCTCGGCCTTCACCGCCGCGGTGGGCGTTGGGGGCGGGGTGCTGATGATCATGGCGCTGGCCCAGGTGATGCCGGCGGCGGCGCTGATTCCGGTCCACGGCATGGTGCAGCTCGGCTCCAACGTCGGCCGCACGGCGCTGACCTGGCGCCATGTCGATCTCGCCATGCTCGCCGCCTTCCTGCCGGGGGTGGTGCTGGGTGCGCTGGCCGCCGCCTGGCTGCTGGTGCGTCTGCCGGCCGGGGTACTGGAGCTCTGCATCGCTACCTTCGTGCTCTTCACCTGTTGGGGGCCGGGCCTGCCGCAGCGGGCCCTGGGACGGGGCGGCGTGCTGGTCGCCGGTGCCGTCACCACCCTGCTCTCCAGCCTGGTGGGCGCCAGCGGCCCCATGGTGGCCGCCTTCATCAAGCAGAGCCAGTTCGGCCGGCTGGCCAAGGTGGCCACCTTCTCCGCCTGCATGCTGCTGCAGCACCTGACCAAGGCCTTCGTGTTCGGCGTGGCCGGCTTCGTCTTCCGGGACTGGCTGCCGCTGATGCTGGTAATGGTGTCGGCGGGCTTCCTCGGCACCTGGCTGGGCCTGCGCCTGCTGCATCGGCTCTCGGATCACCGCTTCGACACCCTCTTCAAGTGGGCCTTGACGCTGCTGGCGCTGCGCCTGCTGTGGCTCGGCGGGCAGCGACTACTCGGGCCTTGACGAAAGGCTGCGCCAAATCGGCGAAAACGGCAAAAAGTCCGGCCCCTGCCCTGTACAGCGCGTCACAGACGGCCATAATGGCTAGCAGCAACGGTAAAAAACCTCGAGGGAACGCGACATGGTGCCAATCACAACAAACAACCGGCGCCGCAGAGGGGGCATCTTCGTGCTGCTGGCCTGCCTGCTGCTGGCCACCACGGCTGTCCAGGCCAATCCTCGCTATGCCGGTATCGTCATCGATGCCGACAGCCAGGAGATTCTCTACGCCGAGAATGCCGACAAGCTGCGCTATCCGGCCTCGCTCACCAAGATGATGACGCTCTATCTGATGTTCGAGGCCATGGAAGAGGGCAGGCTGAGCCTGAGCCAGCCGCTGCCGGTCTCTGCCTATGCGGCTTCCAAGCCGGCCTCCAAGCTCTATGTGAAGGCCGGCTCGACGATTCCGATTGAAACCGCCATCCAGGCGTTGGTGATCAAGTCGGCCAACGATGTGGCCGTGGTGGTGGCCGAGGCCCTGGGCGGCAGCGAGACGCACTTTGCCCGTATGATGACCGACAAGGCTCGCGACCTGGGCATGCAGGACACCGTCTTCCGTAACCCCAACGGCCTGCCCGATGCCAGCCAGGTCACCACGGCACGCGACATGGCGGTGCTCTCCCGGCACCTGATGCGCGACTTCCCCCAGTATTACCCCTACTTCTCGCGGACGAGCTTCAGCTGGAAGGGCAAGACCATCACCGGCCACAACCGCCTGCTCAAGAACTATCCCGGTGCCGACGGCCTCAAGACCGGCTTCATCCGCGCCTCGGGCTTCAACGTGGCCACCTCGGCGGTGCGTGACGGCCGTCGCCTGCTGACCGTGGTGATGGGTGGCTTTACCGCCGCCTCGCGAGATGCGCACACCGCCGACCTGCTGGATCGCGGCTTCGTGCGCGCCTCGCTGGCCGATGGCCGCGGCTGGCTGGCCAGTACGGACATCTCCGGTGGCCGGCTGATGCCGGGCGAGCCCCAGGCGCCGGGCCAGCCAGTGGGCGATCGGGTCCGCCTGGCCAGCCTCGGCGCACCGTCCCCGGGCGCCGCCTCGCCCTCCGCCGCCTCGCCCTCCGTGGCCTCGGCCTTCCCGCCGGCCCCGGTGGAGGCACCGACGGCGACAGGGAGCGCCACGAGGCAGGTGACGGCATCGCGGGTGGCTCGTATCGAGACGCCGGTTGCCGGTGCGAGCGCGGGCCTGGCGCAGGGTTCGGCCGACGATCCCATCCGCGAGTTGATGGCCAGCACCCGTGCATCGGCGGATCCTGTCCGCGGGGGCGCCGTCCAGCGAGGGAGCTGGGGCGTGCAGGTCGGCGCCTTCAGCGATGCCGGCCATGCCCGTACCTTGGCGTCCCGCGCCGCCAGTCAGCTGGCCAGCGAGCTGACCGACGCCCGGGTCGCCGTGGCCAATGCCGGGAAGGCCGGCGTCTACCGTGCCCGCCTGGTGGACATGGACGAGGGCCAGGCCCATACCGCCTGTCGTCGCCTGGTGGCCCAGGGCATGGAGTGCATGGTGGTCCAGGCCAGCCTCTGAGGGCTTGCTCTACGGCACGTCACCGACTAGCGTAGTGATTTCCCACCCCGCCGGCCCTCAGGCCGGCGGGGTGGCTTTTTGGGGTTCGGCCAGGGGAGGGCAGGCGGCATGTCACCGTCATTCAAGGGCATCGGCTTCATGTGCCTGGGCGTGCTCTGCCTGGCCATCGGCGACGCCATCGCCAAGTGGCTGGGCGAGGTCCACTCGCCGCTGCAGATCATCTTCTTCCGTACCCTGGTCTCGCTGCCGCTGATCGCCGCGCTGGCCCACTTCGGCGGCGGCCTGCGCAAGCTGCGTACCCGACGCCCCGGGATCCACCTGCTGCGCGGGCTGATCTACACCGGCACCATGTTCTGCTTCGTGCTGGGCCTGACCCTGCTGCCGCTGGCCGAGGCCACCGCCATCGCCTTCGTGGCGCCGCTGTTTGTCACCCTGCTCTCGGTGCCGCTGCTCGGCGAGCGCATCGCGGGGCCGGTGCTGGCGGCCTCGCTGGTGGGCTTCGCCGGGGTGCTGATCGTGGTGCGTCCCGGCGGCGAGGCCTTCGACCCCGGCGCCCTGGCGCTGATCGGGGCGGCGGTCTTCTATGCGCTGATGATGATCACCGCACGGCGCTGGGGCGGTACCGAGCACCTCTGGGCCATGGTCTTCTACATGACCCTGGTGCCCTTCGTGATGACCGCCCTGACGCTGCCCTGGGTGTGGCAGACACCCCATCCCTGGCACTGGCTGGCCTTCGCGGGGTCGGGGCTCTTCGGCGTCGGGGCCACCGCCTTCATCACCCTGGCCTTCCGCCATGCTCCGGCGGCCATCGCTGCCCCCTTCGACTACACTGCGATGCTCTGGGCGGTGCTGCTGGGCTGGTGGTTCTGGGGCGAGATGCCGGATTTCTGGGTGTTCGTCGGCAGCGCACTGATCATCGTCAGTGGCCTGTCGATCGCCTACCACGAGCGGCGCACCACCCTGAAGCGCCGGCCGACCTCCTGAGACGCCGCCGTCTGCCCCCCGTCGACCCCACCGGTGAAGTTTTTCCACGGCGTTAAGTCTTTCGTAAGTCTGGCTGACCATGATGACCCTGTTCCCTTCCGGCGGCTGCCGTCGGGAACTGCCACCGGCCGACGGTCAGGTGGTCGTCTGTCACTGACTTTCTGGAGGTTTTCCAATGAAGCGCACTGTACTCAAGGGCATCGTGGCATCCAGCCTGCTGGCGGCAAGCGTCTCTGCCCTGGCCGGGCCGAACTGTACCGACGCGCCCGAGAGCGAGTGGATGAGCCAAGACCAGATGAAGCAGCAGGTGGCCGACGCGGGCTACAAGGTCAAGACGTTCAAGACCACCGGCAGCTGCTACGAGATCTACGGCTGGGATGACCAGGAGCGTCGGGTCGAGATCTACTTCAACCCCGTCAACGGCGATATCGTCAAGAAGGAAGTCGACTGAGCGGAGGCCAGGCCATGACCGGCAATGCGAGCAGCCCACGGGTCCGCGTCTGGGACCCGTTGGTCAGAGTCATCCATTGGTCACTGGTGGCCGGCTTCCTGGCCAACTACTTCCTGACCGAAACCGGTGAGACCTGGCACCAGTGGATCGGCTATGGCGTGGTGGCGTTGATCGGCGTGCGCATCCTGTGGGGGTTCGTTGGCCCCTGGTCGGCGCGTTGGGCGAGTTTCTGGCCGACGCGTCGCCGCCTGCGGGCCTCGCTGCGCCAGCCGCCCAAAGGGAATGTCGACACGGCCTCGTCGTCGCCCGGTATCACCCATACCCCGCTGGGGGCGGTGATGATGCTGACGCTGCTGGCCCTGTTGCTGGGGCTGGGCGCTACCGGCTACATGATGGAGGAGACCGATCTCTTCTGGGGCGTCGAGTGGGTCGAGGAGGCCCACGAGCTGATGGCCAACGCCATCCTCGTCCTCATCCCGCTGCATGTCCTCGGAGCGCTCCTCGAGAGCCGCAAGCGAGGCGACAATCTCATCGCCGGCATGCTGCACGGCTACCACCGACACCCGGGGCATCCGCGCTCGGACGCCTGATCTCGACCTGCCCCGATCCACGCCGTCACCGCGCTTGCCGCGGTGACGGCGTCTTGGGTGGTCAGTGGCGAGGCGGCCGTGCAAAGGCCCGCGCGGCGGCTTCGGGGTCGGGGCTGCCGCAGATCGCCGAGATCACCGCCAGGCCGTGGGCGCCGGCCCGGTGCGTCGCGGCCAGGTGCTCGGCCTTGAGCCCGCCGATGGCCACGCTCGGCAGGGGGCTTTCGGCCACCAGGACGGCCAGGCCGTCGAAGCCCAGCGGTGTGGCGTGGTCGTGCTTGCTGGGGGTGGCGAACACCGGGCCCAGCCCCAGGTAGTCCAGCGCCGCCGGGTCGAGGCGGGCGAGCTGGTCATGGGTCTGTACCGAGAGCCCGAGAATCGCCTCCGGGCCCAGGGCGGCGCGGGCCTCGGCCACGTCGCCGTCGTCCTGGCCGAGGTGCAGGCCGTCGGCACCGGCTGCCAGGGCCACCTCCAGCCGGTCATTGATGATCAGTGGCACGCCGCTGCCGGAAAGCGCCGCCTTGAGGCGGTGCGCCTGGTCGACCAGCTCGGCGTCGCTGGCATGCTTGTCGCGTAGCTGCACTAGTGTCACGCCGCCACGCACTGCCGCCACCACGGTCTCCTCCAGTCCCGAGCCCGCGCAGAGCTCGCGGTCGGTGACCAGGTAGAGCGAGAGATCAAGGCGCATCGTGAACCTCCAGTCGAGTCCGTTCGGCCAGGGCCTCTGCATCCAGGTGATAGAGGGCATCGAGGAAGGCCACGGCGAAGCTTCCCGGGCCTCGCGCCACCTCGCCGGCCAGTTCGCCGGCCACGGCGTAGCAGGCCAGCGCCGCCACCGTCGCCTCGAAGGTATCATCGGCGCCAGCCAGGAAGGCCGCCACCACGCCGGTCAGCGCACAGCCCAGGGTGGTGACCCTGGGCATCAGCGGGTGGCCGCCCCGCAGGCGGGCGATCCGCCGGCCGTCGGTGACCAGATCCACCTCGCCGGTCACCGCGACCACGCCATCCGTCTGGCGGGCCAGCCGGTGGGCGGCGTCGAGGGCCGCTTCGGCCGGGTCGGTGCTGTCCACGCCCCGCCCGCCGCCGGCCTGCCCCGCCAGGGCGATGATTTCCGAGGCGTTGCCGCGGATCACGTCCGGTGCGAGCGCCAGCAGTCGCGCGCCGGTCTCGCGGCGATAGCGCGTGGCGCCCACTGCCACCGGGTCCAGCACCCAGGGCCGCCCCGTCTCCCCGGCGGCCAGGGCGGAGGCCTCCATGGCCTCGACCCAGTGGGGCGAGAGGGTGCCGATGTTGATCGTCAGGGCGCCGGCCAGCGCGGTGAACTCGGCGGCCTCCTCGCGAGCATGGACCATGGCCGGCGAGGCGCCGATGGCCAGCAGCACGTTGGCCATGCTGTTCATGGCGACATGATTGGTGATGTTGTGGACCAGCGGGCTGGTCTCGCGCACCCGGGCCAGGTGCGCGGCGGGATCGATGGCAAGCATGGGGCCTCCCCGGCGCGGGAGGTGCGGCGCGGCGGCAGGGCCGGGGCCGCACGACTCCCTCCGCCGGCATTATCCGGGTCAGGTTCCGAGGGTGCGTCTCAGCCGTGGCGATGTCGCCGCGGCGCCCCTGTCGTCAGTCCCCACTATCCCTGCCCGCTCCCTGGCTGTAAAGGCCCGGGGTTAGGCCAGCAGGTGGAAGCCGGAAGGAAAGCGGGTTCATCGCAGACTGGCGTGATCGTTGACCGCACGATACCGGCTATCCATCTGACCCCGTAGGCTCGATAAGCACCCGCGCACCGGGCATGGCGAGGGCACCATCGTCACGCCGGATGCGCCTCCGCGGTGAGCCGGCTCTCGTGGTGTCGTCCCCGACTAGCGGTGGCAGAGAAAAGAGCCCGGAGAAATCGGCGGTGTGGCCACCGCTGTGAGCCAGTGGAGCCAGAGGTTGATGGTGCCGTAATCGATCGGTGTATCGCGCAGTTGCATGGGGACGCCTCCTTGGTCGTGTCGGTTCACTCGCAATGGTGCGAGGCGATAGTGGGTGGAATATGAAGATACCGGGGAGTCGGCGCCATCGCGCTTGCGTCGCGCACTCCGCGCGGGATACTTGGCGCTCGTGAGTCGGCCTGCCATGACAATGGGCAAGGCACAGGTGACTGGAAGGGGTTCATGAGGCGACCGGGTATCACTGCGAAGCTGTTTCTCGCCATTCTGGGCGTCACGCTGTGCGTGGTCGTGCTCATGACCTTCGCGGTACAGGTGACCTTTCGCAGCGATTTCCTCGACTACGTCCGCGAGCGCGAGGGCGAGCGCATCGACACGCTGGCGTCGGTGCTTGCCGATTACTATCGCGAGGCCGGGGACTGGGAAAATCTATCCGAGGGCGGGCGCTGGCAGCGCCTGCTCCGGGAGGCGCTGTGGCGCCAGCGAGAGGCGGAGGCCGATCACCGCGAGCGCGACGAGGGCGAACACCGGGAACGGGATGGCGGGGACGACGACGATGACGACGACCACGAAAGCGACGGCTCCCGGCACCTGTTTACCGGCCCTGCCGGGGACGTGCCGTCCATGCAGGGCCCGGTCCGTTTCGGCCCCGCCCTGCTGGACGCCGACCGGCGGCACGTGGCCGGGCCGAAGGTGGTGTCGGGCCAGACGGAGTCGCGTTCGGTCGTGGTGGACGGCGCAACCGTGGGCTGGCTGGTCTACCGCCCGCCGGGGCGTATCACCGACGACCTCGCCCTGCGTTTCCAGGAGAAACAGTTCGACGCCGCCTGGATGACCGCGCTGGTCGTCGTGGTGCTCGCCACGGTGGTCAGCCTCCTGCTCGCCCGGGGATTCCTCGCGCCGGTACGCCGCCTCGCCGGTGCCACCCTGGCACTCACCGCCGGGCGATTCGACACCCGGGTGGACGAGTCACGCCGTGACGAGCTCGGCCAGCTGGCAAACGACTTTAACCGCCTCGCCGAGACCCTGGAACGCAACGAGCGCCTGCGCCGCGCATTCATGGCGGACATCTCCCACGAGCTGCGCACGCCGCTGTCGGTGCTGCGCGCCGAGCTGGAGGCCATGGAGGACGGGGTGCGTCCGCTCACCCGGGAGTCGCTGACCGGCCTGCAGGGCAGCGTCGCGACCCTGAGCAAGCTCGTCGACGACCTCTACGAGCTCTCCCTCTCCGATGCCGGTGCCTTGAACTACCGCATGGAGGGACTGGATCTCGCCGCGCTGGTGCGGGCGGGCGCCGAGCAGTGGCGCTCGAGGATGGCGGACGCCGGCCTGGCTCTGGCCCTGGAGGTGCCTGGCGTGCCGGTGACGGTCACCGCCGATCGCGGCCGCGTCAACCAGCTCCTGGGCAACCTGCTGCACAACAGCCTGTGTTATACCGACCGCGATGGCGAGGTGCGGCTGTCGCTCACCACCCGGGACGGGGAGGCCGTGCTGCGGCTGGAGGACTCCGCACCGGGTGTGCCCGCCGAGGCCCTGGAGCGGTTGTTCGAGCGGCTCTACCGGGTGGAGGGCTCGCGCAGCCGTTCCAGCGGCGGCGCGGGCCTCGGCCTTGCGATATGCCGCAACATCGCCGAGGCCCATGGTGGCTGGATCGAGGCGTACCCCTCGCCCATCGGCGGCGTTGGCATACGCCTGACGCTGCCGATGGCGGACCGGGTCAACGGGGCACGACAAACGGGGAGGGTATCCGGGGCATGAGTGCACGCATCCTCATCGTGGAAGACGAGCCCCGGCTGGCGGGGCTGCTGGCCGACTACCTGCGCAGGGCGGACTATGAGCCGCACCTACTCGATGACGGCCGCGACGTCGTGCCCTGGGTTCGCCGGAATCGGCCCGACCTGGTGCTCCTCGACCTCATGCTCCCCGGCGAGGATGGCATGAGCGTGTGCCGTGAGATCCGCGGCTTCAGCGAGGTACCCGTGGTCATGGTCACCGCCCGGGTGGAAGAGATCGACCGCCTCCTCGGCCTGGAGCTCGGTGCCGACGACTACATCTGCAAGCCGTTCAGCCCGCGGGAGGTGGTGGCGCGGGTGAAGGCCATCCTGCGCCGGAGCCGCACGGACCCGGGCGCCGATACGGGCCGTGGGCTCGTGGTGGACGAGGCCGGCTACCGCGCCAGCCTCGACGGCGAGCCCCTGTCGCTGACGCCGGTGGAGTTCCGGCTGCTCGCCAGCCTGGCAGCGCACCACGGCCGGGTGTTCTCGAGGGACCAGCTCCTCGATCACCTCTACGACGACCACCGCGTGGTCACCGACCGGACGGTGGACACCCACGTCAAGAACCTCCGGCGAAAAATGGCGGCGATCCGCGGCGACCAGGAGCTGATCCGCTCGGTGTACGGCGTCGGTTACCGTCTCGAGGCCGTGGACTAAGGCCCTCCGCCGCGACGTTCATACTCTCTCCCCGATTCGCCCATATTCCCTCCACCACCCGTGATCACAATCGTCTGCGAGGTCGCGGTCCGCCGCGGCCGCAATCCTCGCAGCAATTACGGGAGAAAACCCATGTATCAAGGCAAGCTCTTGATTGGTGCCACTGTTCTCACCGCCGCCGTTGCGGGCTTGGCCAATGCCGGTCCGGATCGGGGTTCGGGGGATGGTGCCGCCCCGCCCATGCAGGCTTCGGCGTCCGGGGAACGGGTCACGGCCCGCTTCTCCGAGGCGGACGCCAACGGCGACGGCCAGCTCGACGTCGACGAGATCCAGGCGCTGCTGATGCGCATACGTGCCGAGCGCAGCGTCCAGTGGCTCGACCGGGACGGAGACGGTGCGGTCAGCCAGGCGGAGTTTACTGGGCCGGCGGGAGGCCCCGGCGTGGGCATGGAGCGCGATACCGATAACCGCAGACGCTACGACGACGAGGGCTACGAGGACGAGGACGAGGACGAGGAGGACGACGACGGCGCCACCGCCGGACCCGCCCCCGCCGGCACTACCGCGCCCCCGGACAACGGCCTGTTCACGCCGGGCTCGACCCCGAAGGTGAACACCAAGTAAGGCCGAGGCAATGACTGTGGTCGCGAACCGCAAGGAGAAGACACGATGAAATCGATCCTCGTCCCCCTCACGCTGGCCGCTGCGCTGACCTTTCC
Organism: Halomonas sp. 11-S5; assembly: GCF_029889825.1. NCBI lineage: Bacteria > Pseudomonadati > Pseudomonadota > Gammaproteobacteria > Oceanospirillales > Halomonadaceae > Halomonas > Halomonas sp. 11-S5. The sequence continues at coordinate 194,878 of NZ_JARANW010000004.1, forward strand.
GGCAATCGCCTCGGCGGCACCAGTGACGTTCACCACTCAGCTGAATCGTTACGGCGGCAATGGCGCCTACCTGGCCTATTACGTTACCGACGCCAGCGGCGCTTATGTCGGCAGTCTCTGGATGGCCGGTGAGAAGTCCAAATATTACAAGGACCTGACGGGCTGGTATCGCGCCACGAACGGTGACACGGCGCAGGTCGATGGCATCACCGGTGCCAGTGTTGGCGAGGGGCAGACCCTGGAATTCACGCTGGATCTCAACGAGGCGCTGTTCGAGCAAGGGTACACGTTGCATGTCGATGCGGCGGTTGAAGATAGGCGTGAGTCCCCGCGGGAAATCAATATCCCCTTGAACCGTGCCAATGCCGGCGAGGTGGTACGCGGTCGCCGCTACATCGCCAGCTTCAAGTACGAGATGTGAGGGTCCGGCCCGTGATTCGTGTGCTGCATCGGTGGCCGGGGCTGGTGGCCCTGGCCCTGCTCATCGTGTTGTCCGTCAGCGGTGCCGCCCTGGGCCTCGAGCTAGCGCTCACGCATCGGCCCCCGGGGTCACGCTACCCGCCATCTCACACTCGTTTCGCGTCGCGACTACGGCGCCGAGGTGCAGGCGCCCACGTCCATCCTGCGTTTTGCCCTGCCAAGGGAGTCGCTCTGGCAGCGCCTGACCGGGCACGGGTTCGGCCGGTTCAGCGCAGGCGATCTCCTGGGTATTGTGCCGGACGGCTCGGAGCTGCCGCGCCTGTACTCGCTGGCCTCGGGGCGCCGTGACGGCTTCATCGAGATCGTGGTCCGAAAGCACCCCGGCGGGCTGTGTTCCGGTCAGCTCGTGGGGCTCGAACCGGGTCAGACGGTGCGTGCGTTTCTGCGCCGTCACCCCGACTTCAAACCGGGTTCGGGCCATGCACCGCTGATCCTGATCGGCGCGGGCACGGGCGTGGGGCCGCTTGCGGGGTTCATCCGCGACAACACCGGGCGCCGCCCGGTGCATCTGTTCTTCGGCATGCGTCACCCGGACAGCGATTTCCTCTACGACAGGGAGTTGATCGAGTGGCGGGCGCAGGGACGGCTTGAGCGTCTCACCACCGCAACCTCGCGTGCGGCAGGCCCCCCTTACGCGCAGGACGCGCTGCGCGCGGAGGCTACGCCGGTTGCGGAGGCCATCCGCAGCGGCGCGCGTGTCGTGGTCTGCGGCGGACAGGGTATGGCGAGGGGGGTGTCCGAGGCCCTGGAGGAGATCCTCGCCCCAACAGGCTTGACACCGGCCGTACTGAAAGAGGAAGGGCGCTATGTCGAAGACATCTACTGAACCCGTGCGCCACGCGCTCAACGGCCCGACCATGGGCACGCGCTGGCAGGCGACCTTCCTGGCGGCGCCGGGGTTCGATCCGTCCCGCTTGCGGGTCGCACTGCAGGCGGCCGTGGACGAGGTGGACGGGCAGATGTCGACCTGGAACCCCGACAGTGACCTCATGCGGCTTAACGACGCGCCTGTGAATCAGCGCATTGCGCTACCCGCGCGCCTGCGGCAGGTACTGGCACTCGGCCTTGAAGTCGGGCGCGCTTCGGGCGGGGCCTTCGATATCGGCATGGGCGACGCGGTAACCGCCTGGGGGTTTGGGCCGGGTGGGGGGTCCGGTGAGCGAATCCGTACCGCACTCGCGGCACCCCGGCGGCCGGCCCACGAGGTGCTCACCCTGGAGGAAGGCAGCGTGATCAAGCGCGCCCCGATCACCCTCGACCTCAATGGCATCGCCAAGGGCTATGGTGTCGACCGGCTCGCCGAGGTGCTCGCCGGCTTTGGCATCCGTGACGCGCTGGTCGGTATCGACGGGGAAATGCGCGCCATGGGCCTGCGCGGCGACGGTGAGGCATGGCGCATCGCCGTCGAGGCGCCGGACTCGGCGGCCCGTGCACCGCACTCCATCCTGACGCTCCAGGACGCGGCCGTTGCCACATCCGGCGATTATCGGCACTGGGTCGAAGCCCAGGGGCGACGGCTGTCCCACACAATGGACCCGGGGTGTGGTGCCCCGCTCGCGGCCTCCCCCGCGTCGGTGACCGTCCTCGCCCGGCGCTGTGTCGAGGCGGATGCGTGGGCAACCGCGCTCATGGTCCTGGGGGCCGAGCGTGGCCGCGTTCTCGCCGAGGCAATAGGACTGAATGCCCTGTTCCTGATCCGTGACCGCGGCTCCGACGGGGTTACTACGCTCGGGGTCGGCGAGCTGTTCTCCCCCGCGGGCCCGGAACGGCCACACCGGCGCAACGTCGCCGTAAGACCGTGGTGATGTTCACACTTTCTCCCCGATTGGCGCATATTCCCGCCATTGCCCATGGCTACAATCGGGTGAGATGTGGCGGTCCGCCGCGGCCGCAATCTTCGCGGTAATCACAACAGCCATTATGGGAGAAGACCTATGCACAAAGGCAAGCTCTTGATCGGTGCCACCGTTCTCACGGTCGTTGTGGCCGGCGTCGCCAACGCCAGCCCGGAGCGGCGTGGGGGCTACGGCGGGCCCATGATGTCGGGGGTCACCCCGGACGACCTGCCCATGAGTGTCCAGGACCTCAAGGATCGCCAGGCGGGCCGCTTCTCCGAGGCGGACGTCAACGGCGACGGCCAGCTCGAGGTCCGGGAGATGCAGGCGCTGATGATGCGCATGCGTGCCGAGCGCCGCATGCAGAGGCTCGACAGCAACGGCGACGGTAGCGTCAGCCAGGACGAGTTCGCCTACCCGATGGAGCGCCGGCTGATGTGGATGGACCGTAACGGCGACGGCCGCATCGAGCGCAACGAAATTGGTCGTGGCTGGTACGATGATGATCGCCGGGGTACCTACGGCGAGCATGGGGAACGCCGTGGGCATGGAGAGCGCCGGGATGGCGACGACAGGTGAGAGGCGCCGGGGTACCGCGCGCGGTGCCCTCATACTTATGAGCGGACAGGGCGTCGGCCCGTTCCGATAAAGGAGGGTGTATGAGTACGGAAGAAGAGAAAGGTGACGCCCGCGCCGGAAAGATGGTGCAGGTGTGGGATCCGGTGGTGCGGCTTTTTCACTGGTCGCTGGTGGTGGCCTTCACTGTCGCGTATTTCTCCGCCGAGGAGGAGAGCATGGTTCACATCTACGCCGGGTACATCGTGCTGGCGCTGATCGTCGTGCGCGTGATCTGGGGGGTGGTGGGCTCAAGGTATGCGCGTTTCGCGGACTTCGTGCGGCCGCCGGGGGAGGTCTTCGCCTACCTGCGTGGGCTGGTGTCCGGGAAGCCGCGCCACTACCTCGGCCACAATCCGGCCGGTGGCTGGATGATCATCGCCCTGCTCGTGGGCCTGTTCGTCGTGACGTTGAGCGGCGTGATGCTCGACACGGCCGAGGGCGGTGTGTTTACCGCGGCGGCCGGTAGCAACGGTGGGGCGGTCATCGCCACAGCCCGCGCGGAGGAAGGCGAGTACGGTGAGGCCGGCGAGCGCGGCGAAGGCGGCGAAGGCGGCGAGGAGTTCTGGGAGGAGGTCCACGAGGTGTCGACCAATGCGACGCTCTTTCTCGTATTCCTGCATATCGCGGGCGTGATCGTCTCAAGCCGGCTCCATCGCGAGAACCTGGTGCGCGCGATGGTGACCGGCCGCAAACACAGGGCCTGACCGCGGGCCCGGGTCGGCCGCCCGCTTTGCGGGTAGTGGGCGGCCGGGCTGTCGCGGCGGGGGGCTGTATTGCGGGTCAGCCCCTCGCCGCCGGCAGGTTCAGCATCACCACGCCCGCAACGATCAGCGCGATCCCGCCGGCCTTGGCGAGCGGGAACGTCTCGCCGAAGACGATTACCGACGGGCCCGGGCGGGAGAAGCCCTCGGAGGCCTTGAGTGCGGTGGTCGCGATCACCTCGCTGGTGATCGCGACGGCGAGCCAGATCAGTGCGTTCATGTCCTGCCTCCGTCATGCCGTCGGGCCGTCCTCGCAGCCCGGCGCCGCCAGCCCAGGGGGTTGTTGATCCCGGGGCCGTGCCTGGCCCGGGACACCGCCATGGTGCCCACGGGGTCAATGCCCGCGCCGGCGCGCCCGGTTCGCCCTACCACATGAGGTCGTCCGGGACGGGGTGCTCCGCATAAGCGGGATCGTCCTCGCCCTCGGCGGCGCCGCCGCGGAAGGCGATCAGAAACGGCGCCATGGGCTCGACCCGGTCGGCGACCTCCGCGGGGATCAGCCGGTAGCGCCCGCGGGTGCGCGCGATCTCCAGCTCGCCACGCGCGAGCCGGGCCTGTTGGGCGCCGGTGACATAGAGCCGCTTGATGCGCGCGCTCTGGCGCCTATCTTCGCTCGCGCCATGGCCCTGGCGCCGTGCGCGCGGCCACAGCTGTCGACGAACCCGAACTCCCGCAGAGCCGATCCCGCGAGCGCCGTGCGATGCGCCTCGGGCGCTTCGCGCATCAGCGCCTGCGCCCGGGCGACGCCTGCGGGCTCGCTCAACGAGCGTTTGATCTGGCTCTGTGCCCGCATGCCGAGCACAGTAGCCAGCCACTACGCGTTTGTTCAGCCCGAGATGTGGGAACAGGGCAGGACTAGCGCGGTGCCGCCGCCCTACCTTTGAGCCTGCGCAAACCCTCGGCGGCCGCGCGGTGCTACGGTAACGCACCGTCTCGCCGCCGCGAATGGGAGTCCTCTATGCGGTTGCACGCCCTTCTGCCCGGCGGCCGCGCGGGTACTCAGCCGGAGCGTACCGATTGGCCAGCAGCGTGCCGTCATCGAGGATGTGCTCAATCATGTGCTCGCTGAGGCAATCACGGAGGGGCGCTTCGACTTCCTGGAGGCACGGGTGCTCGCCGTCGCCGCCGACGACGCCTTCGGGTTCATGGTGGCCTGGGAGGTGATGTCGCTGTCCTCCTATCTCCTGGTCGCCTTCCACCACGAGCACGGCGCCAACCGCCGCGCCGCCTTCCTCTACCTGCTCATGGCTCCCCGAGGCCCATCCGGTGGCCCCATCGCATATCTCGGCGCTGATGTCGGGCGTGATGCTCAAGGTGGCGGTCTACGGCTTCATCCGCTTCTTTTTCGACCTCATCGGGACCGTCCACTGGCAGTGGGGCGTGGCCGTGCTCGCCGTGGGCAGCATCTCGGCCCTGATGGGGGTCCTCTATGCCCTCATGCAGCACGACCTCAAGCGCCTGCTGGCCTATCATTCGGTGGAGAACATCGGCATCATCTTCATCGGGCTCGGGCTGGCCCTGCTTTTCCTGGCCACGACGGGCCATCCGGTCCCGGGGGTCCTCGCCCTCGTGGCCGCCCTGTACCACACCGTCAACCATGCCCTGTTCAAGGGCCTGCTGTTCCTCGGCGCCGGCGCGGTGCTGCACAGCGCCCACGAGCGCGACCTGGAGCAGATGGGCGGGCTGCTGCGGCGCATGCCGTGGACCGGCCTGATCTTCCTGGTCGGCTGCATCTCCATCTCGGCGCTGCCGCCGTTCAACGGCTTCGTCTCCGAGTGGCTGACCTTCCAGTCCGCCCTGCAGGCCTGGCAGCTGGACAGCGGCGTGCTGCGCAGCCTGGTGCCCATGGCGGCGGCGGTACTGGCGCTCACCGGGGCGCTGGCCGCGGCCTGCTTCGTGAAGGTATACGGTGTGGCCTTCCTGGGCCGTGCCCGTAGCCGCCATGTGCGCCGCGCCTGTCGGGTGCCCTTGGGCATGCGCGCCGGCCAGGCCGTGCTGGCCGCGCTGTGCCTGCTCTTCGGTGTGCTTCCCACCGTCGTAGTGGCCATGTTGCAGGCCGTCCCCGAGCAGCTCCTCGGACAGGGGCTGCCGCAGGCGACCGGTGGCGGCTGGCTGTGGCTCTCACCCCAATGGCACCGGAGACGGCCAGCTACAGCGCGCCGTTGGTGGTAGTTCTGCTGGCGGTTCTGGCCCTCGTGGCCGGCTGGGCATGGCGCCGCGGCGCGGTGCGCCGCGGTGCGCCGCGGTGCGGCCCTGCGACGCGTGGGACTGCGGGTTCGCGCCACCCAATCCGCGCATGCAATATACGGCCACGGCCTTCGCCCAACCCATCCGCCGCGTGTTCGGTTTGCTTTTTCGTATCGAGGAAGCCGCCGAGTTCACCGCGCTGGCCGGCGCCCTGACGATCAATATCGGCACCCTCTCACCCCACTGGGTCGAGGCCATGGAGGCCGCCGCCCTGGCCGCCGGGGAGACGGGGCGCCCCTGTCGTCAGTCCCCACTATCCCTGCCCGCTCCCTGGCTGTAAAGGCCGGGCCAGGGTCGCCAAGACGAGTCGGCGTTAGTTGTGTGCCCGCCGGCGCGCCTCTTCTCCGGCGAGCCAGCGCAGGGCTACCCTTCGGGCCTGTGCCAGCTCTCGGCACCAGGTCAGCCGGCCGGCCGTGCGGCGGATGCCGGCGCGGCGCAGCTTGACGAGGATCCGCGTCGGCAGGCCGACCAGCACCAGGGCGACTCCCTGGCGGCGCATCTCGTCGATCAGGGTCTTGAGGGCCACGATGGCGGTGCCATCCATGCTCGGTACGTCATGCATGTCGAGGATGACGACCCGCACCTTCGGGTCCACCAGGTGCAGCGAGGTGAGTGCCTTCTCGGCGGCGCCGAAGAACAGCGGGCCATCGATGTCGTAGAGGGCGACCTCGCCAGGCAGCTCGCCGATGCTGGCATGGGATCCGGCGTCGACCCGTTGCGTCTGGGTCAGCAGCGACATGCGCCGGATGAACAGGGCGGCGGCCAGCCCGATGCCCACGGCCACCGCCAGCACCATGTCGAAGAACACGGTCAGGGTGAAGCAGGTCACCAGGATGGCCACGTCGCCCGGCGGGGCCGAGCGCAGGGTGTGCAGGAAGTGGCGGGCCTCACCCATGTTCCAGGCGATGATGAACAGCAGCGCCGCCAGCGCGGCCATCGGCACCAGCCCCAGCAGGCCCGCCAGGGCGACCACCGCCAGCAGCACCACCAGCGCATGCACCACCGCTGCGATCGGCGAACGGGCGCCGCTGCGGATGTTGGTGGCGGTCCGGGCGATGGCGGCCGTGGCGGTGATGCCGCCGAACAGCGGTGCGACGATATTGCCCAGCCCCTGGCCGATCAGCTCGGCGTTGGGGTCATGGCGGGTCCGGGTCAAACCATCCGATACCACCGCGCACAGCAGTGACTCGATCGCCCCCAGTATGGCGATGGCGAAGGCGGGACCCAGCAGGGCGCGAATCAGTTCGAAGTTCAGTGCCAGGGGTTCGCCATCCGCGCCGGGCAGCCGCCAGGGGGCCACGAAACTCGGCGCGATCGGGGGGATGCCGCTGCCCGTCTCGCCATGGGCCTCCCAGGTGAAGCGCGAGGCGATGGTCTCCACCAGGTTCCCCGTGCTCGGGTCGCCGATGCCATGATTGATCGTATAGGCGGACAGCGCACCCACTATCAGTCCGATCAGGGGTGCCGGAATCGGCACATGCAGGCGCGGCCAGAGCAGCATGACGCCCAGGGAAAAGGCCCCCACCCCCAGCTCGAGCGGATCCAGGCTCGGTAGCGAGGCGGCGATCCGTCCTAGATTCTCGACGAAGTGCTCGCCCAGCTGTCCGACCTCGAGCCCCAGGAAGTCGGGCACCTGCAGCACCGCGATCACCACTGCGATCCCCGCCGTGAAGCCCAACACCACCGGATAGGGCACGTACTGGATGAGGCGCCCCATGCCGGCGATGCCCAGCGCCACCAGGATCACGCCGGCCATCATCGAGGCGATCAGCAGGCCGCCCAGGCCGTACTGCTGGACGATGGGGAAGAGGATGACGACGAAGGCCGCCGTCGGCCCCGAGACATTGAAGCGTGAACCGCCGGTCAGCGCGATGATGGCGCCGGCGACGATCGCCGTGTAGAGCCCGTGCTGGGGAGGCACGCCGGTGGCGATGGCCAGTGCCATGGAGAGCGGCACCGCCACGGTGCCGATGGTCAGCCCGGCGAGGATGTCGCGGCGCAGGTCGTCCAGGCCGTAGCCGTCTCGCCAGGCCGCGCGCAGGCCGGTGGCAATGCTGGGAAGGGGTGGGGACGGTCGGTGGCGTGCCATTCGCGGGGTCCTCCCTGGGCTAACTGGTCGCGTGGATGGGCCGGTAGCCACACGCCCGGTGGGGTTCGTGCCGGTTGACTATGTGAATAATATTAACATGTCGTTAGTATTTTCGACAAATGTATCACCGGCATTGCCCAGGCTGGCCGCGGACATTAACATTTGATGATAATACTGACGGAGAATCGCGATGGAGAAGAAGACGGCACGCCTGACTCTGCTGATCGACCCGCACAAGAAGCGGGCCTTCGAGCAGCTGTGTGCGGCCCAGGACCTGACTCCTTCCCAGGTGGTGCGACAGCTGATCCGCGACTACCTGCGTGACCATGGCGTGGAGTACGAGTCGCGCCCCGACCTGGCCACCAAGGACGCACCGGGGCGGGAGTGAGGGCTCGCCCCGGCCGGGAGGACGTCAGGTGGCAGCGGCCATGGGGGAGCGACACGCCTGGCTGATGTCCATGTTCGGGTCACGGATGCTGCTCTCGACGCCCAGCACGCCGAGCAGGCTATGAAAGAGATGGCCGTGACTCAGTGGCTGGTCGGCCCGGCTGGCCAGGCAGTCGCGCTCGAGCCCGGCGGCCTGGTCGAATGCCCGGGATGACCACCAGGTCATCGGCACCCGAGTCTGCTCATCCGGGGCGATGGCGTAGGGCAGGCCGTGCAGGTAGATGCCGTTCTCGCCCAGGGATTCGCCATGGTCGGAGACATACAGCATCGCCGTGGCCAGAGACGGCTGCTGCTCCAGCACGCCGATGAGGTCATCCAGCACGCTGTCGGTATAGAGGATCGCATTGTCGTAGCTGTTGACGATCGACTCCCGGGAGCACTGGGCCAGGTCCGAGGTATCACAGGTGGGGGTGAAGGCCCGGAAGGCTTCGGGATAGCGCTGGAAGTAGCTGGGGCCATGATTGCCGAGGGTGTGCAGCACGATCACCGTATCTTCGCGTATCGAGCCGATGCGCCGGGAGAGCTCCTCGGTCAGCACGCCGTCCCGGCAGTCATGCCCGTCGCACAGCGCCGGATAGGCCTGCGGGTCCGGCGAAAAGTGCTCCACCCCGTCGCAGACCCCCTTGCAGCCCGACTGGTTGTCGATCCACTCCACCCGGTAGCCTGCCCGCTGCAGCACGTCCAGCAGCGACTCGTGGCTCCTGATGTAGCGTTCGTCGTAGTCGGCCTTGCCGATGGGCGCGAACATGCAAGGTAGCGAGACGGCGGTGTTGGTGCCGCAGCTTGCCACGTCGGTGAAGTTGATGAGGTCACGGCCCGCCAGGCGTGGCGTCGTCTGGCGCGAGTAGCCGGATAGCCCCCAGTCGGCGGCACGCACGGTCTCGCCGACCACCAGCACCAGCAAGCGCGGGGTGCCGGTGGCACTGGCCTGGCGAACGGCATCCTCGCCGATGGGCAGGCGCTCGTCCGGCAGCGGGTCCTCGGCCGCCATGACCTGACTGGTCGAGACGATGGCGTTGCCCGGCGTGATCAGATAACGCAACTCGTGATGATTGCGCATCAGCGAGGACAGGCTCTGGAAGGAGAACAGCAGCGACACCACCAGCACGGCTATGCCACCGGCCAGCCACAGCAGCGATATGCCCAGCCCCCGCGGCCAGCTGCGCCGTCGCAGCGGCCAGCGCCATATCACCAGCATCGGCAGCCCGGCGAAGAGCAGCAGGTAGAGCGCCAGCCCCGGGGTCAGCAGCTCGCCCGCCTCGCGGGTATCGGTCTGCAGCACGTTGTCGATCATGTGGGTATCGAAGTAGGCCCCGTAGTGGCCGGTGAAGTAGCTGATTGATGCCGCCAACACCACCAGCAAGGACAACAGCGGCTTGACGCTGATGCGGTTGACCAGTGGCAGAAAGACCACGAAGTGCAGCGCGGTCATGGCCACGCCATAGCCGGCCAGTCGTCCCCAGTCGGCGAGGCCGCCGGGGGGCGCAGCGTCGATCACCGCGGACCAGAACCGCTGGTTGTAGAGCAGCGTGAAGGCCAGGCTGGCCAGCAGGGTGAGCGCCTGGGGTGACAGGGCCGGCAGTCGCGAGGGGGGGATGGCCCGCCCCAGGCGCGTGAGGGAAATCGCATCAGGCATCGGGGGATGTCTCGTCAGTGTTGGGCGGCAGGGTCAGGCGACGTTGCGGGAGATGCCATGCCGGCAGCAACCAGCTGGCCAGCAGCGTGCTGATCGTCCAGCAGAGCATCAGCGTCCAGAGATCATGGGACAGGAAGTGGGCGCCCCGCAGCTGCTGGGCGATGCCGAAGGCGAGCCCCAGCCCCAGGCCGGTGGCCAGCCCCAGCCAGCGCCAGCGAGGCCAGGTGGCGGCCAGGAAGAAGTAGAGCGCCAGCCAGGCATAGCCGGCACTGGCGTGGCCGGCGGGAAAGCAGGCGGTGTCCGGCATCCCGCTTGGTCGCCATTCCAGCAGCCCGACGAAGGGCCAGTCGCCGCCATAGCGGGCCAGGTCCCAGGGGCACTCCATGCTCACCAGCTGCTTGAGGATCGAGATACTGAGTGTCGAGGCCGCCACGGCCAGGAACAGGAACAGCAGCGCTCGCCGCCAGCGGCGCAGCGGGGTCGGCAGCAGGCTGGCGAGCAGGGCAACAATGACCCCGGCTCCCATCCACTGGCTGAGCGTCCGGCCGCCTTGGTGCAGCCAGTCCTGCAGCAACACATGATCCTGCAGGGCCCACTCGCCGCCCTGCCAGCGGTAGAGGGCATCGGCGAGCGTGAAGTCCAGCCCCAGCCCGTATATCACCAGCATCAGGGCGAGAAAGCCGCACCAGGCCAGGGCCAGGCGGTAGGGGAGGGAAACGGGAAACCTCGGCACTGCGCCGGAGCGCATCGTCGCCAGGGGTGTCAGGTCGGGCATGGCATCGCCGTATCGAGAAGCGGAGATGCCATACTGGCCCGGCCAGCTTAACGCCGCCTTATGGCGGGATGGTGGTCACGCTGCCCGGTGCGTGCGCGGCAGCACGACCTCCACCCTGAGTCCGCCGTCCGGGGCGTCGTCGAGCCGCAGGCGGCCGGCGTGGCGCTGCAGCAGCCGGTCGACGATGGAGAGTCCCAGGCCCGCGCCGGCGCCCGGCCCGGCCCGGTGGAAGCGCTCGAGGACCTCGAGGCGCTGGTCAGGCGGGATGCCGGCCCCCTGATCGTCGATCGTCAGCGACAGGGCGTGGTCGCCGGCCGCCAGCCCCACCGTGACGGTGCCCCCCTGGGGGGAGTGCTGCAGAGCATTGCCGGCCAGGTTCTGGATCAGCGTATCGATGGCCCCGGGCTCGACCGACAGCCTCCAGTCGGTGGCCTCGTCGGCCTCCAGCTGTAACTCGATGCCGCGCTCGGCGGCCAGTGGCGAGAGCTTGGCCAGCGCCTCGCGCACCTCGACCAGCAGGTCGGCGGGCTTGTCGGCCAGCGGCGACTCCTCCTCCGGGTCCAGGCGGGCCAGGGCGAGCAGCTGGGTGACCAGGCGAGTGCTCCGGGCCACGCCATCGCGCAGCTTGCCCAGCGCCTCGCGGCGATCCGCCGGGTCCTCGGCGGCCAGGGCGTTCTGGGCGTGCAGGTCGAGCACCGCCAGCGGCGTGCGCAGCTCGTGGGCGGCGTCGGCGATGAAGCGCTTCTCGCGCACCCGCAGCGCGCGGATGCGCTCGAGCAGGCGGTTCAGGGCGCCGGCGATGGTCTCCAGCTCCCGCGGCAGCGGGTGGAGGATCAAGGGCTGCAGGGTGTGGGGATCGCGACGGCGGATCTGTTCGGCCATTCGCGACAGCGGTCGCAGGCCCCAGCCGGTCGCCCACCACAGCAGGAAGGCCAGCACCGGCAGCCCCAGCAGGTCGGGCATCAGGGTGCGCAGGGCGATCAGTGTCACCAGCTCGCCGCGCACATCGCCGCGCTCCCCCACCACCACGCGCAGCGGGGATCGAGGCGTGCTCAGCGCATAGACCCGCCAGGTGCGGCCGGCCAGCCGAGTGTCCTCGTAACCCTCGCTCAGTGCTGTGAGTGGTGCCGGCGGGGCGCTGTCCGAGCGCAGCAGCAACTGGTCGCCTTCCCACAGCTGGAAGGCCAGCTTGCTCTCGTAGCGGTGGCCGGCGATCTGCTGGTCGGCCTGTTCCACGCGCTGCAGGGAGGCTTTCAGGCTTTCCAGCAGGGCCTCGCGCTGCTCGCTCGCCAGCGGAGCGCGCATCAGGCCCTCGAGCAGGCGGGCATTCTGGGCCAGCTTGGCATCGAACAGCTCCTCCACCTCGTGGGCGGCATCGCGGTAGCTGGTCAGGCCGATGACCAGCATGCTCAGGCCGAAGACCAGCAGCACCACGCCGAGGGTGCGGCGACGGATCGACATCAGCCCGTCCTGTCCGGCGCGGGGCTGTCGAGCACATAGCCGATGCCGCGCAGGGTACGGATCAACTCAGGGAAGAACTTGCGCCGCAGGTGGTGCACGTGCACCTCGATGGCGTTGCTCTCCACCTCTTCTTCCCAGCCATAGACCAGCCGGGTCAGGGTGTCGCGAGTGAATACCCGGCCGGGGTGGGCGAGGAACTCCTGGAGCAGGGTGAACTCGCGCCGCGACAGCGACACCGGCTCGCCGTGGTAGCTGACGCTGTGGGTGGCGGGATCGAGGCGGATGCCGCGGGCCTCCAGCACGCTGCTGGCCTGCCGCTGGCTGCGGCGCAGCAGGGCCCGCAGGCGGGCCTTCAGCTCCGCGACCTGGAAGGGCTTGACCAGGTAGTCGTCAGCACCGGCATCCAGGCCGGCGATGCGGTCGTCGATGCCGTCCCGGGCGGTCAGCACCAGCACCGGCACGCGGTTGCCCCGGCGGCGTGTCGCCTCCAGCACCTGCATGCCGTCGAGCCCGGGAAGGCCCAGATCGAGGATCACCGCATCGAAGGGCTCGTTGCTCTCGAGGGCAGCCAAGGCCTGCCGGCCATCGGTCAACAGGTCCACGGTGTAGTGTTCCGGCTTGAGCGCCAGGCGGATGCCCGCCGCCAGGCTGGGGTCGTCCTCTACCAGCAGGATGCGCATGGGGTGGGGGTCACTCCTCCAAGGGGCCGATAGTGGCCCCGTTCATGCCGATGGTCGCCTCACCCGCAGAGCCTGTCGAGCCCCACGAGGCGAGCGCGCCTGCTGCGGCCGTGGTCGATCATGGCAGATGTCGCGTCTCGCTTGCGTCGGGGCCAGTCTCGCCTGCCGGGGCAAGGAAGCGGCGGATCACCGGCAGCTGGCGCAGCAGGGCCTGGTCGACCAGGCGCGGCAGCAGGCTGTTGAGGCGGGTGAAGAGCTGCTCGGGGCCGCCCAGCTGGGTTTCCTCGCGGCCATGCTCGATGGCGCGGCGTACCGCCGAGGCGACCCGCGCCGGGGTGTCCATGGCGTTGCCGAGCGCCTGGTTCATCGCCTCCACCTCGGGTGCGTTCATGGCGGTACGGGTGGCCCGGGGGGAGACATGCAGCACCCGCACGCGGGTATCGGCGAGCTCCCGGCGCAGGGCCTGGCTGAAGCCGCGCAGGGCGAACTTGGTAGCGCAGTAGCCGACCTGCCCGGGGTAGCCGATGGTGCCGAAGGTCGAGCCCAGGTTGACCACCCAGCCGTGCTCGGCGGCGAGCAGCTGCGGCAGCAGCGCCCGGGTCAGCTGCAGGGTGGCAGTGAGGTTGAGGGTGACCAGCGCCTCGATCTCCTCGTCGCTGCAGGACTCGAACAGCCCCACGCGGTTCACCCCGGCGGCGTTGACCAGCATGTTGCAACCGGCATCGCGGCTTGCCATCACCAGCCGGTTACGGTCCTCGGCGCGGGTCAGGTCGGCGGTCATGGCCGTCACCTGGCCCGGATGGCGCGCGACCAGGGCCTCGAGGGCCTCGTCGCGGCGCCCGGTGATCAGCAGCCGTGCCCCGGCGGCGGTGAGCTCGTCGACCAGCGCCTGGCCGATGCCGCCGCTGGCGCCGGTGATCAGGATCCGCTGGGCGGGCCAGCCCCCCTCGGGCAGGCTGACGCGGCGAAACACCCTGTCAGACCAGCGCATCGGAGAGCTCCCGAGTGGCGCTGCCACCGTCGCAGCGGGCCACGATGCTGCGGAACATGGCGCCATAGAGCCGATAGACCATCCGTGCGGTGTCGATCACCGCCGCCAGGTCGTCGCCCTCCAGGCGGTTCACCAGCCCCTCGAAGAAGGCCAGGTGGCCGATGTCCAGGCTGCCGTGGGAAGTCAGGTAGCGTACCGCGTCGTCCGGCAGCCCGAGGCTCGCCTGGAGTCCCTCGGCGGCCTGGGTGGCCAGCGCCGTGCTGGTGCCCTCGAGCACCTGCACCATGCCGAAGAAACCCACCGGGTTGCCGTGTTCGATCACGTCGCGGACATGCGAGACCATCAGCCGTGTGGCGGGGTCGGGCTCGGCGGCGGCCGCCGCTTCGGGATCGCCACCGGTGGCGCGGATGTCATCGAGGATCCATTGCTCGTGGCCATGCTCCTCCTCGATGTACTCCACCAGGGCGCTGCGCAGCCAGCCGAGGCGGTCGGGCAGGCGCGCCCCGCAGGCCATCATCAGTGGCACCGTGAAGCGCACATGGTGGTAGGCCTGGCCGAGGAAGGCCAGGTACTCGTCGCGGCTCACCTCGCCGCTCAGGGCGCGGGTCAGCATCGGCGCGGCCAGCAGCCAATCGCGCTCGGCGTGGGTGGCGGCCTGGAGTTGCTGATAGGGGGTCATGGGTCACTCCTCCGTGGGAAGGGGGTTGTCGGTGGCGGCAGTGGGCGGCGCCAGCAACCAGTCGCGGTAGCGTTCATGGATGGCGTCGCGGCGCAGGCGGCCGTTGCCCGTCAGCTGCTGGTTCTGCAAGGTGAAGGGCGTGGCGCGGCGCCACGCCTGCACCCGGGCATAGTCGGGAAGGCCGGCATTGGCGGCGGCGATCGCCGTGGCCAACCGGGCATCGTCGAGCCCAGGTGCGGCGGGCACGACCAGCGCCCGATTAGCGGGCAGGGCCTCGCCGAAGACCAGCGCCTGGGCGATGGCGTCCTGGGCGCAGAGTTCGCCCTCGACCCACTGGGGGTCGACGTTGCGGCCGTAGGCGGTGATGAAGACCTCCCGGCGGCGGCCGTCGAGCGCCAGGGCCTCGCCCTGCCAGTGGCCCAGGTCGCCGCTTTGGTGCCAGTCGCCGGCGGCCGGCTCGCCCAGGTAGCCGAGCATGGTGGCCCCTCGGACCTGCACCTCGCCGCTATCGTCGAGGCGTACCTCGGCATGGGGCAGCGGTCGGCCCACGCCACGGGTGGCCTCGCCGGGACGGTTGAGGCAGACCACCGAGCCGCATTCCGAGAGCCCATAGCCCTCGAAGACCGGCCAGCCGCCGGCCTGCGCCTTGGCGAGCAGCGCCGCCGCCACCCGGGCGCCGCCCAAGGCGACGAAGCGCAGGCTGTCCGGGGCCTCGGGGCTGGCCGCCACCAGGGCCTGGAGCAGCTGGGGCACCAGGATCAGGCTGTGGGGGCGGAAGGCCTCGATGGCCGCCAGGGCCCGGCGGGGATCGAAGCCACTGGCGCCCTGCCAGCCCAGTTCGGCGACCGGGGGCAGGCAGGCGGTGGCGCCCAGCCACAGCGGGACGTAGAGGCCGCCGATGTTCTCGAGCAGGGTCGCCAGCGGCAGCATCGCCAGGTGGCGTTCGATACCGAGCGGTTCGACCACGGCGGCGAGGCTCTCGGCCACCGTCAGCGGGGCGCGGCCGTCGAGGCAGACGCCCTTGGGGGTGCCGCTGGTCCCGGAGGTGAAGGTGATGCGCGTGGTCCCGGCATGCAGGGCCGGGGGCGAGGCCACCCGCCGGGTGGCGATGGCCGGGTCCGGCGTGGCACAGAAGCCGAGCGCCTCGCCGCCGGGGCCGAGCCAGGCGTCCAGGCCGGCGCTCGCCACCAGGTGACGACGCTGGGCGTCGCTGAAGAAGGCGGGCACCGGCACCGCGACCCGCGCGTCCCGCAGCAGGGCCAGGTCCCACAGCGCCCACTCCAGGCCGTTGTCCAGCGCCAGCGCCACCCGGCGGGCGCCGCTTTGGGCGAGGCGTCGACAGCGGTCATCCAGGGCGGCGGCCAGCTCGCCGTAGCTCAGCCGGCGGTGGCCGTCGTCCAGGGCCGGTCGCTCGGGGCGCTCGGCGGCGTGGCGGGCCAGCCGCGCGAGGAAAGCCTCAGCGCAGCGGGACATGGCCGGCCTCCTGTGTGCGCCTCGGGTCAAGCAGGCGGCGCTCGGTGAGTACGCCGTGGGCCAGGCGCAGGTCGCCGGCCATGACCCGGGGATGGTGCTCGTAGTAGCGGCCCCAGCATGCCTGCTCCTCGCCCAGCCGCGCCGGGTCGGCGAGCTGGAGGGGATGCAGCTCGATGCCCAGCCGCTGGATGCCGTTGGCCACCGTCGGGGTCGCGGTGAACATCACCCAGTCGAGCCCCTCGGCGACCAGTTGGTCGATCAGCTGCACGAAGAGGCGACGCTGCAGGCCGCGGCGCAGGCTCGCCAGGTTGCCGATCTCGGCGATCGCCTCGCGGGCTACCGGACGGCCGAGGCGCCGCGAGAGGAAATGCTCGGCGGAACTGTCCAGGTAATGCTCCTGGAAAAGCGACCCCTCGCTGGCCAGGCCCACGCCGATCGCCGCCAACGGGATCCGCCCCTGCCAGAGCCCAAAGAGGCGCGGCAGGAAGTGGGTGATGCGGGCGCCATGTTCGATGGCGAAGCAGCGGCGCACCAGGCGTTCCAGGCGGCGGCGTTCATGCCACCCGCCGCCCTCCCGCCACTCGAGCGGGGGCGCGCCGGCCATGACGGCCGGCAGGGCCGCCGGGGGCGGTCGACAGGGGGCGGGGGAGTGAACGGGATCGGGGGGTGGCATCGGGGCGTCTCCATGACGTTTCCCCGATACTCTGGCCCCGGCAACTTAACGCCTGCTTAAGGGAACGGCAGACTCCTCGGCCCCGCCGCTCAGGCGCGGATATAGGCCCAGCCCTCGGCTTGCCGCTCGGCCAGGGTGACAACCGCCGCTTCGACCTCCGCGAGGCCTGCGCTGTTGTCGAGCCCCTGAGCGGCCAGGGAGTTGCGGCACAGCCGCAGCAGGGGGTCGGTCTCGTCGGGGGTCGCCAGGGCCGCGGCCACCGCCCCAGGATCAGCACCTCGGCATCGGGACGGGCCTTGCCCAGGTTGCGGGCGTTGCGCCGAGCCCGGGCGAGGGCCTCGGCGGTGGGGGCATGCAGCAGGACGCGCAGCGCGGCCATGGGGCCTCCTGGTTTTCGGGGGGTGAGGGCGGCGGATGTCGGGAGTGAGGGGGCGGGACGTCAGTGGGCGCCCCCGATATGGCGCTCGACGGCTTGCAGGCAGTCGGCGAAGCCCGGGTGATCGCGGCGGTCGTCCAGCGGCAACGGGATATCGAGGGTTTCTACCACGCCTGCCGGCTGGGCCGCTGCCTGGCCACCCAGCACCATCACCCGGTCGGCGAGCAGCACGGCCTCCTCGATGTCGTGGGTGACGAAGACGATGGCGGCCTCGGTTCGGCGGCGCAGGTCGACCAGCTCCTGCTGGAGGCGGCGCCGGGTGATGGCGTCCAGCGCCGAGAAGGGTTCGTCCATGAATAGCACCCGCGGGCGCACGGCCAGGGCCCGGGCGATGCCCACCCGCTGCTGCTGGCCGCCCGACAGGGTATGCGGCCAGCGCTCGGCGAGCTCCTCCAGCCCCACCAGCGCCAGGGGCTCCAGCGCCCGCCGGCGTCGCTCGGCCCGGGAGAGGGCCAGCCCCTCCAGGCCCAGTTCCACGTTGGCGCGCACACGACGCCAGGGGAAGAGCCGCGGTGACTGGAAGACCATCGACCAGGCCCGGGTGTCGCGGGCCCGGCCCTCGGGAATCTCGACCGTGCCTCCTTGGGGGGCGAGCAGGCCGGCCAGGGCGCGCAGCAGGGTCGACTTGCCGACCCCCGAGGCGCCCACCACGGCGACGAACTCCCGGGGATGCAGGTCCAGGTCGACGCCGGCGAGCACCGAGGTGGCGTCGAAGCCCAGCCGGAGGCCTCGCGCGCGAAGCACCGGGGGCAGGGTCGTCTGGGAAGCGGTCATGGCTGCCACCTGAGCAACCGGCGCAGCAGCGTCATGAACAGGAAGTCGAAGGCCGCATAGAGCCCGGCGATGGTCAGCATGTAGACCACCACGATGTCGGTGGCGAGCAGGCTGGAGGCCTCCATCATGCGCTGGCCGATGCCCGGAATGCCGAACAGCTCGGCGGCCACCACCGTCATCCAGCCCTGGCCCAGGCCGGCACGCAGCCCGCCCAGGATACCCGGGGCCGCTGCCGGCAGGCTGACCTTGGTCAGCCGCGCCAGGAAGCCGCCCTGGCCGAAGGCCCGGGCGACCTCGTCATAGCCCGGGTCCACCGAGCGCACCGCGCTGACGCTGGCGAAGTAGTTGATCCAGAACACGCCGATGCTGATGATGAAGGCCGCCGCCGAGGGGTTGATGCCGAACCAGATGATGGCGAAGGGGATCCAGGCCAGCGGCGGAATGGGGCGCAGCAGCCGGGCCAGCCAGGCGTGCAGGGCATCGAACACGGGCAGCATCGCCGCCGACACGCCCACGGTGATGCCCAGCAGCGAGCCCAGCAGCAGGCCCACGCTGTAGTGGGCGAGGCTCGCCGTCACCACCTCGAGCCAGATGCCGTCGGCGATCTCGGCGGCCAGGACGCCGGGAATCGTCGACGGCAGCGGCACCAGGCTGCCGGGCAGCAGGCCGCTGCGCAGGGCCAGTTCCCAGAGCAGCAGGAAGGCGGCCAGGCCCAGGGCGCCGAGCAGGCTGCGGCGATAGCGCGACAGGACCGGTGTCATGATCCCGCGAGCTCCTCGGCCACCGCATCGTAGAGGTCGGTGTCGAACAGCGCATCCAGGTCGACGCGTTTCCTGAGCGTGCCCTGGGCGACCTGGAAGTCATGCATGGTGCGGGTGGCCTCGCGGATGGCATGGGGGTCGGCGAGGTAGTTCGAGGAGGGCGAGCGCAGGGCGGCCTCCACGGTATCGAGCCCGATCAGTCGCTTGCCGACGAACTCCCGCACGTGGGGTGCAGCGCGCTCGGGCTCCTCGCGCAGTACCTCGGTGGCGCGCAGATGCAGGGCCATCAGCTTACGCATGGCCTCGGGGTGCGCCTCCAGCACTTTCTCACGGGCCGCCAGCACGGCGCCGGGCTGGCCGGGCAGCATCTCGTCGGCGCGGGCCACGACCCGGGCGCTGTCGTCGCGCTCCTGCACGGTGGTGAGGATCGGCTCGAGGATCGAGGCGCCATCCACCGCCCCGGCCAGCAGCGCCTGCTGGACCCGGTCGGCACCCATGGCGACGATCTCCACGGCCTCCTCGCCCACGCCCAGTTGCTCGACCAGCCAGTAGCGCAGCACGGTGTCGGGCACCGAGCCGCGGGGGAAGGTGGCGATCTTCGGCTTGCGGCCCTGCGCCTCGGTGAAGCGGGCGATGGCCTCGGCGGGATCTTCGACGCGGGCGAAGGTGTCCGCCAGCTCGCCGCGGGCGACCAGGCCGATCTGCTCGCGGATGCTGGCCGCCAGCACCTTGATCGGCACGCCATTGGCGCGAGCCACCATGGCCGGGCCGATGCCGAAGTACATGACGTCGAGCTCGCCGGAGGCCAGGGCCTGGACCATGGCCGGGCCGCTGGAGAAGCGGGTCAGCTCGAGCTCGAGGCCGGCCTCGGTGGTCCAGCCCTCACCTTGCATGACGAAAAGCTGGGCGACCGGCAGGATCGGCATGTAGCCCACCTCGAGGCGGGTGGTGGTGTCGGCGGCCTGGGCCGGGCCGGTGGCGATCAGCAGGGCCAACAGTGGGGCCAGCAGGCGGGGGACGCGGGACATGGGCACTCTCCAGGCGTGAATCATGACCCTTCATCCTAGCGCTTGGGGCTCTTATGTCTGAAATATTTATATAAAAGGATTTTTTATACACATATGTTATTTGATGCGGTGCCCCCTGCCCCTCTCTGGCGTGGCGTCAGGGGGCGGGCGCGGCAGCACCTCAGCGAAAGGCGATCCGCGTGCCGCTGGCGAGCAGCTCGTCCGGCGAGAGGGCGTGGCCCGGCACCCCGATCATCTCGTCACCGCACTGGTCGCCCCAGGTCAGTACGCCATGGGTCAGGCCGATGCCGCCGAGCAGGTCGCGGATCTCGCCGGTGCCGAGGAAGGTGCGGGTCCTGCCCTGGTTGTCGGAGAGCTCCGAGACGTCGTTGGCGTGGTGGAAGCGCACCGTGTAGATGCCATCCATCGATTCGACCTCGACGATCGGCGTGAGGCCATGGGCGACGGCATTGGCGATCTGCTTCAGGGAAACATGGTCACCCAATTGATAGGCCGGGATGGACATGGGGCTACCTCGTGTGGGTTCATGGGTGTACAACGAGTGTAGAAGGCGTTTCGGCCATATCAAGCGCGTCGCACGCTGGTGGCGGCCGATGGCGTGGCGGCGAACGCAATGTATGTATATGCCTTATAAAGGAAGTGGCGGCCTGAGGCAGGCGCACGCCGTCCCGGTCTTTGCCTTTCACGGCTCCCGGGGATAAGGTCACGGCCATGTTTGTTCATGGCATGACCTGCCAAGGAGACCCGATGAAAGCACTCGATCGCCCCGTGACCCTTGCCCTGGCCGGTGCCCTGCTGGCCGTGCCGCTGGCCTGGAGCTCCGCTGCCCTGGCCGAGGAGCCCGCACAGGTGCGCTTCTCCGTGCCCGCCTGGCCCGGTGTGACCGTCAAGACCGCCCTCGCCGCCCAGCTGCTGGATGCCCTGGGCTACCAGACCCGCCAGCAGGAGCTGGGCTCCACCATTACCTACGAGGCCCTCACTCAGCGTGAACTGGATGCCTTCCTGGCCGCCTGGCTGCCCGGCCAGCAGGGCATGTACGACACCACCATGGAGAAGGGCCTCATCGTCGACCTCGGCAACAACGTCGAGGGCGCGCGGCTGGGCTTCGCGGTACCGAGCTATGTCTATGAGGCGGGCCTGACCTCCGCCGAGGATCTGGACAAGGAGGCGTTCGCCGACCGGCTCGAGCGCACCATCTACTCCATCGAGGTCGGCTCCGGCATGAGCGAGATCCTCAACGGCGCGGTGGAGGAAGACACCTATGGCCTCGGCGACTGGCACCTCTCCGAGACCTCTACGCCCGGCATGCTCAGCGCGGTGGACGCGGCGATCAACCGCGAGGAGTGGATCGTCTTCGCTGGCTGGACCCCCCACTGGATGAACATCGAATACGATGTGAAGTACCTGGAGGATCCCCAAGACATGTGGGGGCCGGAACAGGGCAGCAGCGACGTCAAGACCCTGGTGACCAGCGACTTCGCCGAGGCCGCCCCCAACGCTACCCGGCTGCTCGACCAGATCCGCTTCAGCGCCGATGACCAGAGCGCAATGATCCTCGGCTTCAGCTACGAGGAACGCGAGCCCGAGGCGGTGGCGCTGGACTGGATCCGCTCCAACCCCGGCAAGGTGCAGGCCTTCCTGGAAGGGGTCACCACGCGCGACGGCGAGCCGGGCTGGCCGGTGGTGCAGCAGGCGCTGGAGATCCCCGACGCCTGATCCTGCCGCGATGAGTGACACGACGAGGCCGCCCCATGGGGCGGCCTCGTTCATGTGCGGCGTGGCGATTCACCTGGCGCCGCGGTTCTCAAGCGAAGGCATAGAGGTCCATGGCCAGCACACCGTGCGCCACGCTGTGGTGCAGCCGCTTGCCCGGCCCGCCGGCCCCCATGGCCACCAGCAGCGGCTGAAAGTGCTCCGCGGTGGGGTGGTTGCGCCGCGCCTGGGGGGCGCGCTGCCAGTCGAGCAGGGCCGCCCGGTCATCGGCCTCCAGGCGGGCATGGACCCAGTCGGCGAACTCGCCGACCCAGGCCGGCATCGGCGCCTCCAGGGCCTGCATTTCCGCCAGGTTGTGGGTCAGGCTGCCCGAGCCGACCACCAGGATGCCCTCTTCGCGCAGCGCGGCCAGCTTCTCGCCCAGGGCCACCAGCTCGGCGTTCGTCCACCCCACCGGCAGCGACAGCGAGACTACCGGGATCTTGGCCTCGGGGTACATCAGCGACAGCGGTACCCAGGCGCCGTGGTCCAGGCCGCGCTCGGTGGGCACGGCGTTGAGCTCACGGGCCAGGCGCATCGCCAGCCCGGGTTCGCCCGGGGCGGGGTACTGGCAGTCGAAGAGCGCCCGGGGGAAGCCGCCGAAGTCGTGGATGGTCTCGGGACGCTCGCTGGTGCTGACCAGCAGCTGGCGGCTGGCCCAGTGGGCCGAGACCACCAGGATGGCCTTCGGTTGCCACTCATGGCCCAGCCGGCGCAGGAAGTCGTGGGCCGGCCCCGGGGTCAGGGCCAGCATCGGTGAACCATGGGAAATGAACAGGCTGGGAAGCATTGGGGTTCTCCGTCGTTGAGTCGTCTCAGTAGCCGGTCATCTCGAGATAGCCCCGCCCTCGCGGCGCGCCGCTGGCGTGGTCGAAGACATTCACCTCGCCCTCCCAGTAGCTCACCGTGGTGGCCATCCAGCGATCGGCGTGGGGTGCTTCGACCGTCAGGTCGAGGTCATGGTCCGGAAGCTGCAGCCGCCAGCGGGTGGGCAGCGTCCGGCCGGCCACGGTCGAGGTGGCCAGGGGGGTGAGGGCAAGGGCATCGTCTTCCAGGGGCGTTGTCTCGCCTTCGGGGGTGATCCAGCTGCCCGAGAGGTAGTCATCGCCGCCCTCGCCGCCCTCGCCGCCGCCGCGCAGGCGGAAGGCCATCAGCCGGTGGCCATCGGCCAGGTGCAGCGAGAACCAGTCCCAGCCCGCCTGGTCGGGGCCGAGCAGCTGGCTGCTCCACTCGCGGTCGAGCCAGGCGCGGCCCGTCACCCGGCGCGGCTCGCCGTCCAGGGTGACCTCGCCGCTGACGCGATAGAAGGGCTGGCTTAAGTAGATCGAGCCCTGGCCGTCGGCGGACTTCTGGCTGAAGCCGTTCTCGCCGTGGCGTACCAGGGGCCCCTCGGCGTCCAGCGACAGCCGGTAGCCGAAGTGAGCGCCGTCATGCTCGGCCGTGGCGGCCAGTTCAAGCTGTGACAGCGCATCCCGGTCGCTGTCCCCGACGCGGCTGGCCATCGACCAGTCGTCGAGCCAGGCGCGGAAGGGGGCCGCGGTGACACCCGCCTGGTCGCGCACGGGGTCGCTTTCCCGGGAGCCGCCCCGGGCGAAGCGTTCGGCCACCCGGTGGGTCTCTCCCTGGGAGACGGCCATGTGGGCCATCCACAGCTGGTCGGCGGCCCAGGGGCCAGATGTCTCGGGGCGCGCGGCGGGCGGCAGCTGGGCCTGGCGGAACAGGGTCCACTGCACGCCCAGCGGCTCGCCGCTCTCGTCTTCCAGGTTGGCGGTCAGGTACCACCACTCCAGGCGGTAGTCGGGGTGGGGGCCGTGGTCCTCGGGAAAGCGCAGCGGGGTGCCGGGTGTGGCCTGCCGGAAGCCGCCGGCCTCGGCGCCCAGCCCGGCGAAGCCAGCGCCCGGGTCGCGGGGCGTGTGGTCCTCGCAGCCGGCCAGCAGGGCCATCAGTAGTACCAGCAGCCACGACAGGGCTCGTCTCATGTCGCCTCCTCCTCGGCCAGCAGGGTGCGGGGTGGCGTGCGCCATAGCGTCAGCGCCGGCAGGCCGGCCGCCAGCAGCGCGACCCCGATCGCCGTGGCCAGGGTCAGCCCGATCTCGGCGGGGAAGACATGCAGCGGCAGGCGCCAGCCGAAGGCGGCCACGTTGATCACCGCCACGAGACAAACGGTGATGGCGATGCCCAGCGGCACGGCGGCCAGCCCCGTGAGCAGCGAGACGCCACCCAGCTGAGCCAGCTGGATGCCCGCCAGACGAGCGCGGGTCACCCCCAGTGCCCACAGCGGGGCGAGCCGGCGACGGCGCTCCCGGGCCTGGGCCAGCAGGCTGGTAAGCAGGGCCAGGGCCGCCACGGCCAGCGTCAGGGCATTGAGGGCGCGGGTGATGGCGAAGGTACGCTCGAAGATCTGGGTGGAGAGCGCCTTGATCTGGCGCTGGTCGCGCAGTGCGTCGCGGCCCAGCGTGAAGCGCTCGGCGAGCGCCCGGGAGAGCGTCTCGGCCTGGCGCTCCCCCGGCGTGCCGGTATCGGCGAGCACGATGCCCAGCGACCCTGGCGCGGCGGCGAAGCGCTCCCGCAGTGCGGCGGTAGCCATCAGCACCTCGCCGCGGGGATTGCCGTAGTCGGGATAGATGGCGGCCACCGTCACCTGCTCCTGGCCACCCGGCGAGCGCAGCAGCAGCCGGTCGCCGGGGGCGATGCCCTGGCCCAGCGCCAGCTGCTCGTTGATGAAGGCCTCGCCCGCCTCGAGGGCGGTCCAGGCCGCTTCCCGCCCGGCACGGGTCGCGAGCAGCGGCCAGGTGGGGGTGAGCCGGGCGGCCGGGGTGATGCCGAACAGCGTCACCGGCACCGCGAGGCGCCGGCGCTCGCCTCCGGCCTGCACCGCGAGCAGGGAGGACTCGGCGTCGGCGGTGGGCAGCAGTTCGGCGACCTCGTCGCGCGCGTCCAGCCAGGTCTGTACCGCGTCGAACTGCCCGGCCGGCGGGCGCAGGTAGAGGTCGGCGGTCAGCCGCTGGTCGAGCCAGTCGAGGAAGGTGAGGCGAAAGCCGCCGACCATGCTGCCCACCCCCAGGTTGGCGGAGAGCGCGATCAGCAGTGCCATCAGGGCAAGCGACAGGCGCGGCAGCTGGAGCTGCAGGTCGGCCAGCGCCCACTGGGTCAAGGGGTGTGACCGGGCGAGCCGGCCCAGGCCGGAAAGCCCGGCCGCCAGCAGCGGCGACAGCCAGAGGGCGCAGGCCAGCATCATCGCCCCCACCAGCACGAAGCCGGCAACCAGCCCTTCGCCGGCGGGCTGTGCGGCCAGCCAGGCCCACACCGCCAGCGCCAGCAGGGCGGCCAGGGTGCCGGCGATGGCCTGGCCACGCAGCTGGCGCTGGAAGCCCGCCCGCCAGGCCTGGGCCTGGCCGAGCCCCAGCACGCCGAGCCGCGCGGCCCGCCACAGGATGCCGCTGCCGGCAACGAAGAGCCCGCTCAGGGTCACCCCGAGCCCGCCCAGCCAGTAGTGCCAGGGCAGGCGCAGCTGTACGCCTACCGCGGCGCCGTAGAGGCTCTGCAGGGTGGCCGCCACGTCCGGCAGCAGGGTGCGCGCCAGCCACACGCCGCTGGCGATGCCGGCCAGGGCGCCGATCACGCCGAGCAGCACGAGCTCCAGCGCCAGCAGGGCGACCAGCGTGCGCCCCGGCACGCCCAGGGCGCGCAGGGTGCGCAGCAGCCCCAGGCGCTGCTCCAGCGCCAGACCCAGCGCCGCCTGGACGATGAACAGCCCGACGATCAACGCCAACAGCGCCATGGCGGTAAGGTTGAGATGGAAGCTCGCGGTGAGCTCGCCGGGGTCGACCCGGGTGGCGGCGCGGCCGAGCCGGTAGCCCTCCGGGGCCGAGTCCAGCGCGCCGGCCGCGGTCACCAGCCGGCTGAGCGCGGTGCCCCGTTCCAGCAGCCGGGCCGCGACGGCGATGTCCACCACCAGGGTGTCCGGCGGCAGGGCCGGGGCGAGGACCAGCGGCGGCAGCCGTTTGCCATCGGCCAGCGATGGCTCGGCGCCCGGGGCCGCCTGTCGCTCGAGCCCCAGTCGCGGGGCGGTATCCGGGGCCAGCCGGGTCTGCCAGGGCGGCGTGAAGAAGGCCGTCAGCTCGCCCGGGTTTGAGGTGGATGGGCTGCCCGCCGTGGCGAAGGCGCTGTCGCCGGGCAGGGTCAGCGGGTCGATGCCGATCACCGTCAGCCGCTCGCCCCGCGCGGTGATCACCGTGCCCTCCAGCAGCGGCGAGACGGCCAGGCCCTGGCGGCGCAGGGTCACGAAGTCTTCTCGGTCGAGGGGCTCGCCGTCGCGGCGCTCCAGACGGTCCAGGCCAGTGGTGAAGAGCGCCTCGGCCCGGGCGTAGCTGTCGCGGGCCGAGGCGTTGATCGCCTGCACGCCGCTCCACAGCGCGCCGGCCACCCACAGGCCCAGCAGCAGCATGGCGAGCTGGCCGGGGTGGCGGCGATAGTGGGAGAGCAGGGTCAGCAGGGCGGTGAGCATGGGGGCACGTGGCTGGCGAGCGAGCGGGGCGGTATGCCCCCTGGTGTCGGTATCGTCTCATAGAAGCGACAGGGCAGGGGAGTGGCCGGTGCCCGCCGAGGCACCGAGCCCCGGCTACTCTCCAGGCGGCTCGTCGTCGAGATGCAGCCAGCGGGCCAGGCGAGAGTGGCGGCGTCGATGCAGGTACCAGGGCAGCAGGGTCATCACGCTGAGGATAACCACGGCGGCCGTGATCGAGAGCAGCGGGTTCAGCTCGAAGGCGCGCCCGAGGCTGGCGAACACCAGGGTCATGGGCAGCATGCCGATCACCGTACCCAGCGCGAAGCGTACCGTGGTGATGGCGGTGACCCCGGCGGCGTAGCTGACCAGCGCAAACGAGAAGATGGGTACCAGGCGCGTGACCAGCACGGTCAGGAACAGCAGGCGCTGCGAGCCCTGGGTACCGAACAGCGGATTGGCCGGCAGCCGGGTACGCAGAGCATCCCGCCCCAGCAGACGGGCCAGGGTGAAGGCGATCATGGCCCCGGTCATGGCACCGATGATCGACAGCAGCACCCCCGGGAGCAGGCCGAAGGCCAGCCCGGCGGCCGCGGTGACCGGCAGGGTGGGAATCGGGCCCACCACCACCGCCAGCATCATCAACAGCAAGAGCAGCAGGGGCCCCATGTTGCCCTGGCTGTTGAACCATTCGGCGATGCCGGAGGGGGAGAAGCTCATGGGCAGGCCCAGCGCCTGGAGCAGCCACCAGATGCCGGCCATGATGGCCGTCACGGTGACGAGGAGCCCGGCCCTGAAGGCCCATACGGCGTGGGTGGTCACGATGTCGGTATCCTGGCCGCGCTGAATTGGCCGAGATGGCCATGGGTGAGGTGCAGGCGGCGGTCCAGGGGGGCGGCTACCCGGGGGCTGTGGGTGACCATCAGCAGGGCGCAACCGGTGTCGTGGACCAGGGCCAGCAGCAGGTCCAGCACCTCGTCGGCGGTGCCCTCGTCCAGGTTGCCGGTGGGCTCGTCGGCGAGCAGCAGGGCCGGGCGCGGTGCCAGGGCGCGGCCGATGGCCAGGCGCTGCTGCTGGCCGCCGGAGAGCTGTTCCGGGTAGCGCTTCGTCAGCCCGGCCAGGCCCAGCCGCTCGACCAGCTCGGCCGTCCAGTCGGCCTGCTCGCGGCCGGCGAGGCGCGCCTGCAGGCGCAGGTTGTCGAGCACGGTCAGGCTCGGCACCAGGTGGAACTGCTGGAACACCAGGCCCAGGGTCTCGCGACGCAGCCGTGCCCGGCCCACCTCGCCGAGCGTCGAGATGGCGCGGCCGGAAACCCTGACCTCGCCGCGGTCGGGCAGGTCGAGGCCCGCGGCCAGGTGGAGCAGGGTCGACTTGCCGCTGCCCGACTCGCCCATCAGCGCCAGACTCTCGCCGACGGCCAGGCTCAGGTCGACCCCGGCCAGCACCTCGAGGGGCCCCTGGGGGGTGGCATAGGCCTTGTGGACCTGGCGGAACTCGAGCATGGCGGCTTCCCTGGCGTTCGATGGCCCGGTGATGGTGGCACAGCCGATGGTTCAGGCGAAGGTGCGGTTGAACTCTTCCTCGAAGTCCCGGCTGGCGGGCGGGATGCCGAGCTGCTCGGTGCACCAGATGATAAGGCGTCGAGCGGCATGAAAGAGCACTGCGGAGAGTTCATGCAGCAGGTTGAAGTGCTCCGCTATGTCCGCGTAGTTGGTCGCATATTCATGGGCGGCCATGTTGCGAACTGCACGGCAGCGCTGCCAGTCGCTGGTGGCATCTATGACGCCTTGTTTCTCGAAAAAGACCAGAACCTTGAGGAAGTTGTCGGAGGACTCTCCCGCGAGCAGGGCACTGTGACGCATGGCGGATGCCAGTGAGTCCTGCAGCTTGGCGAACCGCTCATTGATGGCAGCGAGTGTCTCGAAGAGGTCAACATCCTTCTTGTGTTCTACCAGCCACTCGGGAAGGATGGGCCAATCGATCTTGGCTTCGGACTGGTGGAGAAACCAGGCACAGCGCTGGATGGCTTCCATGAGTTGAGCCAGATGGCGCTGTTGCGCTTCGAGAATATCGTGGGTCATGCAGCATCCTCTACGTGGACTGGCCGAGAATGCTTTATTGCGATGGCCTGGAAAGGCGTCGGTTCATGGCCTTGTGTATAAGTCACGATATCCACAGGCAGTTGCAGGCGTGCCTCGAGTGCCTGCTTCAACTCGGCGCGGGTGAGGAGCGAGATGGGACTGAGGGACACCAGCAGCAGATCGAGATCCCCGCCGCGGCGGGCGTCATCGAGACGCGAGCCGAAGACACGTACGTCGATATTCTCTCCGGCGAACTGACGAATGCAGGAGACGATGGTTTCTCGTTGGGGACGCGTGAGTCGCATGCTGCATGGCTCCTTGCAGTGCCGGGTATTCTGCGCCCGGGATAGCCAGAGTCTAGCATTTCTTGCCGTTCAGGCAGCTCAGGTATCGGCCTTGCAGAGCGGCGCCACAAGGCGTCCTGATCGCTGATTCTTGAACGTTCACTCAGTGTTCATGGCCGTGCACGTCGCCGCCTTCGCTCTTGCCCGGCTCGGCCAGGGCATCGTGCAGGATGCGGGCGTTGTGGCGCATCATGCCCAGCCAGCTGCTGGCCTCGCCGTCGCTGGCCAGGGCATCGGCATAGAGGGTGCCGGCCACCGGCAGGCCGGTCTCCTCGGCCAGCTGGTCGATCATCGCCGGGCTGGTCATGTTCTCGTGGAACAGCGCCTGGACATGCTTCTCGCGGATCACGTCGATCAGCCGGGCCATGTTGGCCGCGCTGGGGTCGGCCTCGGTGGTGAGTCCCTGGGGCGAGAGGAACGCCAGGCCGTAGGCGCGGGCGAAGTGACGGAAGGAGTCATGGCCGGTGATCACGCTGGTGCCGGCGGGAATCTCGCCGAGCCGCTCGCGTAGTTCGCTGTCGGTGGCGGCGATCTCTGCCAGGTAGCGCTCGGCACCGGCCCGGTAGGCCACGCTGTTGGCCGGGTCGGCTTCGATCAGGCCCGCGAGGATGTTGTCCACGTAGAGTGGCCCCATGCTCAGGTCTTGCCAGGCGTGGGGATCGATGGGGCCATGGCCGTGATCCTCCCCATCGTCGTGGTCATCATGGCCGTCGTCCTCCGCGGCGGCGATCCGTGCCGCGATGCCGTCGGTGGCCACTACCAGGGGACCGGTGAAGTCGCTGGCGTCGATCAACCGCTCGATCCAGCCCTCGAACTGCAGTCCGTTGAACACCACCAGGTCGGCCTCGGCCAGGGCGCGGGCGTCGGTGGGGCGCGGCGAATAGACATGGGCATCACTGTCGGGGCCGACCAGGGCCGTCACCTCGACATGCTCGCCGCCGACGTTCTCGATCATGTCGGCGAGGATGCTGAAGCTGGTGACCACCTGAATGCGCTCGGCGGCCAGGGCGGCGGGCAGGGCTAGCAGGGTGGAGACCCCGGCAAGCAGGGCGCAGAGGCGTGAAAGGCGCATGGCAGGATTCCTCGGTGGTTGTGTCAGGGGTGCCGTGTCAGTCGTGTTCGGGGGCGCCCAGTGGCGCGGCATGGCGGCGCCACTGGGCAGTCAGGCTATGGTGGCGGCCGAACAGCGCGGAGAACACATAGCCGCTGCCGGCCAGCAGGATGATGGCCGGCCCCGAGGGCAAGCTGAGGTGGTAGGAGAGCAGCAGGCCGCCGGTGCTGGAGACCAGGGCGATGGCGATGGCGATGGCGATCAGCCCCTCCAGGCGCTGGCTCCAGAAGCGTGCCGTGGTGGCGGGCAGCATCATCAGGCCCACGGCCATCAGGGTGCCCAGCGTCTGGAAGCCGGCTGTGAGGTTGAGCACCACCAGCCCCAGGAAGATGCCGTGGATCAGGCCGCCACGCACCCCTTGGCCGCGCAGGAACAACGGGTCCAGGCACTCCACCACCAGGGCGCGGAAGACCACCGCCAGGATCACCACGATCAGGCTGCTGATAGCGGCGATCAGCACCAGGGCGGTGGAGTCCACGGCGAGAATCGAGCCGAACAGCACATGGGTGAGATCCACGCTGCTGCCGCCCAGCGATACCAGCATTACCCCGGCGGCCAGCGAGATCAAAAAGAAGCTGGCCATGGCTGAGTCCTCCTTGTGGCCGGTCATCTGCGACACGCTGCCGGCGAGCACCGCGATCAGCAAGCCCGAGAGGATACCGCCCAGGCTCATCATCGGCAGCGAGAAGCCGGCGGCCAAAAAGCCCAGCGCCACCCCGGGCAGGATGGCGTGGGCCATGGCGTCGCCGATCAGGCTCATGCCGCGCAGCATCAGGAAGACCCCCAGCGGGGGGGCGGCCAGCGACAGCGCCAGGCCGGCCACCAGGGCACGCTGCATGAAGCCGTAGTCGAAGGGGGCGAGCAGCCAGGCGTCAAGCAGTGCCAGCATGGGAGGCATCCGGAAAGGTCAGGGGCAGGCGCGGTGCGCGGGGCACCAGGCCGCTATGGTGGTCGAGCAGGGCATCCGGGCTGACCCAGCGGCCATGGCCGCCGGAAAGCAGCAGCACGTCGTCGGCCAGGCGGGCGAGCTGCTCCATGTCGTGGATCACCACGATGATGGTGGCGCCTTGCCGGGCCATGTCGCGCAGCACCTCCATCAGCACGTCCACCGTCTCGATGTCGACGTTGGCGAAGGGCTCGTCGAGCAGCAGCAGCTCGGCCTCCTGCATCAGGGTGCGGCCCAGCAGGGCGCGCTGGCGCTGGCCGCCGGAGAGCTCGCCCAGCGGGCGGTGAGCCAACTGCGAGATGCCCAGTCGCGCCATGATCTTGCGACCGCGCCGATAGTGGGGGCCGCAGTAGCCCTTCAGGGCACCGTGGCTGGGCCAGGTGCCGCTCATGATCAGCTCTTCCACGCTCATCGGGAAGCTGAGGTCCAGCGCCAGCTGCTGGGGCAGCCAGGCCCGGCGCTCGCGGGGCACCCGGCACTCCACGCTGCCGGCCACCGGGGCCAGCATGCCCATGATGGCGGCGATCAGGGTGCTCTTGCCGGCGCCGTTGGCGCCGATCAGGGCGGTGATGGCGCCGTCCATGAAGCGGCCGTCCAGGTGCTCGAGGATCGTCTGGCCGCCGCGGGCCAGCTGCAGGTCATGCAGTTGCAGGCGCGACATCAGGACCACCACCCCGCGGCCCAGGAGACCGTCAGCCACAGGGCGGCGAGCGGTGCGGCGACCAGCAGCAGGCGGCGAGTCGCGGAGAGCGACATCAGCGAGAAATGGCAGGGCCCTTCCGGGCGATGCCGGTGTTGGTGGTGAGCCATGGGGGAGCCTCCGGAAAACTGGCGGAGGTTATAACATAACAATACGGGCGCTGACCACCGCCAGACGCGCCGCCGGGCTGGAAGCGGTTCACCGCCGCCATGGCCGCTGTTCGGATCCCCGGGGCGCGATGCCGCGGCCTGGAGGGCCAGGGGGAGTGTGGTAACCTCCCCTGACGCCTGACTGGCAAGGAGGCCGCGCATGACCCCGACCCGCTCACTGATGATCTTCCTCGGTTGGCTGGTGCTGGTGATGCTGGCCGCGCTGAGCGGCATCGCCACCCCGCCCGGCGAGTGGTACGCCGGCCTGGCCAAGCCACCGCTGACCCCGCCGAATCTCGCCTTCCCCATTGCCTGGAGCACGCTCTACCTGCTGATGGCGCTGGCCGCCTGGCGGGCCACCCTGGCCGCCCCGCCCGCTGCACGCTGGCACATCCTCTGGCCCTTCGTCGCTCAGCTCGCCGCCAACGCGCTCTGGTCGATCCTGTTCTTCGGCCTGCACGGGATGGGCCTGGCGCTGCTCGACCTGCTGCTGCTGTGGGGGCTGATCGTGCTGACCATCCGTCGTTTCGCCGGCGTCTCGCACCTCGCCGCCTGGCTGCTGGTTCCCTACTTGGCCTGGGTGAGCTTCGCCGCCTACCTCAATGTCGCCACCTGGTGGTTCAATGGCGGCGGCTAGGCGATGACCGCGCTGCCGGGGTGGCTCGGGTGGGGCCTGCCGGCGGCGGGGCTGGCGCTGCTGCTGCACCTCTTCCATCGGCGGCTGAGGGTCAGCCTGGCCGCGCCGCGGGTGCCGATCGCGTGCTCCCTGGACGAGCACGGCGTGACCGGGGAGACGGTGACCCTTTCCACGCGAAGGGGCAGGAAGCTGGCGGGCTGGTGGCTACCCGGCCAGGGGCGCGGCACGGTGGTAATCACCCACGGCTGGGGCGCCAACCGTGAGCTGATGCTGCCGCTGGCCAGGCCGCTGCAGGCGGCGGGCTGGAACGTGCTGCTGTTCGATGCCCGCAACCATGGCGAGAGCGACGCCGACAGCTTCTCCTCCATGCCGCGCTTCGCCGAGGACACCGAGGCCGCCCTGGCCTGGCTGCGCGCCCGCCCGGGCATGGCCGATGCGCCGGTGGCGCTGCTCGGCCACTCGGTGGGCGCCGCGGCGGTGCTGCTGGCCGCCTCGCGTCGTGACGACATCGCCGCCGTGGTCAGCCTCTCAGCCTTCGCCCACCCGGACGGCATGATGCGTCGCTGGTTGGCCGGGAAGCGGCTGCCATTCGTCCCGCTGGGCTGGTACGTGCTGCGCTACGTGGAGCACGTGATCGGCCATCGCTTCGACGCCATCGCGCCCGTGACCACCCTGCCCCGGGTGCGCTGCCCGGTGCTGTTGGTGCACGGCCGTGACGACGTGGTGATCCCGCCGAGCGATGCCGAACGACTCCATGCCAGCCGCGGCGATACCCCGGCCGAGCTGCGCCTGCTGCCCGGCGACCACGACCTCAGCCGGCACCTCGAAGCGGAGCTGCCCGAGCTGCTCGCCTTCCTCGACAGGACCCTGGCGCCACAAGGGCGCGAGCGCCGGCCGGCCTAGGCCGGGCGCTTGCGGGCGATGAACTGCACCACGGCGCCCAGGCCGGTATGGCCACGTCCCTCGACCACCTGGCGGTCGAACTCGCGGCTCGAGAGGATCTCGAAGTCGGCGAAGGCCGCCTCCAGCTCCGCGGCCGTGGGGGTGCGGTCCGGGGTGTCCGGCCCGCCGGTGTCCCGCGGCACCTGGGCCGGGGTATAGGCCTCCAGGATCAGGATCCCGCCGGGCTTGAGGGTGCGCGCCACCTGGCGGTGCAGGTGCGGGCGGCCCGCCTCGGGCACGTGGCAGAAGATCGACACCACCGCGTCGAAGGCCTCGGCGGCGAAGGTGTGCTCGGTGAGGTCGGCGACCCGGGTCTCCAGGGGCACGCCCTCCCGCTCGGCCAGGCGGGCCGCCTTGCGCAGGCCGACCGCCGAGGCATCCACGGAGAGCACACGATGGCCGAGCCTGGCCAGGTAGACGCCGTTGCGTCCCTCGCCATCGGCCAGACACAGCACCTGCCGCGGCGGCTCGCCGATCATGCCCACCTGTTCGCGCAGGAAGTCATTGGGCTCGGTGCCGTAGACGTAGTCGTCGGTGTCGTAGCGTTCATCCCACATGGTGGTCCCTCGAACTTGGTTATCAATATAGCCACCGAGAATACCAAGGGTCGGGGGCGGCGTCTGCGGGAGGGCGCAGGGTGCAGAGGAGTAGGGGCGTGCCGGATCAGCGGAGCCCCAGGGTGACTGCCCGCCACCGGGCCCTGTCCGGGCATCATGACCGTAGGTCGCGCCATGCTAGAATCGACCGCTTGCTCGTCATGAACAGAACATCGGACAGACATCGTGATACCGACCGCTCAACGTCCACGCCCCGGCCTCTTCCTCACCTGGCTGCGCTTCCTCGTCGTCCTCACGCTGATCACCGGGGGCCTTCGCCTGGTGTCGGATGCCGTGATGACGCCCGAAGGGCTCTGGCCCACCGCCTGGTGGTGGGGGCTGCGCTTCGACCTGGCCATCTCGGCCCTGCTGGCCGGCCTCACGACCCTGGTGCTATGGCCGGCCTCCCGTCTGCTGGAACGGCTGCCCCGTCGTGGCTGGCTGGTGCCGGCCGGGGTCATTCTGCTGTTTGCCCAGCTGGGTGACTGGCTCTACTGGCAGGAGACCGGCCGCCATGTCGGCTATGAGGCGGCGGAGCTCGCCAACTCCGCCGGCAGCCTGGGGGGCATGCTCATCGCGCAATGGCCCTATCTGCTGGGCATCCTCGCCTTGCTGGGCGTCATCGCGCGGGTTCCCGTCGCCGAGGCTCGCCTGCGAGTGCGCTTCGCGCCCGAGCTGGCCATGCTGGCGGTGATCGTCGCCACGGTGCCGATCGTGCGAGGCGGCGTGAGCGGCGTACCCCAGAGTCCCGACGATGCCCTGAGGCTGGGCAACCCCGAGGCCGCCACCGCCGCCCTCAACGGTGCCTACGCGGCGCTGCACGGCCTGCAGCGTGGCCAGAAGTATGCGCTGGAGCCCATGCCACTCGAGTGGATGCGTGACGACCAGGCCCGTTCACGGGTGAATCGGCTGTATCCCGACGCTGCCCTGGCGAGCGGCGAGCCCCGCCGGATGAACGTTGCCTTCGTGCTGCTGGAGAGCTGGGCCAGCGTCTTCATGGCGCCCCTCGACGACGGCCGCCCCGTGACGCCGCGCTTCGACGCCCTGGCCGAGCGCTCACTGCACAGCGAGGACCTCATCGCCGGCGGCCGGCGCACCACCGAGGGAATGTTCAGCCTGTTCTGCAGCTACCAGAACCCGCCCGGTCAGACCATCGCCCAGACCGACCTGGCCCGCCACGACTACGACTGCCTGCCCGAGCGCCTCGCCCAGGCCGGCTGGCAGACCGCCTTCTTCCAGGGGTCCCACGAGAACACCAGTGGCACCGGCGCCTTTGCCCAAGCGCTGGGCTTCCGGGAGAGCCTCGGCAAGGAGGCCATCGAGCAACGCCAGTGGCCCGAGAACTACTGGGGCGTCTACGACCGGGACCTCTATCGCTTCGTCCTGGAGCGCATGGGGGACATGCGCGAGCCCATGCTGGTCGGCATCAACACCAACACCACCCACGACACCCAGGTGCCACCCGGCATGACCCCGCTGATCGACAGCGACTCACGTGCCGCGGGGATCCGCAACACCCTGCACATGGCCGACGAGGCGGTCGGCGACTTCGTCGAGGCCATCGAGTCCCGCGACTGGCAACATCCCTGGCTGATCGTGCTGGTGTCCGACCATACCTCACGGGTGGAAGGCTCGATCCTCGAGCGCTCCCGGCTGCCGTTCCTGCTCTATGCACCGGGCATCGTCGAGCCCGGCCGTCCCTCGCGCACCGGCCATCAACGCGATGTCGCGCCGACCCTGGCCGACCTGCTGGACCTGCCCCTTCCCGGCGCCATGGGCCACTCGCTGCTCGATCCGGCCGCCCCCCAACTCGCCGAATACCATCAGGCGGGCACCCTGGGCTGGGTCATGGACGACCAGGTGGTGGAGTTCTCGCTACTCGACCCGACCCGGCAGCGCTGTTTCGGCTGGCAGCCACCGTCGGCGCCGGGCCCCGAGCAACCATGCGACGAGCGCGCCCGACAAGGCGTGAAGGACGCCTATGCCCTGACCCAGCAGGCCCAGCGGCACCTGTTCGATGGCACCACCGCGGAACTCGCCCGACAGGCTCGCCATCACGACAGCCGCCGCTCACTCGCCGCCGGAACCCCGCCATAGCCGAACTCCTCGGTGTCGACCTCCGCCTGCTGGGCCTCGCCGTAGCGAGCCCCCGCCACCTGGTCCGGGGTCATCATGGCGTCCAGTCGGGTCAGCGCGCCCACGCTCTCCTCGATGGACAGGCTCTTGTCCCAGCGGTGCAGGTAGTAGAGGTCCAGGTGGTCGGTGCCCAGCCGCGCGAGGCTCGCCTCGCACTGGCGGCGCAGCGTCTCCGGGCGCCCGTCGATCACCTTGCGGCCGAGTGCCGGGTCCATGGCCATGCCGCACTTGCTGGCCAGCAGGATCTCGCGGCGCTTGCCCGCCAGCGCCTTGCCCACCAGCCGCTCGTTGGCCGTGGCGCCGTAGAGGGTGGCGGTATCGACGTGGCGATAGCCCATATCGAAGGCTGCGTCGAGGGCGCGCAGCGCCTCGCGCTCGGGAAGCGGGCTGCCGTAGCCGTGGGAGAGGTTCATGCAGCCCAGGCCGATGGCGGGTGAAGCGACGGCATTCAGGCGAGTAAAGAGGGTCGTCATGGGGTTCCTTTTGATTCCTCGATCACATGAGGCGATATCACCAAAGAATAGCAGCCACCCGTCGGACGCGGCCATCGCCCGCGGTGGCGATACTATCGAAAATCGAAGTACTCATAGGCCAGGTTGTGGCGCGGAATGCCCAGCTCCTCCATCTGCTGGCTCACCGCATCCTTCAGCCCCTGGGGACCGCAGAAGCGGATCTCCACGCTGTCGGCCGGCACCTCGCGGGCGATCTCGGCCAAGCGCTCACGGAAGGCCGCGCTGTTTGGCCCGGCGGGTACCGGTACCAGCTCCACCCAGCCCCAGCGGCCGGCCAGGATGGCCGAGGTGGCCATCAGCGCCAGGGCCGCCGCCCCCGCCGCCAGGCTTAGGGTGGCCGAGGTGGCCCAGGTCGAGGCGGGCACTTCCCAAAGCACCAGTAGAAAGCTAACGGCGACCGTGATGCCCACGGCCTGCCAGGGTTTCAGTACCTTCATATCTTGCCTCCTTCAGTGACTGTCACGGTGACGCCGGGGAGGGGGGAGGCTTGTTCTGTTATGTGGGGATTATCTGCGTCAAAGCTGCAGCGAAGGTGCAAGAAGCGAGAAAACAAAGGCGGCTAACGAAATGGGGGGCGGCGTGATGCTTGTGGAACGCAGGATGCTATAGTAACGAGCAACACGGCCCCGATCGGCGGATCCGCTCTGCGGTGAAGCTGCTGAGGAGTTTTTTGATTCCGGGTGGCTGGGGCGACGCCATGATCGATCGTGAGGGAGTCGAGCAAGGGCCGGGCCAGGTTATCGATATTGCGGGCTGGGACATCCATCAGGAGTACGAAGTCTTCCCGGTGGGCGCTCGGGACAAGTCATTGCTGGTCTGCCCGGACCCGGCTCCCTTTGACTTCTCCAGGGGGTGATAGGCGGCGCCTACCCCTGATCGAAGGAGTCGCCGAGTACTGTCGGAACTTTCCCCATATCCGACCGATACTGATAGAACGGCTGCAGGGATGGTGCGAAGATGACTTGCAGGCCATGCTGCACCGCCTCACACAGTTTGACCTTCCGCATCCACTGACAGTGCAACGTGCTGAGTTTATTGCCTTCCTGACGCTGACAAGGAGAGCGCGCCTGCTGGAGGCACTGGAGAACTGACATGACCCGCTTTATCGAACATCTGGTGGAACCACAGCGGCTGCTGCTCTACTGGCAGGCCCGTGAGAGCAAGAAGCGCTCTCGCTACCGTGTGGGTCAGCTGGTGATGAAGGGCGGTCAGATAGTGCTTCAGTACGACCATGGTCCCGAGATGGCAGAAGCGAGAAAAATGGGCTTCGAGGGCTATCCGGCGTTCCCGCTGAAGCAGGTGGAGCACAGCCACCAGGTGATTGAGGCCTTCAAGCGCCGGCTGCCGCCGCGAAGCCGAGGGGATTTCAGTCGCTATCTGGAGCTGCGTGCCATTCCCTCCGATGCCGAGATCAGCGATTTCGCCCTGCTGGGCTACAGTGGTGCCAAGCTGCCCAACGACGGGTTCGAGCTGGTTCACCCCTTCGATGACCCTCCTGAAGCCTTCGAGGTGCTGGTGGAGATAGCAGGCTTTCGCCACGAGGCCGAACTCAACGCGGCAGAGCTGAGTGAGGGTGACCCCGTTCAATTCGTGCCGGAGCCCGAGAACTCGGTTGAGGCGCAAGCCATCAGGATGGAGAGCGCCGGACACAAGTTGGGCTATGTTCCCAGGGGGCACTTGGATATGCTGCACCGCATGCTGGACCGGGGCGCTGAGTTGGAAGGCGAAGTATTC
Source organism: Halomonas sp. 11-S5 (assembly GCF_029889825.1). Lineage (NCBI taxonomy): Bacteria > Pseudomonadati > Pseudomonadota > Gammaproteobacteria > Oceanospirillales > Halomonadaceae > Halomonas > Halomonas sp. 11-S5. The sequence continues at coordinate 232,866 of NZ_JARANW010000004.1, forward strand.
CGCACCAATGCTGAGGGATCCCCACGAAATAGATAAGAAAATCAGGATGATATGATTGAAAAGACCTGCATGGGTCGGCATGTTGTTAATCGCCAAACAAACAATATGCCTAAGGAGGACCCATGCAGGCCCCTCGATTCTTGCATACTCTGCTGACCTCATCACTCCCCTCGAT